>CAZJNX010000013.1:0-40737 GCA_964547415.1 uncultured Hyphomicrobiales bacterium
CATGCGGCACCCGTTGGGGACAGGCCCGAACCGGTTTTCGGGTCTTGTCGCCCGGCAGGTGAACCGAACGCGTCGCCCGTGCCGCCGGACGGTAATCCGCTTTCGCCGCCGCGGCAACGTGGTGCCGCGCGACCTTGCCCCCACCAGCGCAGGGCGAGGGTCGGCCGACGCCGTTCGGCCCGTGAGGAAAGCAAGCCCCCGGCGCTTGCGGTCGGCCACGCCGCGGCGATCGCCGCCGCGCCCGCGCCTTCTCCCCAGTTGCCCTTCTAGTCCGCGCCCACGCAGCCCTCGGTGCGCGCTTCGCCCCGCAGGATGGCGGGCGGGTTGTAGTCCACGAGGCTCGCGAGGCGCGCCCGGTCCGGCAGGCGGATGGTCTGCCCCTTGCGGACGATGAGGTCGTCCCGGCCGAGCTGCATCAGCGTCCGGTTCACGTGCACGATGCTGAGGCCGAGCGCCTCGGCGAGGACCTGCTGCGTGAGCGGCATCGTGAAGCCCTCTTCCCCCGCGAGCCCGACGGCCTCGAGGCGACGGTAAAGATCGAGCATCAGAACCGCGATGCGCTCGTACGCCGACTGGCGGCCGAGCATGGCGACGTGGACGTGCTGCTGCGCCGCATCCACCTCCTGGATGATGCGGAAGGCGACGGCGAGCGGGTCGTCGGGATGCGCCGCGAGCAGGTGGCGCCGCACCTGGGACAGGTTGGCGAGGGAGACCGGGGTGCAGCACTCCACGTCGGTGGCGACCATCGACCGCGGCAGCCAGGAGAAGTGGACGAAATCGCCCGGCAGGACGAAACCGAGGACCTGTCGCCGGCCGTCCGCAAGCGTTCGCGTGCGCACACACCAGCCGCCCACGACGGCGTAGGTGGCCGACGGCTCCGCCCCCTCGGCGAACAGCTCTGTGCCCGAGGCGCGCGTTTCCAGCCGCGAGTGGGCGCGCGCAACGAGCTCCAGCGCCGACCCGTCGAGCCGGGACAGCCGCTTCAGACGCCTTTCGAGCGGTGTCATTGCCGGTCCTCCGGGGCGTCCGGCACCCCGGTCTCTCCCATGCCCGTTCGGATTGCAGAGGTTGCTGCGACCCTGGTCGGCAGACGCCTCAAGGCCGTATTCGCTCCATACAGTTGCACATTGCAAGGTTCTTGTGTAGCTCGACAATCCGGAGTATTTTGCTGAATTGTGAGTTGTACCGCCGGCGAAAGTCGGATTACGGTTGTCGGCCGATCATCCACCTTCGGCGCCACAAGTCTGCTCTTCCGGCGGCAGCGTCTCGACTATTTTGCGAAGTTGTCGACGGGAGTGACGGACGGGTCCATCCACCCGTCGGAGCCCCCTTCGGCGGGCTGGTCGAGGAAACCGGCGCGGCGCTGGCCGCACGGGCGCCCTCGCCACGGGGCCTGCCGGCCGATGGGGGCGGCGTGCGCGAGCGAACGCGGACGCGGACGCGCTCGGAGGCGACGGGTAAGGTCCGGGCACCCTGCGGGCGGGATCGGCCTCGACGGGGGCGCCGATGCCGCCAGGGGAGCGGGCGGGCCGGTCGTCGATCCGGATGAGGGGGCCGGGCCGTTCGGCGGCCGGAGCGGCGGCCGGAGCGCGACCTGTCGGTCGATGACCGCCTTCCGCGGCGGCACCCCGTGGGATCAGCGCTCGCCGGGCGACATGTGCTCCGGATCCTCCGCGCCCGGGGAGGGAAGCGCCGTCTCGCTCTCGCGCTTCTCGACCCAGTGGACGAGGGCGAAGACCGCGCCGAGGGCGAGGATCGCCCCGCCGAGGCCGAGCAGGAACACCCCCGACGTCGCCTCCACCTCGAGGAGGATGAGCTTGCGCACGACCGCGAGCACGCCGATCACGAGGACCGTCTTCACCTGGGTGAAGCCGTGCTTGCCCTCCACCATCTGGTGGACCGAGTGGGCGAGCTCCAGCGCGATGATCGCCGCGAGCACCCGGTCGAACAGGGTCTGGAAGGTCGCATAGTCGAGGTCGCCGTCCCAGCCGGTCACCGTCAGGGCAATCGTCCTCAGGAAGCTGAAGGTGGCGAGCACGATGACGACGGCCATGCCGAGGAGAAGGACCATCGCCACGAGCCGCTCGAAGCGGGTGTAAAGGCGGGTGAAGGACATCGGGCGGCTCCGGCGGGAACGGGAGAGGGTCGGGCGGCTACTCGCCGGGGGCGGGCGAGGCCGCCTCCCGTTGGGGAACGCGCTCGCAGCCTTCGGTTTCGTCGAGCTCCCGGTCGACGGCGCGGCTCGTCGCCCCGGGCGCCGCGGTGAAGCGGGTGGCGAGGCGGTAGAGCGCCGGCACGACGAACAGGGTGATGAGGGTCGCCCCGACCACGCCCGCCATCACCGTCACGCCGATGACGCTGCGGCTCTCCGCCCCCGGCCCGGTGGCGAGGGCGAGCGGCAGGGCGCCGAAGAGCGTGGCGACCGAGGTCATCACGATGGGGCGGAAGCGGGCCTCGGCGGCCGCCTCGGTGGCCGCGCGCGGGTCCATGCCCTCCGCGCGGCGGCGGCCGGCGAAGTCCACCACCAGGATCGCGTTCTTGGCGAGGAGGCCGACGGCGAGGAGAAGGCCGATCTGGCTGAAGATGTTGAGGCTGCCCCCCGTCGCCCACAGCGCCGCCATCCCGGTCGCGATGGCGAGGGGCACCGCCAGGATCACCACGAACGGGGTCAGGAAGCTGGAGAAGAGGGCCGCCAGCGTGAGGTAGACGACGAGGATCGCGAGCGCGAAGACGACGATGACCGACGCGCCCTGATCCGTGAACTCCCGCGACAGGCCGAGCCAGGTCACCTGCGCCTCGGGCGGCAGGTCGTTCGCGGCGATTGCGGTGAGCTCGCCGATGATGGAGCCGAGGTCCGCTCCTTCCGCAGGCACCGCCGTCAGCACCACCGAGGGCCGCCGGTCCACCCGCCGGTAGGAGGCGGCCGTTCCTTCCACGCCGACGTCCACCACCGTCGCGAGGGGGACGAGCGACCCGTCGTCCGCGCGCACCTGGAGAGCGCCGATGTCCGTCGGCTCGTCCCGGTCGGCCTCGGCGCCGCGGACCATGACCTCGTACGTCTCCCCGTCCCGGTAGAACTCGGTGATGTCGGTGCCCGAGCCGAAGAAGACCCTCAGCGCCTCGCCGATCCGCGCCGCGTCGAGGCCGAGGTCGGCGGCGAGGCGCCGGTCGATCGTGAGGGCGAGCTGCGGGCTCTCCCGGTTGAACGACAGCTCGATCCCCCGCATGGAGCCGAGGGCCCGCGCCGCTTGCCTCACCGTCTGCGCCCAGCGATAGGCGGTGTCGTAGTCGGGGCCGGCGATCGCCATCTGGATCGGCTTGCCGAAGCTGTCGGGCACGAGGGAGGCCGGGTTGACGGCCACGGCCTGGGCGCCGGGGATCGACACGATCTTCGGCAGCACCTCCTCCACCAGCGCCTGCTGGCTCTTCCGGCGCGCCTCCCACGGGCGCAGCTTCACGATGGCGAGGGCCGAGTTCACCTGGGGCGGGCCGGCATCGCCCGTGCCGACGATGCCGATGGTGTCCTCCACCGGCCCGTCCTCGCCCGTGTAGGGCTCGAGGATCTCCCGGACCCGCGCGAGCGCCGCCTCCGTCTCGGAAAGGGTCGCCCCCTCCGGCGCGGTGATCGGCACGATGAAGACGGCCCGGTCCTCCGTGGGCGCGAGTTCGCCCGGCAGCGACCGGGCGAGGAGATAGCCGCCCGCGCCGAGGAGGAGGACCGCCGGCACGACGAGGACGGCCGCGCCGACGATGCCCGACACCAGCCGGCGATAGCCCGCCTCGGCCCGGGCGAGGGCGCCGGTGAAAAGGCGCGTCACCCGGTTGCCCGCGCCGGGCCTGGCGAAGCGCGAGGCGAGCATCGCCCCGAGCGTCAGGGCGAGGAAGGAGGAAAAGACGACGGTCGCCGCAAGCGTGATCGCGAACTCGGTGAACAGGCGCCCGATGGTACCGGTAAGGGCCGCGATCGGGACGAGGACGGCGACCAGCACGAGGGTGGTCGCCACCACCGCGAGAAACACCTCCCCCGCCCCGCGGACGGCGGCGGCGAGCGGCGGGTCCCCCTCCTCCCGGCGGCGCGTCACGTTTTCCACCACCACGATGGCGTCGTCGACGACGAGCCCGATGGCGAGGACGAGGGCGAGGAGCGTCAGCGTGTTCACCGAGAAGCCGGCGACCGCCATCACCGCGAACGCCCCCACCACCGCGGCGGGGATGGTGGCGGCGGGCACCAGCGTCGCCCCGAGGGCGCCCAGCGACAGCCACACCACCGCCACCACGAGGGCGACCGTGATGAACAGCGTCCGCACCACCTCCTCGATGGACCGCTCGATGAAGATCGACTGGTCGTAGGAGATGGCGAGGGTCACGTCGTCAGGCACGAGGGGGCCGAGGGCGTCGAGCGCCTCCTTCACGCGGCTTGCGACCGCGAGGGTGTTGGAGCCGGACTGGCGCACGATGCCGAGGCCCACCGCCGCCTCGCCGGAGCGGAAGACGGCGCTGCGGTCGCTCTCGGCGCCGAGCTCCACCGTCGCCACGTCGCCGAGGCGCACGCTCCCGTCGGGGCCATCGCGGATCACGAGGTCCTCGAATGCGCCCACCTCGAGGAGCTTCGTCTCGGTGCGGACGGTATACTCCCGCGTCGGCATCTCCACGCGGCCCGCCGGCACGTCCACGTTCTCCCGGCGGAGCGCGGCGGCGACGTCCCCGGCGGTGACGCCGCGGGCGGCCATCAGCCCCCGGTCGAGGCGCACGCGCATGGCGTAGCGCCGCTCCCCGCCGACGATCACCTGGCTCACCCCGTCGACGATCGACAGGGGGTCCACGAGGGTGCGGATGGCGACGTCGGTGAGGGCCCGCCGGTCGCGCTCGTCGGAGGTGAGCGTGATCCACATCATGGCGCTCGCGTTCGCCTCGGACTTGCGGATCACCGGCTCCTCGGCCTCGTCCGGCAGGTCCTGACCGACCGCGGACACCCGGTCGCGCACGTCGGCGGCGGCCGCGTCGAGCGCGCGGTCGAGCTCGAAGCGGATGGAGATGCGGGAGAAGCCGGCACGGGAGGTGGAGGTGATGACGTCCACCCCCTCGATGCCGTTGAGGTTGTCCTCCACCACCTGGGTGACGTCGCGCTCCACCACCTCCGCCGACGCGCCGGGATAGACGATGGAGACGGACACGATGGGCGGGTCCACGTCCGGGTACTCGCGCACGGGCAGCCGCGTGACGGCGGCGAGCCCCGCGACGATCACGAGGAGGGCGGCGACGACGGCGAGCACCGGCCGCCGGACGGACAGCTCCGGCAAGGTCATCGCTCCGTGTCCCCGGCCGGCGCCCCCTTCGCGCTCCCGGCGCGGGCGGCCATGGTGCGGCCGGCCTCGCGCCCCTCGCCGCAGGGCGAGGCCCCGCCGGACGCCGCCTGCCCGGGCCTTCCGCCCTGGCGAGACGCCCCGCTCCCCGCCGGGCGGACGCGGGCGCCGTCGCGGATCTTCTGCAGGCCGCTCGACACCACGGTGGCCTCCCGCGTGAGGCCGGAGCGGATCTCGACGCACGCGCCCGCAAGGACGCCCGTCTCGACCGTCGTGCGCCGCGCGACCGGCCCATCCTCACCCTCGACGACGCGGAAGACGTGGGAACGGAACCCCTCCCGCCGCACCGCCGTCTGGGGAACGAGGAGCGCGTTCTCGCGCCGGGCGGTCGGGACCGAGACGGTCACGAACGCGCCCGGCTCGAGCCCGGTGCCGGGCGGCAGCTCCGCCTCCGCGGGCCGGGTGCGACTGTCCGGGTCGTTGAGCGGAGACACGACGACGACGGGCGCCTCCACGGCCGTGTCGTCCCAGGCGAGGCGCACCCGCTCGGCATCCCGCGCCGCCCTGGCGACCTCGAGGGGGAGAGAGAAGCGGGCGCGGAGGGCCTCGACGGTCTTGAGGGTGGCGATGGGATCGCCCGGCCGCAGGAAGGCGCCGGGCGACACGTCCACGAAGCCGACGCGGCCGGAGAACGGCGCGCGCACCGTCTCGTCCTCGAGGCGCGCCTGTGCGGCCTCGAGGTCGGCGCGGGCGGCCTCGGCGGCGGCGCGGGCCGTCTCGACCCGCGCCTCGGCCGCCACGTCCCGCTCGAAGAGCTCGCGCTGGCGGTAAAGGTCCGCTTGCGCCTCCACGAGCCGGGCCCGGGCCGCCTCCACGGCCTCCCGCTCCGACGTGTCGTCGAAGCGCACCACCGGATCGCCCTTCTCGAGACGCGCCCCGTCCTCCACGAAGACGGTCTCCACCATCCCCGCCACCTCCGCCGACAGGACCACGCTGTCGGCGGCCACCACCTCCCCGCTCGTCTCGAAGCGGGAGACCGCGGGCGCGACCGCGACCGGCGCGGTCCCCACGGCCGTCGGCGGCCGCCCGCCCGCATCATCGCCGTTCCCGCCCGCCTCGAGCCCGAGGACGGAGGCGACGGATGCGGGCAGCACGGATGCCGTCCGCTCCGGGAAGAAGAGGACCGCAACGCCCGCCGCGGCAGCGGCGAGGAAGGCGATGACGACGAAGGTGCGCATCTGGGACGGTGGTTCCTCCGTGGCCGGGGGCGCGCGTGCGGCAGGCGGGGCTCCGGCGTCGGCAGGCGTGCGGCGGCGCCGTCCGCGACGCGCATCTCCCGCGACGGCAGGGTCAACTCCGGGAGGAAGCGAGTGTTTCTGTGCGCGGGCTGCGTCGGATCGACCGCACGCCCGGCCGCCCGCGCCGAGGCGACCTGCGCGGCAGGGGCGATCGACAGACCGCGGGGGTCGCGCCGGGGCGGGCGCCGGTCACCCCGCGCCTTCGGCCGTTCTGGGGCGACACGATCGCGCGCCGGCACGTTTCCATGGCCGTCCGGGGAGCGTCGGGCCGTTCCGCCTCGCTGGCGGCATCGACCGGGGGGTCCGGGCCGTCCGGGCAGGCGTCAGGCGGCGGGGGGCTCGCCCGGCTCGTCGAGGGCGCCGACGGAGAGGAGAACGGCGCGGGCGGCCTCCTGCTCTGCCTGGCGCTTGGAGGATCCTTGGCCGGTCATGGGGTCGATCCCCTCCCCGCGCACCTCGATGGTGAAGACGGGGGCGTGGTCCGGGCCGGTGCGGGAGACCTCGTGGTAGGTGGGCGTCGGATGGCCCTGCGCCTGCAGCCACTCCTGCAGCACGGTCTTCGAATCGCGCACCGGGCGGGCGGCCTCCCTCATCCGCTCGCCCCAATGACGCTCCACCACCGCGCGCGCCGCCTCGAAGCCCGCGTCGAGGAAGACGGCCGCCAGCACCGCCTCGCAGGCGTCGGCGAGGATGGCGACGCGCCGCCGGCCGCCCGCGTCGGCCTCCGCCCCGCCGAGGCGCAGCGCCACGTCGATGCCGAGTTCGCGCGCCACCGCCGCACAGGTCTCGCGCTTGACGAGCTGGTTGTAGCGCTGGGCGAGTTCCCCCTCGGCCGCCGCCGGGAAGGCCGCGTAGAGCATGGCCGCGACGGACAGGCCGAGCACCCGGTCGCCGACGAACTCCAGCCGCTCGTAGGTCGGCCCGTCCCCGAGGGCGTAGTGGCTCGCATGGGTGAGCGCGTGCTCGAGGAGCACCGGCCGCTCGAACCGATGGCCGAGCCGCGCCTCGAGGCGCTCCCGATCCCGGTCGCGGCGGTTCTTCACCACGCCCCTCCCCCGCGGCACGTCACAGGGTGTCGAAGATCCGGCCCCACCGCACGCTCCAAGGCCACTTCCAGATCTGCCAGACCGGCTCGCCCTCCTCCACCGAGAAGAAGATGATCTCCGCGCGGCCCACGAAGTTCTCGAACGGCACGAAGCCCACGTAGTTCTGCACGCGGCTGTCGGAGGAATTGTCCCGGTTGTCGCCCATCACGAAGTAATGACCCTCGGGCACGGTATAGACCGGCGTGTTGTCGCCCATGGAGCGGGGCTGGGCGTCGAGCACGTGGTAGGAGACGCCGTTCGGCAGCGTCTCGACGTAGCGCGGGATCGAAAGACGCCGGCCGCCCGGCGTCATCGTCACGAAGTCCTCGATGCGCTCGCGCTCCACCGGCTCGCCGTTGATGTGGAGATGGCCGTCGCGCATCTGGATCTCGTCGCCCGGCAGGCCGATGACGCGCTTGATGAAGTCCGTCCGGTTGTCCGACGGCAGCTTGAAGACGGCGATGTCCCCCTGCTCCGGCGTCGAGGCGAGGACGCGCCCGTCGAACGGAGCGAGGCCGAAGGGGAAGGAGTAGCGGCTGTAGCCATAGCTGTACTTGGAGACGAACAGATAGTCGCCGACGAGCAGCGTGTCCATCATCGAACCGGACGGGATGTTGAACGGCTGGAACAGCACCGTGCGGATCACAAGGGCGATCAGACCCGCCTGAATCAGGATCTTCACGTATTCCCAGATGCTGCCGCTCTCACCCGTCGTCTTGTCGCTGGACACGCTCATGTGATCCCTGTCGAAAGGCCCGCCGGCGCCGCGCCGGCAGGACGCGTCAGATAGTCATGGGCGCCTTGCCGCGCAACGAAGGCCGCCCCGCGCCTAGCCCCGGATGGCGGGGACGGGCCAGTCCTCCGGCACCGCGGAGATCACCACGAACGCCTGGGCGAGCGGGTGGTCGTCCGTGATCGAAAGGTCGACCGCCGCCCGGAAGCCCGGCGGCGTCATCGCCTGGAGCCGGGCCGCCGCGCCGCCCGCGAGCACCATCGTGGGCGCCCCCCCCGGGCCGGTTGACGACGCCCATCTCGCGCCAGGCGACGCCCAGCGAAAGCCCCGTGCCGAGCGCCTTGGAGCACGCCTCCTTGGCGGCGAAGCGGCGGGCGTAGGACGCCGCCCGCGCCGCCGGCGCCGCCCGCCCGTCCGCCCGCGCCCGCTCCGTCCCGGTGAAGACCCGCTGCGTGAAGCGCTCGCCGAAACGCTCGAGCGTGCGCTCGATCCGGCGGATGTCCACCAGGTCGGAGCCGAGCCCGAGAATCACGCCGCCTCCCCGCGCGCCGCGACGATGAGCGCCTTCATGTGGGCCACCGCGTGGCCGAAGCCGAGGAACAGCCCCTCGGCGACGAGGAAGTGGCCGATGTTGAGCTCGGCCATCTGCGGGATCGCGGCGATCGGCGCCACGTCCTCGAAGGTGAGGCCGTGGCCCGCGTGGATCTCGAGGCCGATCTCCCCGCCGTGGCGGGCGGCGGCGCGGATGGCGGCGAGCTCCGCGTCCCGCGTCGCGTGATCGCCCGCGGCGAAGGCGTCGCAATAGCGGCCCGTGTGGAGCTCCACCACCGGCGCGCCCACGGCGCGGGCGGCGTCGAGCTGGCGCGGGTCGGCCTCCACGAACAGCGACACGCGGGCGCCGACGTCGGCGAGCGCCGCCACCACGTCCGTCAGGCGGTCGGCCTGGCCCGCGACCTCGAGGCCGCCCTCGGTGGTGCGCTCCTCCCGCTTCTCGGGCACGAGGCAGACGGCATGGGGCCGGCGGGCGCGGGCGATGGCGACCATCTCCTCCGTCGCGGCCATCTCGAGGTTGAGGGGCAGCGCCACCTCCGCCATCACGCGCACCACGTCCTCGTCGCGGATGTGGCGGCGGTCCTCGCGCAGGTGCATGGTGATGGAATCGGCGCCCGCCTCGGCGGCGACGGCGGCCGCGCGGATCGGGTCCGGCCGGAAGCCGCCGCGCGCGTTGCGCACCGTCGCCACGTGGTCGACGTTGACGCCGAGCCGCAGCAGCGCCCTGTTCGCCATGGTACACCTCGACAGATGGACGGATGGGACGTCGACGGGGCGCCCGGTCGCCCGCGCCCGGTCCCCGTCCGCCCCACCGTTAGGGGTTTTTGTCGTCCGCCGCAAAGCCCCCCTCGGCGGGAAGCGGCCTTGCGGCGCGAAGCCGCTGGCGCCGCACGGCCTGGGATGCGGCGACCGCCGAGCGCACGAGGACGTAGCCGATGGCCGCGGCCACCGTGCCGAGCACCACGCCGCCCACCAGCATGGGCTTGAAGGTCGGCCACAGCGCCTGGAAGGAGTTGACGAGGAGCTCGGGCGACAGCTCGAGGTCGAGGGGGTGGGTGACCGGCGCGTCGGAGCCCAGGATGAAGCGGCCCACCTGGAAGGACGACACCCAGATGACGGGAAAGGTGAGCGGGTTGCCCGCCGCCGTCCCGATCGCCGCGGCCACCATGTTGCCGGCGAGGAACCAGGCGAGGATGAACCCCAGGATGAAATGGAACCCGACGAGCGGGGTGAAGGAGGCGAAGATGCCGGCCGCCACGCCCGCGGCGATGGCGTGCGGGCTCGCGCCGAGCCGCATGACGCGGTGTCGATAGTAGGAGAACGAGCGCCGCCAGGACCGCCGGGGCCACAGGGCGACCCGGGTGCGCTCCCGCCAGTCGGTCTTGCTCTTCCGGCTGAACAGCATGGTCGTCGGACAGGGTCTTTCGTGATGGCACCCGCGATGCGGCACCCGCGGGGGGCGCGCCGACCGGTGGATGATGCGCCCGTCCGGCCCCGCCGGCAAGCGCGCAGCCGCACCGGCCGGGCACCGGCGGTAGAGATGGGCAGGCCCACGGTCCGCCGCAACGCCCGCGCGTTGCGGGTCAGTTGAGGACGCGGCGGGCGCTCGAGACCACCGGGCACTCCGACAGGCGCGCGAGCACCTCCTTCAGGTGGCGCAGGTCGCGCACCTCGAGGGTGAAGCGCATCTCCGTGAAGTCCTTGTCCCGGCGCGTCATGCGCACGGTGTCGATGTTGGCGCCGATGTCGCCCGCGATGGTGGCGATGCGGCCGAGGGAGCCCGGTTCGTTCACCGCCGAGACGGCGATCTGGACGGGGAAGAGTTCGTCGGACTGCCGGTCCACCTCCCAGCGCACCTCGATGAACCGGTCCCGGTCCCCGGACAGGGCCGCGAGCGCGGGCGCCTCGAGGGGATAGATGGTGACGCCCTTCCCCGGCGTGAGCACGCCGACGATCCGCTCGCCCGGGACGGCGCCGCACTCGGGGGCGAAACGCACCGGCAGGTCGCCGAACGCCCCGCGGATCGGCACCGGCTTCGGCCCCCCCTCCCCCGGCGCGGCGGCCCCGTTGCCGGCGGCGGCGAGGGCCGGGTCGATGGCGCCGATGACGGCCTTCACGTCGACCGTGCCGCGGCCGACCGCGGCGAGGAGGTCGTCCGGCGAGGGTTGGCCGAGGGCGGCGGCGGCCGTGCGGACCGTCCCGGAGGACAGGAGCTTGCCGTGGCGGGCGAGGGCGTCGTCCAGCATGTGGTGGCCGAGCTTGGCGTACTGGCGGCGCTCGGCGTCCCGCGTGGCGCGCCGGATCGCCGCCCGCGCCTTGCCGGTGACGGCGATGGTGAGCCAGGCGGGCGCGGGCGTCTGGCTCTCGGAGCGGATGATCTCCACCTCGTCGCCGTTCTCGAGCTGGGTGGCGATGGGCTTGATGTGGCCGTTGATCTTGCAGCCGACGCAGGTGTTGCCGACGTCGGTGTGCACGCCGTAGGCGAAGTCGATCGGCGTCGCCCCGCGCGGCAGGGCGATGAGGCGGCCTTTCGGGGTAAAGCAGAACACCTGGTCGTGGAACAGCTCGAGCTTGGTGTGCTCGAGGAACTCCTCCGGGTTGTCCGCGATCGACAGAAGGTCGATGGTCCGCCGCAGCCACTCGTAGGCCCGGCTGTCCCCGTTCTGCCGGGCGGCGCCGTTGCCGCGGCCGGTCTCCTTGTAGAAGGCGTGGGCGGCGATGCCGTATTCGGCGGTGCGATGCATCTCGGCGGTGCGGATCTGCAGCTCCACCCGCTGGCGGCGCGGGCCGACCACGGTGGTGTGGATCGAGCGGTAGTCGTTCTGCTTCGGCGTCGAGATGTAATCCTTGAAACGGCCGGGCACCATCGCCCAGGTCGAGTGGATCACCCCGAGGACACGGTAACAGGTGGCGACGTCCTCCACGATCACCCGGAAGCCGTAGATGTCCGACAGCTGCTCAAAGCTGATCGACTTCCTCTGCATCTTCTGGAAGATGGCGTAGGGGCGCTTTTCGCGGCCCGTGACGTCGGCCTTGATGCCGTGGGAGTCGAGGCGCGCGGCGAGGTCCGTCTCGATCTGGCCGATGAGGTCGCGGTTGCGCGCCCTGAGGTCCTCCAGCCGCTCCTTGATCATGGCCGCCGCGTTCGGCTCGAGGATGTCGAAGGCGAGCGCCTCGAGTTCCTCGCGCATGCCCTGCATGCCCATGCGTCCCGCGAGGGGGGCGTAGATCTCCATGGTCTCGGCGGCGATCGCCTGGCGCTTGTCCGGCGGCACGTAGCGGATCGTGCGCATGTTGTGCAGCCGGTCGGCGAGCTTGACGAGAAGGACCCGTACGTCGTCGGCGACCGCGAGCAGCAGCTTGCGGAAGTTCTCCGCCTGCTTCGCCTTCGTGGAGACGAGGTCGAGGCGCCGGATCTTGGTGAGCCCTTCGACCAGCTTGCCGATCTCGGGGCCGAACAGCTGGTCGATCTCGGCGCGGGTGGCGTCGGTGTCCTCGATCGTGTCGTGGAGAAGCGCGACGGCGACGGTCGCGTCGTCGAGCTTCAATTCGGTGAGGATCGCCGCCACCTCGAGGGGGTGGGAGAAGTAAGGATCGCCCGAAGCCCGCTTCTGGTCGCCATGTTTCTGCATGGCGTAGACGTAGGCCTTGTTGAGAAGCGCCTCGTCGGCCTTCGGGTTGTAGCGGGCGACCCGTTCGACGAGCTCGTACTGCCGCATCATGGCGCGAGGGTTCCGGTGAACGGCCCGGCCGCGGACCGGCGCGGGCACGGACGGACGGGGGCGCGCAGGCGCCCCCGCCTGCGGCTCATCGCCGCGGCATGGCCGGTTGGAGGCCGGCGCGGGAGGGCGCTGGCACGCCCCGTCAGATCTCCTCGGTCTTCTCGGGCGGGACGAGGCCCTCGAGGCCCTTCAGGAGTTCCTCCTCGCTCATGCGGTTGAAGGCGAGGTCGATCTCGTCCTCTCCGCCGGCGGGCGGGGGCGCGCCGAGGGCGGGCTGCTGCT
This sequence comes from uncultured Hyphomicrobiales bacterium, assembly GCA_964547415.1. Taxonomy (GTDB): domain Bacteria; phylum Pseudomonadota; class Alphaproteobacteria; order Rhizobiales; family Amorphaceae; genus CAZJNX01. The sequence goes on from CAZJNX010000013.1 coordinate 12,976, forward strand.
CGGGCTCGTCCACCTCCACGTATTTCTGGAGGGAGTGGATGAGGTCCTCCTTGAGATCCTCCGGGCTCACGCGGCTCGCCGCGATCTCGCGCAGGGCGACGACCGGGTTCTTGTCCTTGTCCCGGTCCACGGTGAGGGGCGATCCGCTCGAGATCATCCGGGCGCGATGCCCGGCGAGGAGAACGAGCTCGAAGCGGTTATCGACCTTGTCGATGCAATCCTCGACGGTGACGCGTGCCATGTCTCAACTCCGAAAGGGGTGACGTCTCGCCCGGGGCGACCGACCGCCGCGGTCCGGCGTGGCGAGCCGCGATTTTCCACGGGACCAGGGGCCGCCGCCGATGCGCCGGCGCGACCCGTCCCGCACGGCGGCGGTGGCGGAGACCGTTTAAGCTTGTGGTCAACCACATACTCTATAATTATGGTGCGAGCGAAGCCGTCCCGCAAGCGGGTGGCGTCCGTCCAGCGGGCGGGCACCGCCTCGCGGGTCGCGCCCGTCCCCGGGAGCGCACCGTGATGGCCGTCTCCTCAACTGAAGATAGACCATTTGATGTTTGATCCAAGAGAAAAAATCGCTCTTTTCATCGACGGCGCCAACCTCTACTCCACCGCGCGTGCTCTCGGCTTCGACGTTGACTACAAGCGCCTCTTGACTGAATTCCAGTCGACCGCCTACCTTCTGCGCGCGTATTATTACACCGCGACCGTCGAGGACCAGGAATATTCGACGCTTCGCCCGTTGATCGATTGGCTGGACTACAACGGCTATACAGTCGTCACCAAGCCGCTGAAGGAGTTCTTCGACCAGAACGGGCGCCGCAAGCTCAAGGGCAACATGGACATCGAGCTCGTGATCGATGCCATGGAGCTCGCCGACATGGTCGATCACTACGTGCTGTTCTCCGGCGACGGGGACTTCCGTCGCCTCGTGGAAGCCCTGCAGCGGCGGGGCCGGAAGGTGAGCGTCGTATCCACCCTCCAGACACAGCCGCCGATGATCGCCGACGACCTGCGCCGCCAGGCGGACCACTTCATCGACCTCGCCGACCTCGAATCGAAGGTGGGCCGCGACCCGGCGGAGCGGGCGAGCCGGATCGCCGAGCGGGAGCGCGCCGCGGCCGCAGCGGCCCGCACCCAGGAAGACGACCAGGACTAGCGGGCGGGGCCGCAGCGCCATGCATCCCGACGCCGAGGCGCCCGTCCCGGCCGCGGACCCGCCGCCGGACTGTCCGCTGTGCCCACGCCTCGTCGCCTTCCGCCACGAGCAGAGGGCGGCGGCGCCCGACTGGTTCAACGCCCCGGTGCCGACCTTCGGCGACCCCAACGCGATCCTCCTCGTGGTCGGCCTCGCGCCCGGCCTCAAGGGGGCGAACCGCACCGGCCGCCCCTTTACCGGCGACTACGCGGGCGACCTCCTCTACCGCACGCTCCTCGCCCACGGATGGGCGCGGGGGCGCTACGATGCGCGGCCCGACGACGGCCTCGTGCTCGCGGGCGCGGCGATCACCAATGCCGTGCGCTGCGTGCCGCCCCGGAACAAGCCGACGGGCGCGGAAACGCGCGCCTGCCGCCCCTTCCTCGAGGCGACGATCGCCCGCCTCGCCGACCTTCGCGCAGTCCTCGCACTCGGCCGCCTCGCCCACGACGCGGTCCTCGACGCCACGGCCACACCGCGCCGCAGCGCCCCCTTCGGCCACGGGGCGCTCCACCCCCTGCCCGGGGGCCTCCTGCTGGCCGACAGCTACCACTGCTCGCGCTACAACACGAACACCGGCCGCCTGACGCCTCAGATGTTCGACGCCTGCTTCCGCGCCCTCGCCGACGCCCTCGGCCGACCGGGCCCGGGAGGCTGAACGGACGGTCGGCCGAACGGCGTGGGCGAGGCTCGCGGGGGCGCGGGCCGCGCCGCGCCGACCCGCCCCCGACGTCCTCCAGGGCCGCCCCGACCCGCACCCGGCGCGCCGGACGCGCCCGTCGCCGCGGGACGGGCCCCGGTCGTCACTCGGCGAAGTTGCTGACCTGCGTCACGTTGCCGAGGAGCGGGCTGATGATCTGCAGGAACTTGCCGAGATCGGCCGTCGGATGGTTGGCGACGTAGATGAGGTCCTCGTCACGCATGTCGAACAACTGCGCGAGGAAGAAGCCCTCCGGATCGCGCAGGTTGAGGCGGTAGACCACCGGCACGAATACGCGGCTGCCCGCGGGCACCGTCTCGGCCCGCTCGGACAGCTGCCGCGCGATCTCCTGCGGCTCGAAGCGGAACAGGAAGACGGCCATGGCGTTCGCCCGGTTGTCCGAGAGGCCGCCCGCGCGGGCGAGCGCTTCGGCGAGCGTCAGGCGGCGCGTCTCGAACTTGAACTCCTCGCGGCTGCCGGTGGCGCCGAACACGGTGAAAGTGCGCGGGGCGTGGGAGACGAGGATGTCGTCGCCCGGCCGCACGGGCACGTTCTCGGGCGGGTTGTCGAAGATGTCCTCAAGGTTGGCGTAGGCGACGCGGCCGCCCCGCTTCAGCATGATCTGCGTCTCGTAGGTCGGAAAGCGGGAGCCGCCCGCGAGCGCCACGAGATCGAGGATGCGCGTGCCGGGAATGGCGATGGGATAGAGGCCGGGCGAGCCCACGTCGCCCATGACGGTGGCGGAGTTGACGACGCTCTCGTCCACGACGACCTGGACCTGGGGCTGGATCGCCCGGTCCTCGAGCGCGTTCTCGATCGAGGTCCGCACCGCCTCCACCGACCGGCCCGCCGCCGTCATCGGCCCCACATAGGGCACGAAGATGCGGCCGGAGGAATCCACCACCGACTTGATCGCGGTCGCCTTCGAGGCGGTGGAGGAGAACAGGCCGTCCGCCCCGGCCTCCCAGATGTTGATGGTGAGCTGGTCACCCTGATCGATCAGGAGCTCGGGCCGCGGGCCGGCGAGGCCGAAGTAGGTGGACATCGGCGCGGGCCGGTACTGGCCGGCGATGTTGACGACGCGATTGTCGATCCGGACCGAGACGAACTCCCGCGCCGGCCCGTCTGGGGGCTGCTCGATGAGATCCTGGGCGAGCGGACCGTCGCCGGGCAGGGCCTGGCAGCCGGCGAGGAGGCCCACGAGGCCGAGGGCGGCGAAGAGGCGCGCCGCCGGCCGGACGGCGCACGCACCGCCTGTCCTCGCGTCGTGGGGCCGGGATCGGGCTGGAAGATCGGGCATCGAGAAACGGGCGTCGCCTTGACGGTTCGAATCGGGTTCGGGAACCGGGCGCCGGGCCCGGATCCGCCCGGACGCTGCCAAACCGCCCGGGGCCTTGGCAACGCGCCGGACGCAACCGGAGGCACCCGTCCTGTCGCTTTTTTGCCGATGAGTGCAAAGATGTCGCTAACGCCCCGCGGCGGCGGCGATCTCGCCGAGATCCCGCCTCACGGTCTCGGCGACCGCCTCCACGGTGACGATCGCGAACGGGGTGCCGCCGTCCGGCGCAGGGCGCTCGTCCATGTAGCCGCCGCGGCCGGCGTGGCCCATGGGACCGATGGTGCGGATCTCGATCCGGCCCGCCGCCCGCGCCTGGTTCCACGGCGAGGCCGCCGCGATCGCCCAGCGCCCCGGAAAGGCGACGGCGCCGATGCGCTGGACGTGATCCTTCGCACCGACGAGGCAGGTGAGACGGTGGACGGCCGCGAGCCCCCGGTCGGAGGCGACGACGCCGCCGATCGTCACCACCGTCACCGGTGCGGCGAGCGCCTCGGCGAGGTACGTCGCCGCCCCCACCGAGATCTGCCCGCCGCCGGAAAAGCCGAGGAGGACGACGGGCGCGGCCCGCTCCGCGCGATAGCCGTTGCGCTCGAGGCCGTCGCGAATCATCCGCGCCATGGCGAAGGAGTAGATCGGGCCGTACCGGTCGTCCGCCGACACCATCACCTGGAACAGGTTGCGCAGGTTGAGGAGCGCGGGCAGGACGGCGACGTTGGCGAGCCGCATCCGGTCGACGAGGCGCCACACCCGCGTGAAGACCCGTTGCCCGGTGAGGAGCGGGCGGCCCGAGGGGGCATAGGGAAACACGTCGGGTACGATGCGCGCCTGCGGAAGGCGGACGGCGAGACGATCGAGGAAGGCCCGCTCCTGGGGCATGAGCTCGTCGCCGGAGATCGACCCGATCCCCGAAAGGAACACGAGGAAGCAGGCGGGCGGCGGCTCCGCGCTCCCGGTCGCGGCGGCGGGCGGGGCGAGGACGTCGGCCTCCTCCTCGTCCGCCACCGCCGGACCGAGCCAGCCCGCCCACCAGCGCAGCGTCTCGAGCGGGGCGAGGGCGAGGGAGATTCCGAGCGCGACGCCGCTCACGAGGACGACCGACAGGACGACGTCGCTCATCGCCGATCGCCGCCCACGAGGTCGCGCGCCTTGCGGGCGAGGCTCGCCGCCACGTCCGACGGGTCGAGGTCGAGGGCGCTGCCGGAGACGAGGCGGCGCAGGCGCTGCATGAGGGCCGTCAGCGGGGCGCCGAACAGCATCAGGAGAAGCTGCATGAGCATCCATCCGCCGAGCGCCGCGCCCGCCGCCAGCACCAGGTGGATGTCGAGCCCCACCCTGAGGCCGAACACCGTGAGGGCGAGGGTCCACAGGTCGAGAAGGCGGCTCAGGGCCTGGCCCGCGTAGGGCATGAGGACGAGGACGCCCATCAGCCGCGGGGCGTAGGCGAGGGCCTGGACGCCCACGATCGCCGCGAGGTCGAGCCGGGCATCGGCCAGGAGGAAGGCCCCCGCCTTCACCGTGACGGCGGTCGCGAGCACGTTGGCGAGGTAGACCGCGCCGGTGAGGGCGAGGGACAGGACGAAGCGCCAGGGCCGTACCCGGTTGAGGAACAGGACGAGGCTCTCGCCGAGGGTGGTGGACACGCCCGCGAAGAAGACGATGACGAGGGCCATGGCGCGGCCGAAGCCGTCCGTCGCCACGAAGGCGAAGGCGGCCGCCTCGAAGGCGAGGGCGGCCCCGGCGAGGTCGGCGAGGCGGCCGAGAAGGCCCCACAGCGCGACGAGCGCCATGACGGGATCGGCCATCCCCGGGAAGCCTCAGCCCGCGGCGGTGCGGGCGGTGTCCGCGTCGCGGCCCGCCGCCCGCAGGATCTCCGGCAGCGCCGCCTCGGCCGCGTCCCGGCCCGCGGCGATCAGCTCCTCCCCCCGGTCGAAGGCGTACTGCTTGATGTGGCCGATCTTCGGGGTGACCAGCACGTCGGGCGGATGGATGATGTTGCGGGCGAGCGCCAGCTCCTTCATCACCATGGCGAAGGCGACCGTCACCACCTCGATGATGCCGGTCTTGAGCACCGGCCCGGGCACGATGCCGGACGCGGCCGCCTGGCCCGCGAAATCCCCCGTCACGTCGACGGCGATGACGACGTCCGCCCCCATGGCGCGGGCGGTGCTGACGGGGACCGGGTTCTTCATGCCCCCGTCGATCAAGACCCGGTCCCGGTCGAGGACGGGGGTGAAGATGCCGGGGAGCGAGATCGAGGCGCGCACGGCGTTCGCGACGTCGCCCCGGTCGATCGTCACCTCCTCGTCGTGGGCGATGTCGGCGGCGACGACCGCGAACGGCCGGTCCGCCTCCTCGAAGGTGGCTTCGCCGATGTGGCGGCGCATCTCCTTCATGACGGCATCGCCGCCGAGGAGGCCGCTCTTCCAGAACTGGAAGTCGGCAAGGCGCATCATCTCGAGGAGCGTCATCCGGGAGAGCTGGGCCTCGACCGAATCGAGACGGCCGAACACGTAGGCCGCCCCCACCATCGCGCCGATCGAGGTGCCGGTCACGATGTCGGGGCGGATGCCATTCTCCTGCAGGACGCGGATGACGCCGATGTGGGAGATGCCGAGCGCCCCGCCCCCGCCGAGGGCGAGCCCCACCCTCGGTCGCGGCGCCTCGCCGTGCGATGCGTCCATGGCCTCGCTCCTCGATGTCCCCCCGCGGCGGCCGGCGACGGGCCGCCCGCCGGTTATGGGCGAGGGGCCGGAGGATCCGCAAGGGGCGGCGCCGCAGCCCCGCCCCCCGCCGCGGTCAGAGCGCGCGCAGCACCGGCGCGGGCTTCTCCCCGAGGGCCCGCCAGGTGCCGACGAGGCCGAGGCCCACGGTCACCACGAGCGCGCCCACGACGGCGCCGACCACCGCACCAGGCAGCATGGCGAAGTCGACCTGCATCAGCTCTTCCAGGACGAAGTAGGCCGCGACCGAGCCCGCCAGGATCGCGAACAGGGCCGTCGCGAGGCCGAGGAGCGCGTACTCGAGGGCGAAGGCGGCGACGATCCGTGCGCGGGTCGCCCCGAGGGTCTTCAGGATCACCGCGTCGTAGATGCGGCCCCGGTGGCTCGCCGCCAGCGTGCCCGCGAGCACCAGGACGGAGGCGAACAGGGTCACGCCAGCCGCCGCGCGGATCGCGAGCACGAGGTCCGAGACCACGTCGTTCACCGCCTCGAGCGCCTGCTTCACGCGCACGGCCGTCACCGTCGGGAAGTCCCGGGCGAGGTCCTTCAGGAGGGCGATCTCCCGCGCCTCCTCGTCGGTCCCGTCCGGGTAGGTGAGGGTCGCGAGGTGGGCGTGGGGCGCGCCGCGGAAGGTGTTGGGGGAGAAGACCATCACGAAGTTGATGGAGAGCGACTCCCACTCGACGGTGCGGAAGTTCGCGACCGTCGTGTCGATCTCCCGGCCGAGGACGTTGACCCGCACCGTGTCGCCGACGGAAAGGCCGAGCTCGCGGGCGAGCTCGTCGGCGAAGGAGACCTGCGGCGTGTCGCCCCCCTCGCCCTGCCACCAGGCCCCTTCCGTGACGACCGAGCCCGGCGGCACGGTGGCCGAATAGGTGATCCCCCGGTCCCCGCGCAGCACCCAGTCCGCCTCGCCCGCCGGCCAGTCGGCGGCCGCCACGCCGTCGATGGACACGATCCGCCCGCGCAGCATGGGCTGCACCTCGACGGATGCGTCCGGCGCCTCGGCGTCGAGGAAGGACACGAACGCGTCCTTCTCCCGGTCCTGGATGTCCACGAAGAAGAAGCTCGGCGCCCGCTCGGGCAGCTGGGAGGTGAGCGTGTTCCTGAGGTTCTCGTCGATGAGGGCGAGGGTGACGAGGAGGCTGAGCGACAGGCCGAGGGACAGGACCACCGTCGGCGTCAGCGCCCCCTGCCGGTGGATGTTGGCGACGGCGAGCCGCACGACGGCGGACGGCGCCCGCGGTGCGCGGCGGGCGAGCGCCATCACGCCCGCGCCGACCGCCCGCAGCAGGACGAAGGCGGCCGCCGTCGCCACCACGTAGACGCCGGCGATGAACGGATCGTAGGCGAGGACGACGGCGAGCGTCACCAGCACCACGCCCGCCGCGGCCACCGCGAGGAGGTAGCGAAGGCGCGGGCGGGCCCGCCCCGTCTCCCGGTCGCGGAAGAGGGCGGTCGGCGGCACGTCGTGGGCGCGGCCGAGGGGCCACAGGGCGAAGGTGAGCGCGGTCAGGAGGCCGTAGAGGGCCGCGAGCGCGAGCTCGGCCGGAAAGACGCGGAAGAGCTGGCCCACGGGCAGGATGCCGGCGAGGAAGGTGCCCGCGAGCGGCGGGATCGCCGCGCCCACGAGGATCCCGATGGCGATGCCGAGGAGGGCGAGCGCCGTCACCTGGAACAGGTAGACGCGGAAGACGAACCCCCCGCTCGCCCCGAGGGAGCGGAAGGAGGCGATGGTGGCCCGCTTCTTCTGGAGGTACGCCCGGACCGCGTTGGCGACGCCGACGCCGCCGACGAGGAGCGCCGTCAGCCCGACGAGGGTGAGGAACTGGGCGAAGCGCTCGATGGAGTTGCGCAGGCCGGGCGCCGCGTCCTGCCGGGTGCGGATCTCCCAGCCCGCGGCGGGAAAGCGCGCCTCCGCCGTCTCCACGAGGCGCTCGAGCGCCGCGTCGGACAGGGTGCCGTCCGGGCCCGCCACGCGGTAGCTCCACTCCACCAGACTCCCGGGCTGGACGAGGCCGGAGGCGGCGAGCGCGTCGGTCGAGACCATCACGCGGGGGCCGAAGCCGACGCCGCTCGACAGCTTGTCGGGCTCCGCTTCGATGGTGTCGGCCACCTCCACGGTGATGCGGCCGAGGGCGAAGGTGTCGCCCGTCCCGATCCCCTGGCTCGCCAGCAGCGAGGGATCGACGACGGCCGGCCACGGCGCGCCCTCCCCCGCGGGCGCCTCGCCGATCACGGCGTGGAGCGGGCGCCCGGAGGCGAGCGCCAGCGTGCCGTAGAGGGGATAGGCCCGGTCCACCGCCTTCGCCTCCACGAGGGTCTGGGCGAGGGTCTCCGGGTCGCGGGCGAGGGCACGCAGGGTGGCGACGGCCGACACGCGGCCGAGGGCCTCGAGGCCCGCCCGCTCCTCCTCGCTCGCCTCCCGGTGGATGAGGGTGAAGGACGCATCGCCCCCGAGGATCGCCTGCCCCTCCTCCGCGATGCCCTCGCCGAGGGCGCCCGCGAGGGAGCCGACGCCCGCGATGGCGCCGACCCCGAGCGCGATGCAGGCGATGAAGACGTAAAACCCCTTGAGGCCGCCGCGCATCTCGCGAAGGGCGAAGCGCAGCGCCGTGCCGGGGCGCGGGCGACCGCCGGCGGCGGGGCTCGCCCCCTTCGCCGCGCCCGCGAGGCTTGCCGTGTCCGCGACGCTCGCCATCTCAGGCCCCCGCCGCCGCGGCGGGCGCCGCGTCCCGCACCTCGTCGAGGACGCAGCCGTCGCGCATGCGGATCGTGCGGTCGCAGCGGGCGGCGAGGCCCATGTCGTGGGTGACGAGGACGAGGGTCTGGCCCCGCTCGTGGCGGGCCTGGAACATGAGGTCGATGATCTGCTCGCCCGTGGTCCCGTCGAGGTTCCCGGTGGGCTCGTCGGCGAGCAGGATCGCCGGCTCGGGCGCCAGCGCCCGGGCGATCGCGACGCGCTGCTGCTCGCCCCCCGACAACTCGGACGGGTAGTGGGTGAGGCGCCCGCCGAGGCCGACCGCCTCGAGCTCGGCCCGCGCCCGCGCCCGCGCGCCGTCGATGCCCGCGAGCTCGAGCGGCACGGCGACGTTCTCGAGCGCCGTCATGGTCGGGATCAGGTGGAAGGACTGGAACACGATGCCGATGTTGCGGCCGCGGAAGGCGGCGAGGGCGTCCTCCCCCATGCCGGTGATCTCCTCGCCCGCGATGCGCACGGTGCCCGCGTCGGCCCGTTCGAGGCCGCCGAGCACCATGAGGAGCGTCGACTTGCCCGATCCCGACGGGCCCACGATGCCGACGGAGGTCCCGCGCGGGACGGCGAGGTCGACGCCCCGCAGGATGTGGACGCGGGAGGCGCCGGTCCCGAGGGACAACTCGACGCCCGAGAGGGAGATGACGGCTTCGGACACGCAGGGCTCCATCCTGAGGGGATCCGGTCGGCGGACGGCGGGTGCGCCGCAGCGATACATGGGGCAGCCGCGCGGCGGCACCAGACGGAAGGCGACCGGGGCGGCTTGCTTCCCCGCCTCCGCGCCGCATGTGATGCGCCAGCACGACCGACCGACGAGGAGCCGATGTCCGCCAACACCCGCCCCGCGACGCAGACCCGCCGCCCCCGCGCGGGCCGCGTCCTCGCCGTCCTCGGCTGGCTCGCCCTCGCCCTCGCCCCCGTGGCGGGTCCGGCGGCCGCGGGCGAGGCGGAGCCGCTCAGGATCGTCGCCCTCGGCGACAGCCTGACGGCGGGCTACCAGCTCCCGCCGGGCGCGGGTTTCCCGGCGCGGCTGGAGGAGGCGCTGCGGGCGCGCGGCCACCACGTGGAGGTGGTGGACGCGGGCGTGTCCGGCGACACCACGTCCGGCGGCCTCGCCCGGCTCGACTGGTCCGTGCCCGCGGACACGGACGCGGTGATCGTGGAGCTCGGCGGCAACGACGCCCTGCGCGGGATCGACCCGGCGATCGCGGAGGAGAACCTCGACGCCATCCTCACCCGCCTCGACGAGCGGGGCATCCCCGCCCTCCTCGCCGGCATGAAGGCGCCGCGCAACATGGGTCCGGACTACGTGGAGCGGTTCGACGCCATCTACCCGGCCCTCGCGGAGCGTTACGACGTGGTCTTCCACCCCTTCTTCCTGGAGGGCGTCGCCGCCGACCCGTCGCTCAACCTGCCCGACGGCATCCACCCCAACGCGGAGGGGGTCGCCGTCATCGTGGAGACCATCCTGCCAGCCGTCGAGCGCCTCATCGCCCGCGCCCGCGCGCGCGGCGACGGCGGCGCCTGACGGCCAGCGCCTCACGCCGCCCGCGGCACCGTCGCCGCCGGCGAGGTCCGGGCGCGCGCCCGCCGCCCGGCGTAGACGAGGGCGAACACCGGCGGGGTGAAGAAGAAGCTCACCACGGCCGACAGGGCGACGCCGCCCGCGATCGCCATGGCGAAGGGCGGCCAGAAGCCGCCGCCCGCGAGGATGAGCGGCAGGAAGCCCCCCACCGTCGTGAGGGTCGTCGAGAAGATGTGCCGCCCCGCCCCGGCGACCACCGCCGCCATCGCCTCCCGGTCGCCAGCGGCGGCCCGCGGGTCGGCCTGCAGCGCCGTCATGACGATGATGGCCGCGTTGATGGACACGCCGATGGAGCCGATGACGCCGATCACCGCGTTGATCCCGAACGGGTACTGGAAGACCGCGAGGGCGAGGAGCGACAGCCCTGCCGACAGGCCGCACACGATGCCCGCGACGAGGGCGAGGCGGAAGGAGTTGAAGGCGAGGACGATGGTGGCGACGGTGAGCGTCACCACGAAGCCCATGGACGACATGAGGTTGGAGATGGTCTCGCCGCGGGCGTCCGCGTCTCCGCCGACCTCGAGCCGGTAGCCGGGGGGGACCGCGAAGCCCTCCCGCGCGAGGGCGGCGCGCACGGTCTCGAGCGCCTCCTGGGGCAGGACGCCGTAGCGCACGAAGGCCTGGACCGTGTTGGTGCGCTCGCCGTTCCGCCGCGCGATGACCGCGTCGGCGGGCACGACCTCGAGCGTGCCGAGGGCGGCGAGCGGGATCGCCCCGAAGGCCGGCGGCCCGTCGGCGCCCGCCGCCGCCCGCTCGGGAACGAGAAGGAGGGTAGAAAGGGCCGCCGGGTCGTCCCGGACCGCGCCGGCGAGGCGCACGCGGACCGGCAGCTCCTCGCTCGCCTCCACGAAGGTGCCGCCGAGGGCGCCCTCGAGCGCCGCGTCGAGCTGACGGGCCACGCCGTCGAGGGTGAGGCCGGCCGCGCGCACCTTCTCCTCGTCGAGGCGGAAGGCGAGCTTGGGCGGGCTGTCGCCGAGCACCGTGCGGGCCATCGTCACCTCCGGCAGGGCGGCGACGATGGTGCGGGCCTCCTCCCCGAGGGTCTTCAGGACGGCAAGGTCCGGGCCGACGAAGCGCAACTCCACCGGCGCGTCGACGGGCGGGCCCTGGACGAGGTCGCGCACGACGACGCGGGCGGCCGGCAGGGCGTCGTCGAGCCGGTCCTGCAGGGCGGTGACGAGCCGCGCCGTCGCCTCGGGCGAGGCGGTGGTCACGAGGGCCTTGGCGTAGTCCTGGGAGCCGTCCCGGTCGTTCCTCATGTTGTAGTAGAAGGCGGGCGCGGCGCGGCCGATCACCCAGGCCACCTGGCGCACCCCCTCCCCCGCCCGGATCGCCCGGTCTGCGGCGAGGGCGGCGGCCTCCGTCCCGCGGATGCCGGTGCCGGGGGGCATCTCGATCTCCACGAAGAACTGGTCCCGGTCGACGCCGGGGAAGAACTGGGCCGTGAGCGTCGGGAACGACAGGAAGCCGGCGACCGGCAGGACGAGGGCGTAGAGGATGGACAGGCGCGGCCGGGAGAGCGACAGGCGCACGAGGGCGAGGAAGGCCCGGCCAGCCGCGCCCGCGCCGATCCCGCGGGACAGGAAGCCCGCCCGCGCGCCGGCCGCCCCGCCGAGGAGCCAGCCCGCGAGCGCGGGCGTCACCGTGAGGGCGAGCGCGAAGGACCAGAACAGCATCACGATGACCGCGATCGCGATGGCGCCCACGAAGTCGCCCGCCGGCCCCGGCAGCAGGGCCATGGGCGTGAAGGCGAGGGCGGTGGTGAGGGTGGAGGCGAGGAGCGGCCCCGCGAGGCGCTCCACGCTGCCGCCCACCGCCTCCCGGGGCGACAGGCCGGCCGACAGGCGCTTGCGGATCTCGTCCACCATCACGATGGCCGCGTCCACGAGGAGGCCAAGGGCCACGATGAGCCCCGTCACCGACATCTGGTGGATCGACACCCCGAGGACGCCGAGGGTGGCGAGGGAGGCCAGAAGGGTCGCCGGCAGCACGAGGGCGACGGCGAGCGCGGCCCTCAGCCCCAGCGTGACGAACAGGACCGCGAGGACGAGGGCGACGCCGAGGGCCATGTTGCCGGCCACCTCGGCGAGGCGGCTCTCGGTGTAACGGCTCTGGTCGAACAGGAGGGCGAGGCGCACCCCGTCCGGCAGGCCCGCCTCGAAGGCGGCAATCTCCTCCCGCACCCGCGCCATGTACCGGTCCACCTGCCGGTCCGGCTCCATCCGCGCGGCGACGAGGACGGCCGTCTCGCCGTTGGCGTAGGCGATCTCGGTCGGCGGGTCGCGCTCCGTCTTGGCGAGCATCGCGACGTCGCCGACGCGGCTGACCGTCCCGTCGGGGCCGCTGGCGAGGGGGATCTCGGCGATGCGGGCGAGCCCGTCGATCTCGCCCTCCACCTCCACCACCGCGTCGAGGGCGGGGCTGCGCAGGCGGCCCGCGCTCTCCTTCGGGTCGGCGCTCGCGATGGTGGCGGCGAGGCGGTCCGCCGACAGGCCGAGGGCGGCGAGCGCCAGCGGGTCGGCCTCCACGCGCACCTCCTCCTCGGGGGCGCCGAAGACGGAGGTGCGCTCGGTGCCCGGCAGCTGGCGCAGCCGGTCCCTCAGGCTCTCGGCGAGGCGTGCCGTCACCGCGGGCGGCACGTGCGGGGCCGCCGGCACCAGGGCGGCGATCGCCGTGTAGGCGCCGGTGCGGTCGTTGTCGAAGGCGGGCTCGGCCGCCCCCCGCGGCAGGCGGCCCGCGACCTCGCCGAGCGCGTCACGGATCTGCGACCACGCCTCGTCGATCGTCCCCGCGTCGATGAAGGCGGACAGCTCCACGGTCACGAGGGAGACCCCGGCGCGGGAGGTGCTCCGGATCTCGTCGATCTCCGGGATCGCGGCGAGCGCGTCCTCGATCGGGTCGCTGACGAGGGCCTCCACCCGCGCCGCGTCCGCGCCCGGGAAGGGCGTCACCACGGTGGCGAACAGGTTTGTGATCGTGGGGTCCTCCTGCCGGCCGACGGTGAGGAAGGCCGACAGGCCCGAGGCGGCGATGACGAGGAGGAGGGTCGCCGTCAGGCGCGGCCGACGGAAGAACAGGGTGGCGAGCATGGCATCGTCTCCCGGTCCGGGCGGCTCACAGGGCGGCGGAGGTGGCGGGCGCCGGGCCGACCTCGACGGGCGGGCGCGCCTCCGCGTCCGCCGGGACCGGGCGGACGGGGGCGCCGCGGGTCACCCGGTGGCGCCCCTCGACGATGATCCGGTCGCCGGCCGCGAGGGTGCCGCGCACGAACGCGGTCGCGTTGTCGACGGCGATCACCTCCACGAGTTCGAGCCCCGCCCGGGGCGCCTGCCCCTCCCCCTCCGGCGGCCGGACGGTGGCGAGGGACCAAAGACCCCGCTCGGCCTCCTTGAGGGCGGCGACGGGGACCTGGTGGCCGGCGGTGCCGAGGGGCCGGTCGAGGACGAGGCGGGCGATGGCGCCGAAGGGAACGTCGGCCGTCTCCGGCAGCGCCACGATGACCGTGAGGGTCTGCGTCGCCGGGTCGATGTCCGGGCGCACGGCGACGACGGTCCCCGCGAGGGTGCCCGTCGCCGTCTCCACCGGGACGGCCGCGCCGGGGGCGACGTCCTGCCGCCGCGCCTCGGGCAGGCCGACGCGCAGCCGCCGCGCCCCGCCCTCGAGGAGCTCCACCACCGGCGCGCCGGCCGACAGGATCGCCCCCTCGTCGGCGAGCCGCGCGGCGACGCGGCCGGCGAAGGGTGCCCGGATCGCGGACTTGTCGAGGGCGATGGCGATGCGCTCGAGGCCGGCGTCGATCTCCTCCAGGGACGCCTCGAGCCGGGCGAGCTCGAGGCGGGCCGCGTCGAAGCGCTCGTCGGTGGCGTGGCCGCGGTCGAGGAGCTGGCGGGCGCGCGTCAGGGTGAGGTCGGCGAGCTCCCGCCGCGCCTCGGTCGCCGTGCGGCGGGCGCGCAGCTCGCGCCGCTCCGCCTCGAGGCCGCGCGTGTCGAGCCGGGCGAGGACGGCGCCGGCCTCCACCCGCTCGCCCTCCTCCACGAGAACTGCCTCCAGGGTGCCGGCCCGCTCGAACGACAGGCGGCTCTCGCGCCGCGGTTCGACGCGCCCGGCGTAGCGCTCGGGCAGCACGAAGGGCGCCGGTTCGCCGAGGGCCGCCACGCTGACGGTGACGGGGCGCGGCGGCGCGGCGGGCGCGTCGGCGACGGCCCGCTCGCGCACCGTGCCGACGAGGAGGGCGAGGAGGCCCGCCGCGCCGGCCGCCGCCAGGACGACGACGGCGGCGCCGAGAACGCGCCGGCCGACCGCCCGCCCTCGCCCGCGGGGCCGGGCGGCCTCTTCCGGTTCTCCCGTGGCGGCGAGGAAACCGCCGGCGACGGGATCCCGATCGGAGCTCGCGTCGTTCATGGTCCCGTCCCCCGGGGTCGGTGGCGCGCGCGACGGCGGCCACCGATGTGAGCCGCCGTCACATTGTGAGTGACGCTAACATTGACCCTCGGTCCCTTTCGGTCAAGATCGGCCCATGACACGAAGCGACGACGATCCCGTGACGCGCCGCGGCGGCTACCACCACGGCAACCTGGATGCGGCCCTCGTGGCGGCGGTGCGCACGCTCGTGGAGCGGGACGGGGCGGGCGGCTTCTCGATGGCTGAGGCCTGCAAGATGGCGGGCGTGTCGACGGCCGCGCCCTACCGCCATTTCCGCGACAAGACGGACATCCTCGGCCACGTGGCGCGGGCGGGCTTCGACGAGCTCGCCGCGGCGATGCGCGCGGCGCGCGAGCGGGCGCTGCCGGACGACCCGGCGGGCCTGATCGCGGGCCTCGGCAAGGTCTACGTCGCCTTCGCCCTCCAGAACCCGGAGACGTTCGCGCTGATGTTCGCGAGCCCCCGCGAGGTGCGCGAGGACGATCGCGTCCACGCGGCGGGAAAGGCGTGCTTCGGCGTCCTCATCGACGAGGTGGCGCGCTACCTCGGGCGCGCCGCGGACGCCCAGGAGAGCCGGGAGCTGTCGGTGATGCTGTGGACCTTCGTCCACGGCGTCGCCTCCCTCGCCCGGGACGGCGATTACGAGGCGGCCGAGATCGACGTGGAGACCGACCGCCTCATCGAGCGGGCGACGCGGGCGGTGCTGGCCGGCGTCGGGCGCTAGGGCGCGGCCGGGGGCCGCGCGCGGTCAGACGGCCTCGATCCGGATCGGCTGGGCGCCCTGCCAGAGCGTCATCGGGCCGAGCTCGGCGAGCTGGTCGAGGTTCGAGGTGATCGTCAGGAAGTGGTTGCCCGCGAGCTGGCCCATCTTGCTGGCGAAGTTCACTCCGCCGTAGGCGAGCAGGATCTCCGTCTCGCTGATGCCGCCCGGATAGAGGATCATCTGCCCGGGGGCGGGATAGGTGGTGTGGTTCTCGTAGGTCACGCCGAAGTCGGTCTCGCCGAGCGGGATCCACACCGCCTCCCCGCTCCAGCGCACGTGGACGACCTTGCTCTCGTAGGGAAGGCGGCGGCGGATGGCGGCGACCGTGCGAGGCGCCTTCTCCTCCTCGAAGCGGGCGTCGAACGTGAACGGGCCGGCCGTGACCTTGAGCGCCTGGGACATCGCTTGACCTCTTGCGGAGAACGGCGGGCGGACGCCCGCGCCAGCCTCCTTACCCGAGGCCGCCGCCCGAAAGAAGGGGTGGCGGCGCGATCAGCCCATGGTCACGCGCTCGGCGTCCATGCGGATGTCGTCCTCGGCCGTCGTCACGACGCTCGCGCTCCTCAGGAACGCCACGCCCTCCACCCGCTCCACCTTCGTGTCGGCGGCAAGGTCGTCGATCCCCTCCACGTGGACGTGGCGCTGGCCGTGGTGCTCGCGCTGGCAGTCGGTGACGACGACCCGCTCCCCCGTGGTCTCGTCGCGGCGGCGGAAGGTCTCCGCCAGCCGTTCGCCCACGAGGGTGCAAAGACGGGCGACGACGGAGAAGGCGCCGGTGGCGACGTGTGCGACGGGGGCGACGAGGGACAGACGCTCGGCCGCCTCGGCCGTCACCGTGCGGCCGGCGAGGTGAAGGTCGCGCTCCGCACGGCCGACGCGCAGCGTCCGCTCGCCCCCGACCCGCGCGAGGATGCGCAGGACGTGCCGTTCGTCCGCCCGCTCGCAGAACAGGACCCGGTCGCCCGGCTCGGGCGCCACCAGGAGGTCGAAGGCGAGCCGCGCCGTCACCGTCCGGCTGCCCGCCTCGAGGAGCACCGCCCCCTCGCCCTCCACGCGGACCACCACCGCCTCGGCGAGGAGGACCTCCGGCCGCGCCGCGCCCTCCAGCGCCTCGAGCCCCGACGCCGCCAGCGCCCCGCCCGTCGTCTCGCCTGTCGCCATCGATCCTGCCCCGTCCCGATGCGGGCACGAGGCTAGGCGCGCGGCCGCACCGGCGCAACCGCCGGCTCGCCTGCAGCGCGGATTCGTCCGCCGCGACCGCGATCCCGCCTAGCCAAGGCGGGGTCTCTGCGGCTATCGGTTGGCGCGAGCGCGACGCTCGGGGGACCGACGGCAGGGGCATGCCCCAGATCATCAAGCCCTTTCGGCTCGGAATCATGACGAAGACCCTGCCCTACGAGGGCCGGGGCCTCCTCACCGTCTCGGCCTACGCGGTGAGCGACCTTTCCGCGCCGCGGGACCTCCTGATGGAGATGTCCCTGTGGCCCATGGTGGCCAAGGAGCTGCCGGAGGGGGAGATCTTCGACGAGGCGAATCCCAAGCCCTCCGGCGAGTGGCTGGTGGCCGGCTCGGCGGTGGCCCCGGGCGACCCGGTGCAGGCGATGGCGGTGGAGGTGGCCGTCGGCGGCCGCCGCAAGCGCCTCGCGGTGGTGGGCGAGCGCCACTGGATCGCCGGGCATCACGGCCCGGTCCACTCCCCGCCCCGGCCCTTCACCGACGTCCTCCTGTCCCCGAAGCTCGCCTTCGGCGGGCCGCACCACCACGAGAACCCGGACGGGCGTGGCCACGGGGCCCTGAACCTCTACGAGGCGGGCCACAGGGCACCCCTGCCGCGGATCGAGAACCCCGAGGCGCCGATCCGTCAGATCGAGGACGAGCCGGTCCCCCACCACTTCGGCCCGATCCCGCCGACGGCCCCCGTCCGGCTCGACCGCATGGGCACCTACGACGGGGCATGGCTCGCCCACTTTCCCGAGCTGCCCCACGACTTCGACCCGCTCTACTTCTCCGTCGCGCCGGCGGACCAGCGCATCGACGGCTTCTTCCGGGGCGACGAGACGGTGGAGGTGCACGGCATGTCCGCCCGCGTGCCCCACGCCCGCGGCCAGCTTCCGGGCATCCGGGCGCGCGCCTTCATCCGCCGCCGGGACGAGCCCCTGCGCGAACTGAAGATGCGGCTCGACACCGTCTGGGTGTTCGGCACCGAGCAGAAGACGGTGCCCATCTGGCGCGGCCGCACGCTGGTGGACGACCGGGAAGCGGCGGACGTGGAGGCGATCATGATCGCCTACGAGAACCTCGAGGACGAGCCGCGACCCCTGTCCCACTACCACGAGGTGATGGCGCTGCGGATCGATCCGGAGGGGCGCTTCCGCCACCTCCTCGCCGACGGGCAGCTCTCGCCCCCGCCCGACCCGGCGGAGGCCGAGCGGCGCCGGGCGGCCCGCTACGAGCGCGGACGCGCGGCCATGGAGGAGCACCGCCGCCACCGCCAGTGGATCGCCGACCGCGGCCACGCCGAATCGGGCCTTCCGCCCGAGCTCGCCCCCCGCGTGCCGCCCGCCCCGATCGACCCGCTGCCGCTGCCCACCGAGGAGGACATCGCCCGCAACGACATCGACCTCGCCTCCCTGATCGACGCGCTCGAGGAGATGGCCCGCGCCCTCGAGGAGAAGGCGGCCGTCATGCAGCACGAGGCCCAGGCGACGCTGAAACCCGTCCTCGACGCCTCCCCCCTCGGCCGGCACCTGAAGCCGCCCGTGCCGATCCCGGACCTGCCGCCGGGCGCGCGGCCGCCCGAGCCGCCCGCGGCCCTCGCCGAACAGACGGAGGCGCTCGCCCGCGGCCACGACGTGGAGGAGCTCCTGAAGGGCTTCGGCTTCGCCGACCCGGAAGCGCAGGAGAAGATGCGGGCGGGCGTGACGGGGCTGATGGACGCCTTCGAGCGGGGCCTCCATCCCGCGGACGACGAGGAGGCGTTCGAGGCGGCGAAGGCGCGCGCGCTCATGAGCCCGGACGCCACCCCCCTCGCCCCGGTCCGCCGCCAGCTCGACGGCGTGGCGCTGCCCGACCGGAAGACCGACCACCCGCCGGGGACCTCGCCCGACCAGTCGATCCTGTCCTTCCTCGACGAGGCCTTCGCCGACCCGGAGGCCGATCCGGAGCGCATGGGAAAGGCGCGGGAGAGCATCGCCTCGGTGGACCGGATGCTCGGCGAGTTCCTGCCGAACCTGCCGAAGGACGCGGACGGGCGCGCCCTCCCCGCCCTCCTCGAACAGATGGAGCGGACGGCGCGGGAGCAGCCGCCCCTCGACCCGGCCGCCCAGCTCGAGGAGGCGCGGGCCATGCTCGCCGAGGCCGACGCGGAGGCCGCGCGCACCACCGCCGCCGCGCGGCGCGCCATGGCCCGGCCCATCTACCCGCTCGTGCCCCTGTCGCCCGCGGTCGCCCGCCGCCTCGGCGCGTTCGTGCTCGAGGCGGCTCGCACCGGAACGGGCTTCGCCGGCGCCGACCTCGCCGGCATCGACCTTGCCGGCGAGGACCTGTCGGGCCTCGACCTGTCCGGCGCGTTCCTCGAGCGGGCGGACCTGTCCCGCGCCCGCCTCGCGGGAACCAACCTCGCCGGCGCCGTCCTCACCGGCGCGCGTCTGCGGGAGGCGGATCTTCGAGGGGCCGAGCTGTCGGACGCCAACATGGCCGGGGTGGACGCCACCAGCGCGCGCCTTTCCCGGGCACGGCTCGCCGGCACGCGGCTCGACGGGGCGGTCCTCGCCCGGGCGGACCTTTCCGGCGCGCGCATCAAGGCGGTGACGGCGATCGGCCCGACCTTCGACGGCGCCTCCCTCGCGGGCGCGCGGATCGACGACCTCACGGTCATGCAGGGCAGCTTCGCGGGCGTCGACCTGTCGCGTGCGCGGGTGCGGGACCTCACGGTGATGGACGCGGACGCCACAGGCCTCGTGGCGCGGGAGGCGAGCCTCGAGGAGACGAGCTTCATGAAGGCGCCGCTTCCGGGGGCCGACTTCTCCGGGGCGGCGATCGCGAAGATGACCTTCGCCGTCGGGAGCGACGCGCGGGGCGCGCGCTTCGACGGGGCGCGGGTCCAGCGCCTGTCGGCCTTCCGCGGGGCGCTGCGCGGGGCCGTGTTCCGGCGGGCGCGGCTTTCCGGCGCGTCCTTCTTCGAGGCCGACCTCACGGACGCCGACTTCACCTTCGCCGCGGTCCGCGCCTGCGACCTCGCCAACGCACGGCTGAAGCGGGCCGACCTCACGGGGGCGGACCTGTTCGCAAGCCGCCTGCACCGCGCCGTCCTCGTCCACGCCGGGCTGCGCCACGCGAGCCTTTACCGGGCGGACCTGTCGGACGCGGTCCTCGTCGGCGCGGACCTTTCGGGCGCCAACCTCAACGCGACGCTGATGGAGGCGAGGCGATGAGCTTCACGATGGCGGACCTTCACGGGCACGTGGAGCACGGCTTCCCCGTGTTCGAGGAGGACCTTTCCGCGCTGCCGCTCGCGGGCGTGTCGCTCGCCAGGGCGACGTTCATGGCCTGCCGCTTCGGCCACCAGGACCTGTCGCGGTCGGACCTCACCGGTGCCACCTTCATGGACTGCGACCTTTCGGGGGTCCGCCTCGAGGGCGCGGCCGTGAAGGAGGTGACGGTGATGGGCGGCTCGCTCGCGCGGGCCGCAGCGACGGGCCTCGACCTCAGCCGCTCGGCGATCTTCGACTGCGACCTGTCGGGGGCGCGGCTGTCGGGCCTTTCCCTCTTCGAGAGCAACATCGGCGCGGCGGACCTGTCGGACGCGGTCCTCACCGGGGCGCGGCTGCGCCGCTCGGGCCTGATGCGCTGCCGGATGGACCGGACGGACCTTTCGGGGACGCACCTCGAGATGGTCCTCCTCGGGGACTGCGACCTCAGGACCACGCGCCTCGAGGGGACGCGCTTCCAGACCGTCATCATGAAGGGGGTCGACCTGTCCCACCGCGCGTTCCGCAAGGTCTCGCTTCGCCAGTGCACGGTGGCCGAGGCGCGGCTCGTCGGCATCGACCTCACCGAGGCGGACCTTCACGGGGCGATCTTCCTCTCCTCGGACCTGTCGGGGGCGGACCTGTCCCGCGCGCGGGCGCAGATGGCGTGTTTCGCGGGGGCGCGCCTCGTGGGCGCCCGCCTCGGCAAGGCGCGGCTGAAGCTCGCCAACTTCGACGGGGCGGACCTGTCGGGAGCGGACTTCGCCCACGCGCGGATCACCCACGGCCGCTTCGTCGGGGCGGCCTGCAAGGGCGCCCATTTCGAGGCGAGCCGCCTGCACCACGCCGTGTTCGACGGGGCGGACCTGTCGGCCGCCTCGTTCGTGGGCGCGTCGCTGAGGCGGACCCGCCTCCACGACGCGAACACGGCCGGCAGCCTGTGGACGAACGCGCGGGGGTCCACCGAGGGGACGGACCAGGAGCGGGCGGTGGCCGAACGCTACGACCCGCTCGCCGTCGCGCAGCGCCCGCGGCGGCGGGCGGGCGCCGCCTGAGCGGGACGGACAACCGGAGGGGAGAGGAAGATGGTGCTTCTCAATGCCAACGGGCCGCTGCCGGCGATGGACTTCGCCGCGCCCAACGTCGGCAACCTGCCGACCCCGGCGGGGCCGGTGCCTACGCCGTCCGTCAGCATCGGCTTCAAGGCGACCGTGCCGCCCACCCAGGTGAAATACTTCACCATGTGCATGCCCGCCCAGACCATGGAAAGCGACGATCCCGTGACGGTGGGCTGCGTGGGCCCGGGCGTGGTGTCCGGGACGATGTTCGCCGAGGACGAGCACCTGCGCTGCTCCACGCTCCTTTGCATCGACGGGGGCATGGGCACGCGCTGGCTCGACCAGACCGGCCAGAACGGCGAGGGGTCCGACAACGCCGTCGGCACCACCATCGTCCCGGCCCAGGTGTGCGTGATCGTGCTGAGATGACCAGCGCCCTCACCCGCCTCGCCGTCCCGACCGCGGACGGCACGAACGCCGCCGGCCACGCTCTCAGGCTCGGCTCCTACCTGCCGGCCGAGACGGGTACCCTCCCCTCCGCCTTCGCCCGGGCGAGCGGGAACGCGGGCGAGGCGACGAGCGACGGTATCTTCCTGAAGACGACCGGGAGCCTCGAGGTGGTCGCCAAGGGGCTCGGCGGCACGGGCGGCGTCCTCGGCCTGTCGGCGGACACCACCGTCGCGGTGACGAGCGGGGACCTCGCCGTCACCGTCGACGGCCTCTTCTCGGCCGCCGCGAACGGCATCCGCCTGCGCGCCACGTCGGACGTGACGACGGCGGCCGACGCCGATCCCCCCGGCGGGGGCACCGTCGACATGAAGGCCGACAGCGAGATCAAGATGACGGCGCCCACCGTCATCTTCGAGGCGCCGAGCGTCAAGACGTCCGAAAAGACCCAGTTCTTCAAGGAAAAGAACGGCTGGAACAAGCTCCAGATCGGCTACGACTGGGGCGTCTTCCTCGGCATCAGCAACAGCATCAGCGCGGTGATGAGCTCGACCCTGTGCTTCCTTTACGTGAAGATGGGCGGCGTCGACACCAAGATGGGCTACACCGATTCGAAGGCGATCCTCATCAAGTGCGACATCTGTCGCTACAAGGTCGACAACAAGGGCATCCTGACCGGTCTGATCCAGCTTTTGTGGGCCGACAAGAAATATCTCTTGAAGAACAAGGTCGCGGACATCGACAAGCCGGACGTGCAGCGCCAGATCGGCGACGCCCGGAACAACATGCGGATCGCCTACGCGCGCCAGCTGACGATGATGAAGATCAAGCAGAGGGGCGCGCGCAACGAGATGTGATCGTGGCGCGCCGGGAGAGGGGTCATGACGGGACGGATGCTCGCCATCGAGGTCCCCGCGGTGAGCGGGTCCACGCCGGCCGCGGGCCTCAGGATGGGCGCGGCGGGGCCCGAGGAGGACGGCTGGAAGCCGGCCAACTTCGGCGACGGCGTCGCCTCCGGCGCCTCGCAGGACGGGGTGCGCCTCGCCACCACCGGCGACCTCGTGGTCTCGGCGGCGAACGGGGCGGCGCTGTCCTTCGCGAGCGGCCTGTCAATCCGTGTCGCCCCGGTGGACGACGGCGGGGCGGCCTCGGCGGAGATCCTCGTCACCGCGGGCAAGAGCCGCCTGTGGGCCAACGGCGCCCAGTACACCTCGAAGGCGAACGACACCGGCTTCGCCGCGTCCTCCTCCGACATCGTCGTCGATGCCACCGGCGACGTCACCGCCTACGCCCCGACGGTGACGATCAAGAGCGACTTCGGCTACAAGAAGTACGGCAAGCTCTTTTCCGAAGTCGATGTCCTCAAGCAAATCACCTATGGCGTCTACTGTGACGTCTTCCTGGGGGCGACGAACAGTCTTTATGCCGTTCTTAAGTACAGCCTGCAGACGATCGCCAACCGCGAGAGCATGTTCGACCTCACGATCGTCACCGCGTCGACCTTCACGGGCGGCCAGAAGGTGGAGCAGTGGGAGATGAAGTACGAGAACGACCAGAAGGCGGCCGAAGCCGACGGCGCGCTCATCCGCATGAAGAGCTGCAGCGCCGAGGAGGCGAAGGCGAAAAAGGAGCAGGACCTGGTGAAGCTGCGCAACGGGGTCGCCCGGGCCGTGGAGGAGGAGCTCGATTCCACCCTCCAGCCGATCGAGGCGACCGTGATCCAGTGCGAGATGCGGGACTGACCCGATGACCGCCACCAGCCCCGACGGACCGCTCGCCCGCCTTCAGGTCCCCGCCCCCTCCGACGCCCCGGCGTCGGCCGCCTCGCTCCGGCTCGGCGCCTACGAAGCCGACGTGGAGGCGAGCCGCTACGTCGCGGGCGGGCCGATCGCCGCGACGGCCGCCGCGCGGGAGGGCGTGCTCGTCCACACGGGCGGCGGCCTCCTCGCCCGCGGCACCCACGGGGCCCTCGGTGTCGACGGGGGCCTGTCCATCGACGTGTCGGGCAACACGGCCGTCACCGTCCCCTCGGGCAGCCTCGTCCACCTGGCCCAGGGCATCGCGGTGGATGCCTCGGGCGTGCCCTCCAGCGACGACGACAGCTCCAGCGACGACGACAGCTCCAGCGACGACGGCTCCAGCGACGACGGCAATGACGACACCGGCCCCGACTCCGGCCAGCTCACCTTCAACGCGCCGGACACCATCCACCTGAAGTCCGATACCCTCGTCTCGGTGAAGACGCCGGAAAACGGAACCTTCAAGAACACTAAGACGAACCATGGCTTCCAGGTCGTCGCCGTCTGCGACCAGATCAATTACGGCTACCAGTGGAAGATCCACCTGGGGATCGCTTTCAAGATCATCCCGATCGTCACCTTCTCCCTGTCCAGCAGCTACATCAAGCACATGGCCTTCGACACCAAGTTGTCGATGATCGACACGAAGATCACCGTCAAGAACATCGCCAGCTACATCGGCAAGGCGGAAAACAAGGGATTCGTCGCCGGCGTCAAGGCGTTCTTCGCCGGGTTCCACACGGCCAACGTGGCGGCCTCCGAGGCCAAGGACAATGAAAAGAAGGCGGAGGCGGTCTCACGCGGGATCGAGATCGCCAAGGAGAACGTCCAAAGACACGTCAACGATCTCGACAACCGCCTCGGGGTGATCCTGAAGACATGACGCGGCCGGTGGCGAGCGCGGAACGGCTGGCGGCGGCGCGGACGCTCGCCCGCAAGGGGCGGCGGGAGGAGGCCGCGCTCCTCCTCGAAGAGGTCCTCGAGACGAGCCCCTACCACGCGGGCGCCCTCGTGGAGATGGCCCGGGTGCGCCTTGCAGAGGGGGACGTGACGGGCGCCCGCGCGGCGGCCGAGCTCGCCGTCCGCGTCGCCCCGCAGGATGCGGACGCGGTCGCGGAGGTGGGCAACGTGCGCCTCGCGGAAGGCAACGCGGAAGCCGCCCGGGCCTGCCTCGAGCACGCCGTGGAGATCGCCCCCGACCGGGCGCCGCTGCGCGCCGCCCTCGCCGAGCTCCTCATGGGGGCAGGCGAGACCGAGGCGGCCCTCGCCGAGCTCGCCCGCGCCACCGAGACCTGCGAGGAGGACGCGGACGTGCTCCTCGTCCTCGGCAACCTGCTCGCGACCGCCGGCAACCTCTCCGCCGCCGAGACCTGCTTCCGCCGCGTCGTCGCCATCGACCCGGAGAACGCGCAAGGGATCCACAACCTCGGCAACGTGGCGGCCGAGCACGGGCGGCCGGACGAGGCGCTCGCCCTCGCCGACCGGGCCCACCTCCTGCGGCCCGGGGATCCGGCGGTGCTCGTCACCCTCGCCCAGCGCCTCCTCGACGCGGGCGAGCCCGCGCGCGCCCTGCGCTACGCCCGCCGCGCCGTCGCCCTCGCGCCCGAGGACCTCGCCGCCGCCGACACCTTCGCCCGGGTCGCCACCGTCGGGGGCGAGGGCGAGGCCGCCCTCCGCCCGCTCGTGGAGATCGTGCGGCGAACCCCGAACGACCCGGCCGCCGCCGCCTCGCTCGCGAGCAAGATGCGTCTTTCCGGCCGGATCGCGGAGGCCCTCGCCCTTGCCGAGCGGGTCCTCGCCATGGCGCCGGACCACCCCCTCGCCGCGGCCGTCCGGGCCGACTGCCGCCTCGCCCTCGGCCACCATCCCGCCGCGGGCGAGGGGACGGGCGAGGGTGCCGCGCCGGACGGGCCGGCCGCCGCGGGCGTCGAGGTACCGCCCACCATGGGCAGCCTCGAGGTGCTGGCCTGGCTGCGCTACGCGGGCGAGGCGGCGGGCCTTCCCCCGGACGCGCCGGTGCGCGGGCCGGTCTGGCTCGCCCCCCTCCTCGGGCCCCGCGCGCTCGCCCCCGACGCGCCGGACGGGGAGCGGCCCCTCCTTTCCCTGCCGGCCGTCGCCGCCGATCCGTCCATCGACGTCGCCACCGCCGGCGCCCGCGTCCCCTACCTCGCCGCCGACCCGGGCCGCCGCGCCGCCTTCGTGGAGGCGCTCGCCGCCTTCCCGCCGCCACGGATCGGGATCGCCTGGGCGCGGGCAGGCCGCGGCCTGACGCTCGCCGACGTGCGGGCCGCCTTTGCGGGGCGGGAGGGAACGCTCGTCTCCCTCGTGTGGGACGAGATGCGCCACGACCTCGTCGACGCCCCCGAGGTGGTGGACGCGGGCGTCCACGTGTCGGACCTCGGCGTCGCGGCGGCCGCGCTCGCCGCGCTCGACGGGTTCGTCGGGCCGGACGGCGTGCCGCTGCACCTCGCCGGCGCCCTCGGTCGGCCGGGGATCGCCGTCGCCGTCCCGGCCGCCCCGTGGTACCTCCACCCGGAGCGGGACGGCCACCTCGCCTGGTACCCGACGCTGCGGCGCCTTCCCCGGCCCTTCGAGGAACCCGCAGAGGCCTTCCGCGCCCGCCTCGGCGAAGCGCTCGATGTTCTCCTCGCCCGCCTTGCCGGACAGGACTGATCCACAGTGATCCGGACCTTTCGAGGGGCCGGACACCGACCCGAACCTGTTTTCCGAGACTGCCGTTCCGTGCGGTCCCGCCGGAGTGGTCCGGACCTGTTGACGCGCCCTCCCCCGCCCCCGATGATGCCGGTCGAACAGACCGGGCGAGGCGCCCCGGCGGGACAGGGGAGGACCGGGGCCGATGGAAGAGGGTGAAGCGCTCCAGGTCCTCGGCCGGCTCTCCGTCGCCACCGTCTACGAGGCGGCGGGCAAGCTGGGCGACATGGGGCCGGAGATCCGCGCCATGGTCCCGGGCGTGCGCATGGTCGGCCGCGCCTTCACCGTGAAGACATGGTACGGCGACACGAGCCCGGTCCTCGCCGCCCTCGACGTGGCGCCGGCGGGCGCCGTCCTCGTGATCGACGCGGGCGGCGCCGGCGCGGCCACCGTCTGGGGCGGCACCTCCGCCCGGGCCTGCCGGGTCCGCGGCATCGCCGGCATGGTCACCAACGGCCTCGTGCGCGACACGGCCGAGCTTCTCCAGATCGCCGTGCCCACCTTCGCGGCCGGCGTCGCGCTCCGCGGCACCCAGAAGCTCCACCCGGGCTGGACCGGCATCCCCGTCGCCGTCGGCGGCGTTCCCGTCATGCCCGGCGACATCGTGCTCGGCGACGACGACGGCGTCCTCGTCGTGCCGGCCGCGCGGGCCGCCACGGTGGCCGCGGCCGCCCTCGTCCAGGCGGAGAAGGAAGCGGCCCGCGATGCCCGGGTCGAGGCCGGCGCGCGCTTCTTCGACCTCGTCGGCTACCCGCGGGAGAGCGCCTGATGGGACGGACCCTCACCGAGAAGATCCTCTCGCGCGTCGTCGGACGCGACGTCCGGGCGGGCGAGATCGTCCACCCCGTGCCCGAGCTCGTCACCGTCCACGACTGGTACGTCGTCAACTTCGACCGGGCGCTCGCCGAGCTCGGCGTCACGCGCCTGTTCGACCCGGACCGGGTCGTCATCTCCACCGACCACGAGCCCGTCGCCGTCGATCCGCACTCCGCCGAGCGGCAGAAGAAGGTGCGGGAGATCGTGGAGAAGTACGGCATCCGCCACTTCTACGACGTCGGGCGCGGTGGCCTCGGCCACGTCTTCCCGGTGGAGATGGGCTACGTGAAGCCCGGCATGTTCGTGGAGGCCTACGACGTCCACGTTACCAACTTCGGCGCGGTCGGCGCCCTCGCGATCCCCCTCGTCGTCGAGATCTCCGAGGTGCTCGCCCTCGGCTCGGTCTGGATCCGCGTGCCCGAGACGGTGCGGGTCGAGATCCGCGGCACCATGCGGCCCGGCACCAGCGTGCGCGACGTCGCCCAGAAGCTAATCGCCGACCTCGGCGACGAGCTGGTGGACTACGCGGTCGTCGAGTTCGCCGGCCCGGGCATGGCGGACATCGGCATCGCGGGCCGCCACACCCTGTGCAACACGCCCATCGACATCGGCGCCAAGTCCGTGATCGTGGAGCCGGACGCCGTCACCCTCGCCTACCTCGAGGGGCGCGTCGACGGCCCGGTGGAGCGCATCGCGAGCGACGCGGACGCCCGTTTCCGCGCCGTCATCGACTACGACGTGTCCGAGATCGGCCCCCAGGTCGCGGTGCCGCCGACGCCCGACTGCGTGGTGCCGGTGGAGGAGGTGGCCGGAAAGCCCGTCCACCACGCCTTCGTGGGCTCGTGCGCGTCCGGCAACCTCGAGGACCTGAGGGACGCCGCGCGGATGCTGAAGGGGCACATGGTCCACCCGTCCGTGCGCCTTTACGTGACGCCCGCGAGTCAGGAGGTGGCGAAGGCCGCCGCCGCCGAGGGCCTCATGG
>CAZJNX010000014.1:0-2115 GCA_964547415.1 uncultured Hyphomicrobiales bacterium
CGAAGGCGGCCGAGGTGGCGTCGCAGATGGTGAGGCCCGCCCGGTCCGCCGGGATGGCGTCGCCGTTCGGCACGCGCACGCCCGAGGTGGTGCCGTTCCAGGTGAAGACCACGTCCCGGTCGAAGTCGATGGTGGCGAGGTCGACGATCTCGCCGTAGTCGGCCTCCAGCACCCGGCAGTCGTCGAGCTTCAGCTGCTTGACCGCGTCGGTCACCCAACCCGCGCCGAAGCTTTCCCAAGCGACCACGTCGACGCCGCGGGCGCCGAGCATGGTCCACATGGCCATCTCCACCGCGCCCGTGTCGGACGCGGGCACGATGCCGATCCGGTAGTCGGCGGGGACGGCGAGAACATCGCGGGTAAGGTCGATCGCTTCCTTCAGCTTGTCCTTACCGACCTTGGCCCGGTGGGACCGGCCAAGGGACGCGTCGCGAAGGGCGTCGAGGGTCCATCCGGGGCGCTTGGCGCACGGGCCGGAGGAAAAAAGAGGGTTGCCCGGCCGGCGGCCAGGCATCGGGTGTGCCGTCATGGTCTATCCTTCCAGATAGGTGCCCCTCGTTGGGGAGGGGTGTCCCGCCAACAGCCATACGGGCATCCGCCACAGGAAGCAAGTCCGTCGTCGAAGAGGTGCGGCGACGCCACCTGCCCGGCCTGCGGGGCGGGCGCCGCGTTCGGGCCGCAATTCCCGTCGATCCGCGAGGATGTCGGGGCGGGTGGGCGCGACCGGCCGGATCGACCAGCGGGCGTTCGCGGCCGTCGGGCGGGGCCCGGCGTGCTCCGACCGGCGGGGGATCGCGACCGTCCCGCGGTCGCGCCGCCCGCCCGCGTGCCCCCACTGCCGTCCAGCCGAGCGGAGGCGGCGGGGACCCTCGACATCCGCCGGGCCGCCGACCGGACCGGCCGGGGCCGGCTGAGACCGGACGGGCCCTTCGGGCCGGGCCGCACGGGCCGGAGGCGGTCGCGACCGCCAGCGCGGAACGCACGGCATGCCGCGACGGGCCGGGCTCGCCGACCGGAACCGATCCGAAGAGCTCGGGTCGCGCGCAACGCAGGCGACGCTCCCGATCGACGGGGACGCCGCCCGCGGTCCGGCCACCGACCGGACCGGCCGGGGCCGGCTGAGACCGGACGGACCCTTCGGGCCGGGCCGCACGGGCCGGAAGGCGGTCGCGACCGCCAGCGCGGAACGCACGGCATGCCGCGACGGGCCGCGCTCGCCGACCGGAACCGATCCGAAAAGCTCCAGTCGCGCGCAACACAGGCGACGCTCCGGATCGACGGGGACGCCGCCCGCGGTCCGGCTGCCGACGGGACCGGCCGGGGCACGGCTGAGACCGGGCGGGCCCTTCGGGCCGGGCCGCACGGGCCGGAGGCGGTCGCGACCGCCAGCGCGGAACGCACGGCATGCCGCGACGGGCCGGGCTCGCCGACCGGAACCGATCCGAAGAGCTCGGGTCGCGCGCAACGCAGGCGACGCTCCCGATCGACGGGGACGCCGCCCGAGGTCCGGCCGCCGACCGGACCGGCCGGGGCACGGCTGAGACAGCGCGTCCCGCGCTCGGGCGTGGGGCGATCGGCAAGCGATGGCGGCCGTGCCGGCCCCTCCCCGGCAAGACCCGCAAGATCGCCGTCACGCCTGGCCGCCGGCGGCACGCGGCGGCATTCGCGGGTGGCACCGTCAGGCCGCGCGGACGGACTGGAGAAAGGTCGACACCTCGCCCTTGAGGCGCTCGGCGTCCTCGGACAGGCCGGCGGCCGCCTCGGACACGCCGCTCGCGGACGCCCGCGCCTCGGACGCCACCTCGCTCAGGTGCACGACGCGGGTCGACACGTCCCGTGTCCCGTCGGCGGCGCGGGAGACGTTGCGGGCGATCTCCGCCGTCGCCGCATCCTGCTGGTTGACGGCGCCGGCGATGGAGCCGGAGATCCCGTCGATGGAGCGGATCACCGTGGTGATGGAGCCGATCGCCTCCACCGAATCCTGGGTGGAATGGCGGATGGCGTCGATCCGGCCGGTGATGTCGGTGGTGGCCCGGGCGGTCTGACCGGCGAGGGACTTCACCTCGTGGGCGACGACGCCGAAGCCCTTGCCGGCCTCGCCCGCACGGGCGGCCT
>CAZJNX010000014.1:2125-14241 GCA_964547415.1 uncultured Hyphomicrobiales bacterium
CTCGATGGTGGCGTTGAGGGCGAGGAGGTTGGTCTGGCGGGCGATCTCGTCGATCAGGCCGATCACGGTGCCGATCTCGCCGGCGTTCTCGGCGAGGGTGCGCACGTTGCCGCCGGTCGCGTCCGTCCGCTCCACCGCCTCGCCGGCGATCTTCGCGGCGCGGTGGACCTGGTCGGAGATCTCGCGGATCGAGGCCGACAGCTGCTCCGTCGCCGTCGCGACGCTCTGCAGGTTCTCCGCTGCCGCCTCGCTCGCCGCGGCGATCTCCCCGGCCATGCGGGACGTGGCGTCCACCGTCTCTTCCATGGCGCCCGCGGCGGTCTTGAGCTCGGCGGCGGTGGAGGAGACCTTGTCCACGACCGAGCCGACGGCCGTGTCGAAGCGACGGGCGAGGTCGTCGAGGACGGCGCGCCGGTCGAACAGGGCCTTCCGGTCCCGCTCCCCGGCCTCGAGGTAGACGGCGACCACCATGTCCATGTCGAGCATCGCCGCCCGGATCACCGCGCGCTGGAGCCGCCGCCGCTCGCCTGGCCGGAACAGGTTGCCGAGGGTGATCCCGGCGTCGCGGCCGATCCGGTCCACCAGGTCGGACAGGAGGTGGCTGTAGCCGGTGATGTAGTAGAAGGTATGGAGGCCGAGGCTGTTGTGCGTCTCGCCCGTGCGGCGGACGCTCTCCGCGTAGGCCTCGTCGAACGTGCCCGACAGGATGCGGCCCCAGTGCTCGCGCTGCTTGTCGCGGGCGTGGGCGTAAAGGCGCTCCTCCCCCCGGAAGAAGGCCGCCGCCCCGGGCGTGCGCCGGACGACGGCGTAGAAGCGGTCGAGCGCCTTTTCGAGATGGCGCATGACCCGCGGCTTGTGCCGCTTCAGGAGGCGGCGCGTCTCGCCGTCGATCTGGTGGAAGGACAGCCTCTCCTGGAACGTGATTGTCGTGTCCGTCACGGCCCGGCGCTCCTCCGGCAGCCCGTTTTCGTCCCGCGCGGCGCGGGCGGCCGTGGCTGCAGGTGCGGCCGTCCCGCAACCCCTGCGATCTCACGGGTTGCTGGAGCGAGGCTGTCCTCGCGCATCGACGGACGCCTCGCCGCCGGGCGGTCCGGGGGAAGGGGCGGATAACGGCTTCGCGCGGCCCTTCAGGCGCCCGGGGCCGCCGTGTCGCGGCGGCCATGCGCGGGCACGACGACGCCCGGCGTTGTCAGGAACGGGCGGCCGGCGCCCCGCCGACGCCAGGCGTTCGGCGGGGGGGCCCCGGGGTCGCTCAGCGCTGGGCGAGCTGGCCGACGCCGTCCATCTGGTAGATGTCGTCGCGGAACTGCACCACGCCATCGGGCGTCGCCCAGGCGGTGATGTAGACCATGTGGATCGGCGTCGCCCGCTTCAGCTTGACGTCGAGCCGCTCGCCGTTGCGGAACATCTGGTCGACGCGCGCCCGGTCCCAGCCGTTGGGCTCGAGGAGCCAGGTGATCAGCTCCCGCACGTTCTGCACGCGCACGCAGCCCGACGAGTGGAAGCGGAAATCCGACCCGAACAGGTTCTTCGACGGGGTGTCGTGCAGGTAGACCGAGTGCGGGTTGTGGAAGTTGATCCGCACCGAGCCGAGCGAGTTCAGCTCGCCCGGGTCCTGCCGGAACATGTACTCGGTCGCCTCGTCGCTGTTCCAGTCGATCTGGCTCGGCAACAGCTCCTCTTCCGAGCCCCAGCGGTAGATGCGGATCTTGTTCCGGGAGAGGTACTCCGGATCCTCCTGCATCTTCGGGATCAAATCCTTGCGGATGATGGAGACCGGCACCGTCCAGTAGGGGTTGAAGTTGAGCTCGTGGATGCGGCTCGACAGGATCGGCGTCTGCCGGTCGATCTTGCCGACCACCGCGGTGTGCCGCGAGCGCACGCTCCCCCCGTCCACCGCCTCGATCTCGGCGGCCGGCACGTTCACCATCGCGTACCGGTCGGAAAGGTTGCGGGCGAGGGACTTCACCCGCTCGAGGTTGGTCTCGAGCTGGCGCAGGCGGACCCAGACCGGCACGTTCATCACGTGGGCCGTCTTCTGGTCCACCACGCCGTCCGCCATCAGGCCGTGGCGCAGCTGGAAGCGGCGAACGGCCGCGTCCACGTAGGAATCGAACACGTCGGCCCGCCCGCCGGTCTGGCGGAGGTCGCCGGAGGCGATGAGGCGCTGGCGCAGGACGGCCACCGCGGGGTCCTTGTCGCCGAGGCGGAGGGGCTTCGCCGGCACGGGGACCACGGGCCAGCCGCCGCGGGAGGCGATCGCCGAGTAGCGCTGGATGGCGATCTCGATGGCGCCCGCCGTCCCCTCCGTCACCGTCGGCACCGAGGAGCGGACCTGGCGGACCTCCGGCAGGGTCGAATCGAAGCGCTCCGCCCACTCGGCGCCCGCCTTATGGGCCCGCAGCGCCTCGAGCGGCGACTGGAACTGCGCCGCCGCGCCGCCGGACAGGGCGATGGCCGCGAGCGGCGCGGCCACGAGGGCGGCGGCCACGGCCGACAGGCGACGGCGACCTGGACGAATCGATCGGCTGAAGCAGAGCACCGCGCGGTCTCCGTCTTGCTCATGATGCATGGCATGGCGGTAGCATGGCGCGAATGAAGAAACAACGCACGCGCGTGCCCGTCCCGCCCGGAGCGCCGGACGTGCGTTGAACCTTTCGTGAGGCCGCCTCGCGACGCCTCACGCGGCCGGCATCGGCCCCCGCCCGAAGATCCGCTTGCCGAACGGCGGCCGCGCCTCGCAGCGGGCGTACCAGGCGGCGACGGCGGGCCACGCGCAGAGGGACCGGCCGAGGAAGCACCAGCGGTGGACCGCGATGGCGAGCGGGATGTCGGCGATGGAAAAGCGCTCGCCCGCGGCGTGGGGCCGGTCCGACAGGAGGCCCTGCAGGATCGACAGGTTCCCCTCCGTCTCCTCCAGGGAGGCGACCACGACCGGCGCCGTCATGGCCTCGCCCCGTGCCGCGACGGCGAAGTAGGCGGGGCGCAGGCCGGGCCACAGCGTCGTCGTGCTCCAGTCGAGGAGCATGTCGGCGCGGACGGCCGCGGCAGCATCCTCAGGCAAGAGACCCGCCTCCGGCGCCTGCCGCGCGTAGTGCCGCAGGATCGCGTTCGATTCCCACATCACCAGCGGACCGTCGATCACCGTCGGGATGCGCCCGTTCGGGTTGAGCGCCCGGTAGTCCGCGTCGTCGAGGCCGCCGAACGGGCCGCCCCGGTCGATCCGCTCGAACGGGCGGCCGATCTCGTCGAGCACCCACAGCACCTTCTGGACGTTGGTGCTGTCTGCGCGCCCGTGGACGAGGATCACGCCCCGCCTCCCTTGTGGTCGAGGAGCGCGAGGAGGACCGACACGTCCGGCACGCAGGCGATGCCCCAGCACGTCTCGAGCGCCTCGGCGGTCCGCGCCTCGGTGAGGAGGCCGGCCGCGCAGTCCCGGAACTTGTCCTCCACCTCGCCGTCCGACAACGGGTTGTGCGGACCGCCCCGGTACGCCTCGTCGGCCCAGCGCGTCAGCGTGCGCCCGTCCTTCGTGACCACCTCGACGCGGGAGCGGATGCGGTCGAAGCCCATGGCCTCGATCCCGGGGTCGAAGACCGCCGCGACGCGGGACTGCATGGCCTGGCACGCGGGCGAGGAGACGAAGGCGTCGGTGAACTCCGCCTTGCCGGCGCGGCCGCGCAGGATGATCGCCGACAGGAGGAAGGCGAAGGAGAACTTGCCTTCCAGCTCGGTCGTGGCCCGCGCGTAGCGGATCGGGCCGAGCACGTTGGTGCCCGCGTAAAGCGTCACCCGCTCCACGTCGTCCGGGCCGAGGCCCTCCTCGCGCATCAGGAACAGGAGCGCGTCCATCCCCGGGTGGGTGAGGACGCCCGAGGGGTACGGCTTGATGGAAAGGCCCGGCGAGGCCATCGAGAACGGCGCGCCGAAGCGCTCGCGCACCAGGGCGGGCTCCCCGCCCCGGCCCGCGACGGCGAGGTAGCCCCAGCGGCCGTCGAGGGCCTCCTCGTTGGCGGTGAAGCCCTTGCGGGCGAGGAGCGCCGCCGTCACCCCGTTCTCCGCCGCCCGGCCCACGTGGAGCGGCTTCGTCATGGTGCCGAAGCCCGCGCGGATGCCGGCGGCCATGGAGGCGGCGACGCCGATCGCCCGCGCGGTCGCCCCCTCGTCGAGGCCGAGGAGGTTGGCGGCGGCCGCGGCGGCGGCGAAGGCGCCGATGGTGCCCGAGGTATGGAAGCCGCGCATGTAGTGGTCCGGGGTGATCGCCTCGGCGATCTTGCAGCCGGTCTCGAAGCCCGCGTTGAAGGCGGCGAGGAAGCGCCGCCCGTCCACCGGCCCCCTCCCCTCGTGGGCGAGGAGGTCGGCGACGGCGAGGCTCGCGGCGAGCGGTGGCACCGTCGGGTGCATCAGGAGGCCGTAGGGCCGGCCCGGCCCCTCGGCGAGCTGGGTGTCGTCCCAGTCCATGGCGTGACCGGCGGTGCCGGCCCACAGCGCCGCCCGCGTCGCCGGCAGGCGGCGGGAGGCGTCCCCCAGCATCCGCGCGGCGGGGGTGCCGCCCTCGGCGGCGAGGAAGCGGTCGAGGGGCGCCATGCCCGGCTGGTCGGAGCCCGCGAGCATGACGCCGAGCCCGTCGATCAGGCAGCGGCTCGACAGGTGGAGGACGTCCTCCGGGAGCGCCCCGAACGTGAGGCCGGCGGCGAAGCGAGCGGCGGCGCGCGTGAGGCCCGAAAGGTCCTCGCCGGGCGCCGTGGCGTGGATGTCGGTCGTCTCGGTCATGAATCCTCCCCTTGCCTCGCCCGGTCCGCCTCGACGGCGGCGAGGAGCCGGTCGCGCGCACGCTCCACGTGGCGCCAGTGGGTGGCGTGGGCGCGCTCCGGGTCGCCGGAGGCGAGCGCGGCCACCATCTCCGCGTGCTCCCGGTTCGACACCGCGATGCCGCCGCCCTGGACGAGGCTGCGCGTGCGAAAAAGGTGCATCTTGTTGACGTAGCGATAGTAGTCGCGGGCGAGCTGCCGGTTGCCGCACGACTCAACGATGGTCCGGTGGAAGGCGAGGTTGAGCGGGTAGTAGGTGTCGAAGTCCCCGGCTCGCGCGGCCTCCTCCATCCTCTCCACCTGGCCGGTGAGATCGCAGAGGATCCGGTCCGTCATGCGGGCCGCGAGGAGGCGCCCGGCGAGTCCGAACAGGGCGGCGCGCAGCTCGTAGATCTCGAGCGCCTCGTCCACCGACAGCTGGCGCACGAAGACGCCGCGGTTGCGCCGCACCTCCACGAAGCCCTTGGCGGCGAGGCCGCGCAGCGCCTCCCGCAGCGGCCCGCGGCTCGTCCCGAAGGTGATGGCGAGCTGGTACTCGTTGAGCCGCTCGCCGGGCGCGAGCTCGCCCTCCTTGATGAGGCGCTCGAGCTGGTCCTCCAGCGCCTGGGTGAGGGAGACGGTCCGCACCGTCTCGAGGGGCGTCGGGCCGGTCCGGTCCTGCGCCGACTCCGCCTCCTCGCGTTCCGCCCCAGGGTTCGCCACGTGCGCTTCCTCCCCCTCATGGCCGGGACCGCCCGGCGCGTCAGCCCTCGGATAGGGCCGCGATCACCGCGGCGGTGACGTCCGCCGTGCCGGCCTGTCCGCCGAGGTCCGGCGTGCGCGGCCCGCGCTCGGTCACGGTGCCGATCGCCGCCATCAGCCGCTCGGCGGCGGCCGGCTCGCCCAAATGGTCCAGCATCATGGCCGCCGTCCAGAACGCGCCGATCGGGTTGGCGATGCCGCGGCCGGTGATGTCGAAGGCCGAGCCGTGGATCGGCTCGAACATCGACGGCACGCCCCGGTCCGGGTTGACGTTGCCGGTGGCCCCGTTGCCGAGGCTGCCCGTCAGCGCCGAGGCGAGGTCGGACAGGATGTCGGCATGGAGGTTGGTGGCGAGGATGGTGTCGAAGTCGCCCGGGCGGGTCACCATCATGGCGGCCATGGCGTCGACGAGGCGGAAGTCCACCTCGAGGTCCGGGTAGTCCTCCAGCACCTTCCGGCAGTGCCGGTCCCAGAAGACGAGGCCATGGCGCTGGGCGTTGGACTTGGTGACCACCGTGAGGCGGCGGCGCGGGCGGCCCATGGCGACGTCCGCGGCGAAGCGGCAGATCCGCTCCACGCCCTCGCGGGTGAAGACGGCGACGTCCATGGCGGTGGCGAGCGGCAGCCCGTGGTGGACCTCGCCGCCGACGCCCGCGTACTCGCCCTCGGAGTTCTCGCGCACGATCACCCAGTCGATCCTCGCGCCGAGCTCCGGCTTGAGCGGCCCCGTCATCCCCGGCAGGAAGCGGGTGGGGCGGACGTTGGCGTACTGGTCGAGGCCCTGGCAGATGGCGAGGCGCAGCTCCCACAGCGTCACGTGGTCCGGGATGTGGGGATCGCCCACCGCGCCGAAGTAGATGGCGTCGAAGGCGCGCAGCCGCTCGACGCCGTCCTCGGGCATCATCCGGCCCGTCGCGCGGTAAAGGTCCGAGCCCCAGTCGAAGCGGGTGACGTCGAGGGAAAAGCCGCCGTCCTTCTCGCCGAGGGCGGCGAGGACCTCGAGCCCCGCCTCCACCACCTCCGGGCCGACGCCGTCGCCGCCGATCGCGGCGATCCTGTGGGTGCGCATCGCTTAACGCTCCGCCCGCTCGATGTGGTGGACGATCGCCTCCGTCATGGACGCGAGATTGCCCGTGCCGCGGATGTCGGGCGTGCGGGCCGCCGGGTTCGCGAGCGCCGCGTCGATGCCCGCCTTCGCGACCGCCGCCGCCCGGGTGGCGGCCGGCATGTCGTGGGCGCGGCCGAGGTGCTCCACCAGCATCCGCGCCGATTCGATCATGGCGTAGGGGTTGGCGAGGCCCTTGCCGGCGATGTCGGGGGCCGAGCCGTGGGTCGCCTGGGCCATCGCGACGGAGCCGCGGCCGATGCAAAGCCCCGGCGCCATGCCGAGCCCGCCGACGAGGCCCGCCGCCTCGTCCGTCAGGATGTCGCCGAACATGTTGGTGGTGACGACGACGTCGAACGCCTGCGGCTCGCGCACGAGGCGCATGGCGAAGGTGTCGACGATGGCTTCGTCCACCGTCACGTCCGGAAACGCCTTCGCCACCTCGTAGGCGGTGTCGACGAACATGCCGCAGCCGAGCTTGAAGACGGTGTTCTTGTGGACGAGCGTCAGCTTCTTCCGGGGCCGCGAGCGGGCGATCTCGAGCGCCGCGCCGACCACCTTGGCACTCCCCTCCACGGTGATGACGCGCACCGAGATCGTGGTGTCGTGGCGGGGGCGGAACTCGCCCGAGCCCGCGACCACGTTGCGGTCTGGCTGGAAGCCCTCGTTGTTCTCCCGCACGATCACGAGGTCCACGTCGTCGTGGAGGCAGCCGATGTCCGGGAAGGAGCGGGTCGGCCGCACGTTGGCGAACAGGTCGAAGGTCTTCCTGAGGATCGGGTGCGGGTTGATGGCTTCCGGCACCTTCGGATACGCGCGGTGGCCGATGGGCCCGAGGATCCAGCCGTCGAGGCCCTCGAGGGTCGCGAGCGTGCCCTCGGGCATCGTGTGGCCGTGGGTGTCGAGGGCGCGGCGGCCGATGGGCACGTCCGTCCACTCGATGGCGAGGCCGGTACGGGCCGCCGCCGCGCGGACGACGGCGACGGCGGCGGGGACGACCTCGTGGCCGATGTCGTCCCCCTCGAGGATGCCGAGCTTCAGGTGATCCTTCACGTCATGCCGCCGCGGTCACTCGGCCGCCATGCGATCATCGCCCGGCACGGAGGCGCGGGCGATGTCGGCCGGGCGGTCGATGGTGGCGATGGTCCAGGCAAGGTCGAGGAGGCGGCGCGAGCGCTCCTCGCCGATCACGAGCTTCGCCTGGTTCATGAACTTGGTCTCGATCTCCTCGTCCGTCAGCGGTCGCTCGCGGGAGCCGATGGCCCGCTCGATGTGCTTGGTCATGGTCGTGCCGTCCGAGAAGGTCACCTCGATGTCGACGGACGCCTCGTGGCAGGCCGGGTTCGCCTCGGCGGTCACCTTGCGCCGCATGGCGACGAGCTCGGGAAGGTTCACCACCTCGTCGGTGAAGGCGGTCGGCGAGCCGTCGCCGCGCAGGAGCGCGCACGCGGCGGAATGGTAGACGCTGAACTTGCCCTCGAGGCCGGTCTTCGGCTCCGTCTTGCCGGTGAGCTCCAGGACCAGCGGGTGGGCCTTGAGGCGGACGGCCTCGATGGCGTTCACCTTCTCGCCGATCTCCTCCCGGATCTGGATGCAGCCGTCGATGGTCGGGTGGATGACGATGCCGCAGGCGAACGGCTTGTAGCTGTTGGTGGCCGCCTCCCAGCGGGTGCCGAGCTCGCCCAGGATCTCCTCGTAGTCCTGCTTGTCGGACATCACGTTGGCGAAGCCGCGCTTCGCCTCGATGGCGTTCTCGGAGCTGTCGTAGCCCGCCTCGGCGAGGAGCGCCGACAGGAGCCCGCTCTCGGCGGCGCGGCCCGGGTGGAACGACTTCGTCATCGTTCCGAACATCTCGCGCAGGCCCGCCGACTGGCTGGCCGCGAGGCCGAGCGCCCAGCGCATGCGCGTCGCATGGAGCCCGATCGCCTTGCCGACCGCCGCCGCCCCGCCGAAGACGCCCGCCGTCGCCGTGATGTGCCAGCCCCGGTCGTAGTGGTCCGGGTAGACCGCGTTGCCGATCCGGCAGGCGACCTCGACGCCGAGGATCATGGCCTCGAGGAGCGCGCGCCCGGAGATCGGGCGCACCTCGGCAAGGGCGAGGAGCGCCGGGGCGACCGGACCCGCCGGGTGGATGATGGTGCGAAGGTGGGTGTCGTCGTAGTCGAGGACGTGGCTGGTGATGCCGTTGAGGAGCGTCGCCTTCAGGGGATCGAGCCTGTCGGTGCGGCCGAGCACCGTCGCCTCGCGCGGGCCGGAGAAGGGCGAGAGCGCCCGGAGCGCCGCGTCCGCCGCCGCATGGTCCGCGCCGCCAACGGCGCAGCCCAGCCAGTTGACGAAGGTCCTGACGCCCTCGCGCCGCACGTCCTGTGGAATGTCGTCCGCCCTCACGCCGACGATCCACTCCGCCAGCTCGCCCGTCACCTTGCGATCGCTCATTGCGCCGTCTCCTTGCCCCTTCTCTTCCGTCCCGCGCCGCGCCGCGCCGCCTACAGGAGGCCGCGGGCGATGCCGCCGTCCACGTTCACCGCCTGCCCCGTCACGTAGGACGCGCGGGGGCTCCCGAAGAACGCCACCACCGCGGCCACCTCCTCCGGCTCGCCGAAGCGGGCGAGCGGGATCTCCCGGGAGAACTCGGCGATGACGTCCTTCTCGCTGCGCCCCTGCTCGGCGGCCATCTTGGCCGCCCGGTTCGTCCACAGCGGCGTGAGCGTGCGGCCGGGCGCCACGCAGTTGACGCGGATGCCGGCCGGCGCGAGCTCGCTCGCCAGCGTCTTGGTGAGGCCGAGGATGCCCGCCTTGTGCACGTTCGAGACGATCTGGTGCGGGTAGGGCATCTTGGAGGCCGCCGCGCCCAGCGTCACGACGGCCGCGTCCCGCCCCGCCTTCAGCGCCGGCACGAGGCCGCGGATCGCCCGCACCGTCGACAGGACGTTGAAGGTGTAGTTCGTGATCCAGTCCTCGTCCGAAAGGTCCTCGAAGGCGGAGCGGACCGAGCCGCCCACCGCCGTCACCAGGCAGTCGAGGGCGCCCCAGCGCGCCGCCACGGCCTTCGCCAGGGCGGCGTCGGCGCCCTTTTCCGTCACGTCCACCACGAGCGTCGCGGGGCGGCGCCCGGCCTTTTCCCCGATGTCGGCGGCGGCGGCCTCGAGGTTGTCGGCGCTGCGGGAGGCGATCACGACGTCCGCCCCTTCCGCGACGGCGATCGCGGCGGTCGCCTTGCCGATGCCGTAGCTGCCGCCGACGACGAGGACGCGCCGTCCGTCATACCCGAGGTCCATGGGCCACTCCCTTGAGACGATTGTAGACTTGGAAGACGAGGAGGATCGTCGAGCACACCAGCGCGATCCGCATGACGTGGAAGGCCGTGACGATCTCCGCGTCGAGATTCATGAGCTTGGCCGTAATGACCATCTCGGTGACCGCGGCGGGGGCGAGGGCGAGGAACGCGGTCGTCACCGGCAGGGTCGTGACGGCGGCCATGGCGAACGCGCCCGCGCCCGCGCAGGCGATCATGAACAGGGAGACGGCGAGGCCCGACAGGGCCACCCGCGGCAGGCGGGTCAGGATCTCCCGGCGGAACTGGCAGCCGAGCCAGGTGCCGAGGAAGACCTGGGCGAGCACGATGAAGATCGGCGGCATCGTCAGCGTGAGCGCCCCCGACGCGCCGAGCGCGATGCCGACGAACATCGGGCCGAGGAGCCAGGGGTTCGGCAGGATCGTCGGCTTCAGGAGCCGCACGGCGAGCACCGACAGGCCGAAGGCGACGACGAGCCAGACGATCCAGTCCCCGACGAGCGGCGCGGCCGGCGCCTCGGAGCCGGGCGTGCCGAACGCGACCACGAGGACGGGGACGACGGCGACCGTCGCCGACACGCGCAGGGCATGGACGATGGCGACCGAGGTCGCGTCCCCGCCCCGCTCGCTCGCGACGAGGGCCATGTCGGCGACGCCCCCCGCCGCCGTCGCGAAGAAGGCGGAGGTGTCGTCGAGCCGGGCGAGCGGCTTCAGGATCAGTGCGGCGAGGAAGGTGTAGGCCATCACGAACACCGTCGCCGCGAGCATCGCGGGCAGGAGCGCGAGCGTCGCCGCGAAGGTGGCCGGCGTGAAGCGCAGGCCCACGGCGAGGCCGACCGCGAGCTGGGAGAACTCCCGGGACAGGGGCAGGAAGGCGAGCGGCGCGCCGAACGCCGACAGCGCCCCGCACACGAAGAACGGCCCCAGCATCCAGGGAAGCGGCACCGAAAGCCGCTCGGCGACGAACCCGGCCACCGCCGCGACCGCGTAGGTGGCCGACGCCCGCAGCCACCAGCGCCCGTCGCGCCACCACGGAAGGGCGGGCGCGGCGCGCCCGGTGCCCGAGGCCGTCGCCACCCGATCAGCCCTTCGCCAGCGCCCCGGTGAGACGGGAGAGGTCCGACAGGCTCTCGAAGTCGCGCACCATGGCGACGACGTCCTCCGCCCGCGCCTTGTCGTGGCCCGCGAAGGCGGCGCACTCGCGGAACTTGTCGGCCACCTCTTCGTAGCTCATCGGGTTCGCGGGGCTGCCCTTGCCGAAGTCGGCGACGCCGGAGATCGTGCGACCGTCGGTAGTCTCCACGTCGATGTAGGTGGTCATCTTGTGGAAGCCGGCGGCCTCGGCGCGCTCGTCCACCACGAAGTCCACCTTCTCGATCATCGCCCGGACGTCGGGACGGTTCACCACCTCGTCGGTGAACTCGGCAAGGCCCGCCCGGCCGTCCAGGAGCAGGATCGCCATGCAGAACTCCATGGAGAACTTGCCCTGGAGCTCGTTGGTCGGCCGGTGGTGGATGAGGGCGTTCGGCATGTTGGAGTTGGTGCCGACGCGCACGCGGGCGACCTTGTCCGCCGTCAGGCCGTGCTCGCGGATGAGGCGGAGCATCTCGGTCATCCCCGGGTGGGTGAGGGAGCCCGACGGGTGCGGCTTGATCGAGACGCCCGGCTCGTCGAACGTCCACGGGTTGCCGAGCTTGCCGCGGATCGCGGAGGCGTCGTAGCCGCCGCCCGCCGCGCGGAAGAAGCCGCGCATGGCCTCGAGGATGTTGTCGCTCGCCGTCCAGCCCATCGCCGCGAAGTCGGCCGCGACGACGCCCGATTCGGAGGAGCGGCCGGCGTGGAACGGCTTGGTCATGGTGCCGAAGTTCTCGCGCAGACCGGCCGACTGGCTGCCGGCGATGGACAGCGCGCGGCCGAGCGCCTCCGGGGGAAGGCCCATCAGGCGGCCCGCGGCCGAGGCGGCGGCGAAGGTGCCGCAGGTGGCCGTCGCGTGGAAGCCGGTCTGGTAGTGGCGCGGGTCGATCGCCTCGGCGATCTTGCACTCCACCTCGACGCCGATGTGGTAGGCGAGCATCACGTCCCGCCCGCTCGCGCCTGTGGCCTCGCCGAGGGCGAGGGCGGCCGGGAGCGCGGGCGCCGTCGGGTGGGTGAGGAGGCCGTAGACC
>CAZJNX010000014.1:14251-37627 GCA_964547415.1 uncultured Hyphomicrobiales bacterium
ACCCGGTCGGGGGCGACGGCGAGCTGGGTATCGTCGTAGTCGTCGGCGTGGATGCCGACGCCGTTGGCGAAGGCGGCGAAGCGCGGGGCGACCTTCATGGTGGAGCCGATCACCGTCGCGGGCCCCGCGCCGAGGGACAGGCTCTCGAGGTGGCGGCGGACGATCTCGCCCGTCTTCGCGACCGAGCCGGACAGGGCGAGGCCGAGGCCGTCGAGGATCGACTTCTTGCCGTTCTCGACCACCGCCGCCGGCAGGGCGGAGGCCGGCGTGTCCGCCACGAAGCCCGCGACCTCGCGGGTGAGGCCCTCGCCCGCGGCGGCCCACGCGCCGGCATCGCTCAGGTTGTTGACGATCACGTTCACGGCTCGACCTCCCGGATGACGGCCGCGCGATCCCCCGGCGATGGAAAGGCGGGCGGCCAGGGCGCTTCGTCCGCGGCCGCGCCGGGGCGCGCGACGGGGCCGGAGTGTGGAGGGGGCCTTGCCAACTGTCAACAACATTGGACGGGGCGGCGGGTGCGGACCAGCCTCCCGCGGCGCGCGTGGAGCCGGCCCGGGCCGCCGCCGTGAGCCGCACCGGCGGACAGGCTCCGACGGCGCTCCGGGGACCGGTGAAGAAACCGATTGTTGACAGTTGATCTTCCCTCGCCATAGCGTCCGATCGGGGCCACACTGCCCCTTCGGAACAAGAGCGCGGGCTCCGGCACCGCCGCCGGCCCGAACTCGGGAGGAACATCATGGCGCTTCATCTCACCCGCCGCCTGGCGCTGGCGCTCGGCACCGGCGTCCTCGCCGCGGCCCTCGCCGTCCCCGGCACGGCCACCGCCCAGTCGTTTCCTGAGCGGCCCGTCACCATCGTCGTGCCGTTCGACGTGGGCGGCTACAACGACCGCCTGGCCCGCGCCTTCGCGCCCTTCCTGCAGGAGGAGCTCGGCCAGCCCGTGCAGATCGTGAACCGCGGCGGCGCGGGCGCGCTCCTCGGCCACACCTACTTCCTGCAGCAGCCCGCCGACGGCTACACCATCATGGCCACCTCGGCGGCCCCGTACATCCCGCTCAACATCCTGACCCAGAACGCCCCGTTCGACGTGGGCGACTTCCACATGGTCAACCTGCCCTCGCGGGACTACACGCTGATGGCGACCGCGGCCGACTCCGACATCGAGAGCGTGGACGACGTGATCGCCCAGCTGAAGGAGGACCCGGGCAGCCTGTCCATCGGCATCCAGCCCTCCTCGGCGGACCTCGTGAACCTGATGCTGTTCGCCGACGCCAACGGCATCGACCGCCAGGGCCTGCGCCTCGTCACCTACGACGGGGGCGGCCCGACCCGGAACGCCACCGCCGGCGGCGTCGTCGACATCGGCCTCGTGGGCGGCCAGGGCTTCCTGCCCCTCGTCGACCAGATCCGTCCGCTGATGGTCTTCGACGACGCCGAGCGCGACGGCTGGGACGCGCCCACCGTCACCGAGGTCGTGGGCGATACCGCCCAGTTCGTCGGCGGCTCCCAGCGCGGCTTCGTGGTCCATTCGTCCCTCCTCGAGGAGCACCCGGACCGCTACGAGACGCTGCGCGCGGCGATCGAGCGGGCGACCAAGAACCCGGAGGCGGTCGAGACGCTGAAGGGCCAGCAGCTCGCCACCGAGTGGTTCGGGCCGGACGTGTCGAACCAGTCCGTCCAGCGCACCCACGAGGTGATGAAGGAGCACGCCGACCTCCTGAAGGGGAGCTGACCGGCGACGGCCGGACGGCCACTGCCCGGAACACACCACGGGATCGGGCCGCCGCGCGCCGGCGGCCCGATCATCCATCACCCATCGGGAGGCGACCGTTGAAGAACCCCCGCACGCGCCCGTCGGTCGACTGGGGCCACCTCGCCCTCCTCGCGGTGATCTCGGGCGTCGTGATCGCCTACCTCCTCGACGCGCGCTCCGTGTCCTTGAGGACCAACAACCTGCTCCTCGTCCAGCCCGCCGCCATCATCGCCCTCGCGCTCGTCGCGCTCGTGCTGCCCCAGGTCTTCCGCCGACGCGACTCGGCCGTGGCGGCGGACGGCGAGGACGGCAAGGCCGCCGCGCCCGCGCGTGGCCCGCTCCTGCCGGTGGCGATCCTCGGCGCCGCCTTCGCGGTGTTCGTCTTCGGGATGGAGCGGATCGGCTTCGACGTCGCCACCTTCCTGTTCGTCGCCGTGGGCCTTTGGGTCTGTGGCGAGCGGCGGTTGTGGCTGATCGCGGTCTTCTCCGCCGTCTTCACGGCGGCCGTGATCTACGGGTACCAGCTCCTGGTCCCCTACCCCTTCCCGCTCACCGTCCTGTAGCGCCGCCATGCTCGACTTCCCGGCCGCGGGCGAGGCCATCGCCCTCCTCTCGTCCAACTGGTCGGCCTGGATCTGGCTGATCCCGGGGCTCGCCATCGGCCTCGTGTTCGGCGCGATGCCGGGAATCTCCATCACCATGGCGATGGCGATCTTCCTGCCGCTGACCCTCTACATGGACTTCCTGCCGGCGATCATCTTCCTGACGTCGATCTACACCGGCGCGGGCTTCGGCGGCTCGGTGCCCGCGGTCCTCATGAACATCCCCGGCACCTCCTCGGCCGTCGCCACCACCTTCGACGGCTACCCGATGGCCCGCGCGGGCCGGCACAACGAGGCGCTCGGGGTCGCCCTCGCCTCCTCGGTGACGGGAGCGCTCTCGTCCTACATCCTGCTCCT
The DNA here is from genome assembly GCA_964547415.1 of uncultured Hyphomicrobiales bacterium. Classification (GTDB taxonomy): domain Bacteria; phylum Pseudomonadota; class Alphaproteobacteria; order Rhizobiales; family Amorphaceae; genus CAZJNX01. The sequence continues at coordinate 16,964 of CAZJNX010000014.1, forward strand.
TCTCCTGATCGCCCCGGTCTCGGCCGTCGTCCTGAAGCTCGGGCCGCTGGAGATGTTCGCCATCGCCGTCTGGGGGCTCATGCTGCTCGGCTCGCTCGCGGGGGATTCGGTGGCGCGGGGGCTCCTCGCGGGGGTCTTCGGCGTCCTCCTCGGCACCATCGGGATGAACACGGCGGGCTACATCCGAGGCACCATGGGGGTCCCGTGGCTCCTCGACGGGCTGCCCGTCATCCCGGCGATGATGGGGCTGCTGGCGGCGAGCCAGCTCCTCAACCTCGTCGGCACCCGCTACCTGATCGCGGAGGAGAAGGACCGGCAGATCTCGTTCTCCCGGATCCTGAAGGGGCTGCGCCTCGCCTTCACCTTCCCCTTCATCATCGCCCGCGGCGCCACCATCGGCGTCCTCATCGGGACGATCCCGGGGGTGGGCAGCTCCATCTCCAACCTCATCTCCTATTCGGAGACGAAGCGGAACGCGGAGGACTCCGAGACCTTCGGCAAGGGCAATCCGAAGGGCGTCATCGCGGCCGAATCCGCCAACTCCTCCTCCGAGGGCGGCGCCATGGCGACGATGCTCGCCCTCGGCATTCCCGGCGGGGGGGCGACGGCGATCCTGCTCGCCGCCTTCGCCATGCACAACATCGTCGGTGGGCCGCAGTTCATCGCCAACAACCACGACCTCGTCTACGCGATCATCTTCTCCAACTTCGTGCAGGCGGTGCTGCTCCTGTTCGTGGGGCTGCTGTTCGTCTACCTCGCCGCCTACGTGGTCTCGGTCCCGCTGCGCTTCCTCATCCCGTGCGTGCTCGTGGTCTCCACCTTCGGCGCCTACGCGGTGGAAGGCTCCCTCGCCGGGCCCATCACGCTGTTCGGCTTCGCCATCCTCGGCTGGGCGATGGTGCGCTACGGCTATCCCGTGGCGGCGACGGTGGTGGGCCTGCTCCTCGGCTCCCTCATCGAGGACAACATCCTGAGGACCTGGCAGATCAGCCGGGGCGACCCGGCCTACCTCCTGGAGCGGCCGGGGGCGATCGTCATCTTCGCGCTGATGATCCTGTCGATCCTGCTCACCTCCTTCCTGCGCTACCGCCGCAGCCGCGGTGCGAAGGCCCGCCTCGCCGCCACCCCGGAAGTCGGCTCCTGACACGAAAAAGGCCCGGCCGCGGATCGCTCCGCGGGCGGGCCTTCGGATGGTCCCCGTGGGGCCGGTCAGGGGATGCGGAACTGGGCGCGCTCGGCGTCCGAGAGCTGGCCGACGAGCGCCTGCTCCCAGGAGAGGTAAAGGCGCGAGGCGTCGAGGTTGCCGTCATGCCGGCCCGCGGCGAAGGTGGTCGCGTCCCCCGCGACGGCGGCGGACGGCTCCTCGCCCGCCTCGATGGCGGCGCCCGCCGCGGCGAGCGCGTCGTGCCCCCCCTCCACCACGCGAGCGGCGCGGCCGGCGGCGGCGAGCTCCCCCGCGACGGTCGCGGCGACGAACGCATCGTCGGCGACGAGGATCACCTCCCCCTTCCCCGGCGCGTCCCGCACGACGCGGGCCCGGTCGCTCCAGACCGCACCCCGGACGTGACCGGCCCGGAAGGCGGCCGACGGCCGCACGTCGACGAGCCTCGCCCCGCCGGCGAGCGCCTCGGCCGCGCCGACGGAGGGCGGCGGCGAGAGGGCCGGACGATCCGGCCCGCCGGTGCGCGCGGGCAGGCGGCGGACGGCGTGGTCGATCTCCACGACGGCGACGTCGTGGCCGAGGAGGCGCAGCCAGTAGGCGGTGATGGCCGCCCGCAGGCCCAGATCGTCGGCGAGCAGGATGCGGGCGCGCAGGACGCCGACCCACCTGTCCGTCGCCTGGGGGAGCTGGCCCGACGGGGCATGGAGAAAGGCGGGAAGCGGGTCCGCCGCCGCCTCCGCGGGAGAGCGCACGTCGAAGGCGAAGGTGGTGCGGCCGGCCTCCGCGAGGCGGCGGGCGGCCTCGTCGGCGCCGATCCGCTCGATCCCCTCGCGCGCCATGAAGGCCTCGGCCCGTTCGCGGGTCGCCGCCGCGTCGGCCTCGGACAGGTCCGGGAACGGGTCGGCGGCGTTGCCCCGCTCCAGCGTCTCGCCCGCGAGCACCCACCCCTGGGTGCCGTTCTCGAGGGCGAAAACCTCCCGCCCGATCCCGGCCTTCAGGATGCCGAGGGCCCCCACGATGCCGCGGGTGCGCCCCGCGCAGGTGATGACGACGGGCGCCTCGTCCCGGACCACGGCGGGAAAGCGGTGGGCAAGCTCGCCGTTGGGGAGGCACCGGGCGCCCGGCACGCGCATCTTGGCGTACTCGTCCGCGGGCCGCGCGTCGAAGAAATGGAAGGCCCGGCCCTCGGCGCGCCAGCGGGCGAGGGTCGGCGCGTCGATCGTGGCCGGGTGCCAGATCTCCTCGGCGAGCTCGCCCAGCGTCTTCGACGGAACGTTGACGCCCTCGTAGAGCCGCTCGCCGGCGGCCGCCCAGCCCGCGACGCCGCCGTCGACCACCCGCACGTCCCGGTAGCCGAGGCGCCCGAGGGCCGCGGCAGCCCTGTCCGCCACGTCGTCGCCCGCGCCGCCGACGAGGATCACCGGCACGTCGGCGCGCGGCACGAGGTCCGGCACCGTCTCCTCGAGCCGGCTCCAGGCGGCGGGGACCGCGAACAGGGGGTGCCCTTCGGAGAACGGCCCCGCCTCGCGCACGTCGAGGAAGGCGACCTCTCCCTCCCCGTGAACCATGGCCGCCGCGTCCGCCGCCGCGATCCGCCTCATGCCGCCGCTCCCTTCGCCTTGCCCGAGAAGAAGGACAGGAACGCCTCGGACACCAGGTCCGCCCGCTCCTCCTGGGGGTAGTGGCCGGTGGGAAGCGCCTCGCCCGTCAGGTCGTCGGCCCACTCGCCCCAGGCCTCGAGCGGGCGGAAGTGCCGGCCGCAGTGGCTGTTGGAGCCCCACAGCACCAGGACCGGGCAGGCGATCCGCCGCTTGCCTTGGTCGGCCTTGTCCATCTCGAAGTCGACGCTCACCGTCGCCCGGTAGTCCTCGCACACGGCGTGGATCTGCTCGGGCGTCGTGCAGCGCTTGTACTCGGACATGGCGCGCGGGTCGAAGATGGACAGGCCAACGCCCTTCTTGTTGAGCTTGTAGTCGATGTAGTAGTCGAGGTCCGCCGTCAGGAGCCGCTCGGGGAATGGCGCCTTCTGGGCCATGAAGAACCAGTGGTAGGACTCGAGCCCCCAGCCGAGGGACACGTTGGTGAGCACGTGGTGGGTGGGCACGATGTCGAGCGCGGCCATCGCCGTCACCCGCTCGGGCGCGTCGAGGGCCATGCGGAAGGCGCAGCGCGCGCCCCGGTCGTGGCCCGCGACGGCGAAGCGCTCGTGGCCGAGGGCGGACATGACGGCGAGGTTGTCCTCCGCCATCGCCCGGAAGGAGTAGCCCGAATGGTCCGCCCCGCCGTCGGGCTTGGAGCTGTCGCCGTAGCCGCGCAGGTCCGTCAGCACCACCGTGTGGTCGTCGAGGAGGTTCGGGACGACGCGGTGCCAGGTGACGAGGGTGAGCGGGTTGCCGTGGATCAGGAGAAGGGGCGGGCCCGAGCCGGCACTCGCCACGTTGATGGCGGCCCCGCCGGTGTCGATCGTCTGCCACGAGAAGCCCGGCAGGAGGTCCGCCGCAGCCGGCGAGGGTGCGCCCGTGCCCCGCTCCATGATGTCCTCCCCTTCGATTGTCTTCTGTTGACAATCGATACCGAGGGCCCGATCCTTTGGCAACCGCACCGAGGGTTTCCCATGAAAATCAAGGATATAAGGGCGAGCGTCCACGGCTTCTCCATCGAGATCCCGCTTCTGGAGGGCCGCGTGGAGGGCTACGGACGGGAGGAGCAGAAGGAATTCGTCTTCTGCGTGGTGGAGACGGACGAGGGCCACGTGGGCTACGGCCTCACCGGCCACTTCCTCTCACGCGCGGTGGTGGCCGCCCTCCACGAGCACGTCCTGCCCGTCGTGAAGGACATGGACCCCCACGACATCGAGGCGATCCACGAGCGGGTGCGCCGCCGCCTCAACCCCCGCGCCATGACCGGCACCATCGGGATGGCGCTGTCCTGCCTCGACATCGCGCTGTGGGACATCATGGGCAAGGCCGCGGAGAAGCCCGTCGCCGCCCTCCTCGGCAACGCCCGCCGGACGCTGCCGGCCTACTGCACCTTCGGCTTTCCCCAGTACAACCGGGAGCAGCTCGCCGAGGCGGCGCGGCTCCACGTGTCGGCCGGCTTCCGGGCGCTGAAGTCGGTCGTCGCCGTGGATCCGGGCGGCTGGCGGGAGGACGCGGCCCGCATCCGCGCGATCCGCGAGGCGGTGGGCGATGACGTCGACATCATGATCGACGCCAACTACCTCTTCGATCCGGTGGAGGCGAAGTACCTGTGCCGGGCGGTGGAGGACCTCGGCCTTTGCTGGTTCGAGGAGCCGCTCCACCAGAACGACGCGCGGGCCCTCGCGGACCTTCGGCGCGCCACCCGCATCCCGCTGGCCGCCGGTCAGATGGAGGGGCACCGCTGGCGGCTGCGCGAGTTCGTGGACCACCGGGCGGTGGACATCCTGCAGCCCAACGTCACCTACTGCGGCGGCTTCACCGAGGCGCGAAAGGCCGCCCACCTCGCCCAGATCTACAACATGCCGATCGCCAACGGCGGTGGCTGGCCGCTGTTCAACATGCATCTGCTGGCGGGGATGGCGAACGGCTGGATCGTGGAGTGGCACCTCGGCATGGTGGCCGTCGGCGAGACGCTGTTCACCGACGCGCCGAAGCCCGTCGGCGGCATGATCGAGATCCCGGACCGGCCCGGCCTCGGCCTCACCCTCGACGAGGCCGCCTACCGCGAGACCATGAGGACGTGAGGAGCGTGCCATGAGGATCGTCGACGTGCGCGAGGCGGTGGTCCCGATCGCCTCGCAGATCAAGAACGCCTACATCGACTTCTCGAAGATGACGGCGAGCATCGTCGCCGTCGTCACCGACGTCACGCGGGGCGGCCGCCCGGTGGTCGGCTACGGCTTCAACTCCAACGGCCGCTACGCCGCCTCCGGCCTCCTGAAGGAGCGCTTCCTGCCGCGCCTGCGCGAGATGGCCGCGGACGACATGGCGAACGCGGCCGGCGACAACCTGGACCCGCGGAAGATCTGGGCCGCGCTGATGGCGAACGAGAAGCCCGGCGGCCACGGGGAGCGCTCGGTCGCCGTCGGCGTGATCGACATGGCGGTTTGGGACGCGGTGGCCAAGATCGCCGACGTGCCGCTCTACCGCTACCTCGCCGACACGGAGGGCGACGGCACGGTCGACGAGACCGTCTTCGTCTACGCGGCCGGCGGCTACTACTACCCGGGCAAGGACCTGTCGGCGCTGAAGGACGAGATGCGCCGCTATCGCGACCGGGGCTACGAGGTCGTCAAGATGAAGATCGGCGGCGCGCCGCTGGAGGAGGACCTGCGACGCATCGAGGCGGTCCTCGAGGTGGTGGGCGAGGGCCGCAACCTCGCGGTCGACGCCAACGGCCGCTTCGACCTCGAGACGGCCGTCCGCTACGCCGAGGCGCTCTCCCCCTACGGCCTGTTCTGGTACGAGGAGGCGGGGGATCCGCTCGACTACGCCCTCCAGGCCGAGCTCGCGAAGCACTACGACGGCCCGATGGCGACGGGAGAGAACCTCTTCAGCCACCAGGACGCCCGGAACCTCCTGCGCTACGGCGGCATGCGCCCCGATCGGGACTGGCTGCAGTTCGACTGCGCCCTTTCCTACGGGCTCGTCGAATACCTGCGCACCCTCGCGCTCCTGCCCGAACACGGCTTTTCGACGCGCAACGTGATCCCCCACGGCGGCCACCAGCTGTCGCTCAACATCGCGGCCGGCCTCCACCTCGGCGGCAACGAGAGCTACCCGGAGGTGTTCGCCCCCTTCGGCGGCTTCGCGGACGACACGCCGGTCGTCGCCGGCCGCATCGGCCTGCCCGACGCCCCCGGCATCGGCTTCGAGCGCAAGGACGCCCTCATCCGCACCATGCGCGCCGCCACCGAGACCTGACGCACCCGCGGCCGCTCCGCCGCCGGTCCATTCCGCTGGTGGGACGAAAAGGCCGACGTTCCGCCGGAGCCGACCCTTCCAGAACCGCCCCTCGGATGGTCTGCAGGACGGCCGTCACCCCTCTCCTTCCGACCGCCGCGTCAGGTGCCGGCCTCGTCGGGCCGTGGCGCCGCGGTGCTGCGCCGGAGCGACACGAGGAGGGGCGCGAGGAGGGACAGGAGCGTCGCCACCATGAGCACCCACACGATCGGCCCCTCGAACAGGGCGTCGTAGCCCCCGATCCGCGTCGCCCTCAGGAAGTTGGCCTCCAGGATCGGCCCCAGGATGATGGCGAGCAGGAAGGCCGGGATCGGGTAGCGGTGGACGCGCAGGATCGCGCCGAGGACGCCGAAGACGATCATCAGGAGGATGTCAAACGCCATGAACCGCCAGGCATAGGCCCCGATGAAGACGAGGACGGCGACGACCGGCACCAGGAGCGCGTTCGGAATGTGGGTCACGCGCTGGGCGTAGCGGGCGAGCGGCACCCCGAGGAGCGCGATGAGGAGCGCGCTGACGAACAGGGAAAACAGGATCGCGTACGCCTCGACCTGGAAATTCTGGAAGAACTGGGGCCCGGGCCGCACCCCGTGGAGGACGAGGGTGGCGAGCATGACGAGGGTGGACGCGCTGCCCGGCAGGCCCAGGGTCAGCATCGGCACGACGGCGCCGCAGGCGGTGGCGTTGTTGGCCGAATCGGTGGCGACGAGCCCCTCCGGGTTGCCCTTGCCGAACGCCTCCCGCTTGCGTGACCACTGCCGCGCCTGCCCGTAGGCGAGGAAGGAGCCGATGGTGGCCCCCGCCCCCGGGATCACCCCGACGAGGAAGCCGAGCACGCTCGAGCGAAGAAGGTTCACGCGGTGGCCGAAGGCCTCGCGCAGACCGTCCGCGATGTCCTTGAGGTTCGATGTGGGCACCGTGTCGCCGCGGGCGATGGTGCGGCTGCCCAGCAGGAAGATGAGCTCGGAAAAGCCGAACAGGCCAAGGAGGACGGGGATCAGCGGCATCCCGTCGTAGAGCTGGGCGACGTCGTAGGTGGCGCGCGGGAAGCCGGCCATGGAGTCCGCGCCGATGAAGGACACGAGGATCCCGAAGGCGGCGATGAGGAGCCCGCGGGCCATGTTCTCGGCCGACAGGGTGCTCACCACGGTGAGGCCGAGGATCCCCACCATGAACATCTCCGCCGGCCCGAAGGACAGGGCGAAGGCCCCCAGCATGGGCGCGAAGGCGAGCGCCAGGGTGGCGCCGAACAGGGCGCCGACGGACGAGGCGCCGAAGGAGATGCCGAGGGCGAAGCCTGACCGCCCGGCGCGGGAGAGCTGGTAGCCCTCGAGCGTCGTCGCCGCGTTGCCCGGCGTGCCTGGGATGTTCATGAGGATCGCGGGGATCGCGCCCGCCGCCTGGGCGCCGGCGTAGATGGCGGCCATGGCGATGATGGCGGCCTCGGGCGTGAGGAGCAGCGTGAACGGCAGGAGGATCGCCATCACGTTGGCGTCGTTGAAGCCCGGGATCGCGCCCACCACGAAGCCGATCAGGAACCCCGCCAGGAGGAAGGTGAGCATCCGCGCCTCGAACAGGACGGCGAGGCCGGACAGCATGGCATCGGGATCGTACATGGCGCCTTCCTCAGAACCCGAGCGGGCCGACGGGCACGTTGAAGTGCATGACGATCGCGAGGACGTGGAAGATGACGGTCGCGACCGCGGCGATCGCCACGATGCGCGCGGCGGCGGCCGCGAAGGAGCGCCCGCGGCCGTAGCCCGCGAGCGGGAGCGCGGCGAGGAGGAACACGAAGTTGGAAAGGCTGAAGCCGATGCGCTCGAACAGGAGATAGTAGCCGACCGCGAGGAGCACGAAGACCACCCGTGGCCCCCACTCGCGCACGAGCCGCTCGGGCGAGACCGGCGGCGGCGGTTCCCCGCCGCCGCCGGCCCGCGCGTCGAGGACGGCCCGGACCACCACGATCCCCGTCATGGCGAGGATGAACGCCATGACGCCGAGCGGCACGCGCTGCGTCACCGACGGCGCCTCCCGGATCGACGCGAAGAAAAGCGCCGTGCCGAGAAGCACCAGCGCCGGCACGACGAGTTCGCCGAGAAGGATTCGCAGTCTCATGACGCGGCGCTCCCGCGGGAGGAGGATCGGGCGGGCCGGGCGGGCGCCCGTCACATCTCCTGGAGGTCCTTCTCCATCGCCGGACGGTACTCGGCGAGGAGGGCGAGGTAGTCGTCGATGAAGGCGGCGCACCGGTCCGGGCCCCACACGTCGACGAACGGCAAGAGGTTCTGCTCGGCCGCGGCCTCCTTGAAGGTCTCCGAGCGGAGCGCCTCGGCGAAGGTGGTCACGAGCTCGTCGTAGACCTCCGGGTTGTCCGCGGCCGTCTGGGCGGAGACGACGGCGCAGTAGGGCTCGAACAGGTTGGGCATCTCGAAGTCGAGGACCTCGCTCGCGGGCGGGGCGTCCCACATGCCGGTGGTCGGGTCCTCGGGCGCGAAGATGGCGAGCGCGCGGGTGAGGTCGAGGACGTTGCTGGCCGACCAGTAGGGCGCCATGCAGCAGTCCACGTGGCCGCCCGCCACCGCGTTGCGCGCCTCCGATCCGCCGTTGAACGGCACCACCTTGATGGGCACCCCTGCCCGCTCGCGCAGCACCACGGTCGCCGCGTGGGCAGCCGACATCGGGCTCGACACGGCCGCGGTGAAGGGCTCGTCGGCCGCGGCCGCCGCCGCGAGGAACTCCTCGGCGGTCTGGTAGGGCGAATCCTTGGCGACGAGGAGCACGTTCGGATCCTGGAAGTAGGAGCCGATCCAGGCGATCTGGTCGACGCTGAACTCGTCCGACTGGAGCTCGCTCAGCCAGGCCACGTGGGGCGCGGGGGTGAACAGGACGACGCTGCCGTCGTGGGGCTTTTGCTGGAGGCCGCGCTGGGCGATGAGGGAGCCCGCGCCCGGCATGTGGTTGGGCCGGAAGCCGCGGGCGAGGCCGAGCGTCTCCGCCCAGGCGGGGGTGACGACGCGCACCGAGCGGTCCGTGCCGCCGCCCGGCGAGAACGGGACGATGGCCTCGACCTGGGGCACCGGGTAGGCATTGGCGAGGCGGGGGAGGCCGGTGAGGCCGGCGACGCCGGCCGTGGCGGCGGTGCCGGCGAGGAAGCCGCGCCGCGTCAGCATGGGGTTCATTTCGGTCTCCTTGTGGATCCTCTGGATGGGAGCGCCATGCGCGATGCAAGAGCTGGACCGCCCGTCCGCCAACTGTCAACATTCGACACTCGACAGACCCCCGTCGCGGCGCCGGGCCGGACCGCCCGGAATAACGGAGTTGCTGCATGACGAGACCGATCGCGACCGACCGCCCCGCCTTCGCGGAGACGCGGCGTGCCTTCCTCGAGGGCACCCGCTCGCCGCGGGAGCACCTCGAGGCGTACCTCGAGGCGATCGAGAAGGCCGAACCCACGGTGAAGGCGTTCGCCACCCTCGACGCGGACGGGGCGCGGGCGGCGGCGGACGCCTCGGCCGCGCGCTACCGGGCGGGCCGCCCCCTGTCGGCCGTCGACGGCATGGTCGTCGGCGTGAAGGACATCATGGAGACGGCGGACCTGCCGACGGGCATGAACAGCCCGCTGTTCGACGGGTACCGCGCGAAGGCGGACGCGGCGGCCGTCCGCGCCGTCCGGGATGGGGGCGGGGTCGTCGTCGGCAAGACGGTGACGACCGAGTACGCCATCGGCCGCTCCGGGCCGACGCGCAACCCGCTTTCGCCCGACCACACGCCGGGCGGCTCCTCCTCCGGCTCCGCGGCGGGGGCGGCGGCCGGCTTCTTCGACGCCGCCTTCGGCACCCAGACCCAGGGCTCCATCATCCGCCCGGCGAGCTTTTGCGGCGTCGTCGGCTTCAAGCCGACCCTCAACGCCCTGTCGACCGCCGGCATCCATCCCCTGTCGCGGACCCTCGACCATCTCGGCACCATCGCCGCCCGCCTCGACGATGCCTGGACGCTCGCCCGGGAGGTCTCCGAGCGGGCGCCCCAGCATCCTCACCGGGGCCTCGACGGACCGGCGGGGCCGCTGCCGAGGCTCGCCCCTTCCCGCGTCGCCGTCCTCAGGACCGCCGGCTTCGACGAGCTCGACGCGGACACGGCGGCCGCCTTCGAGGCGGCGCTCGCGCGCCTCGCGGCGTGCGGCGTCAGCCTCGCGGAGCCCGCCGACGACCCCGCCCTAGCCGCCATCGTCCGCGGCCTCGACGACGTGGGCGAGCGCTCCATCGACGTTCTCGCCTTCGAGATGCTGTCCCCGTACGCCGACTACCTGGCGGCCCGGCCGGACGACCTCGGCCCACGCCTCCACGAGCTCGTGGAACGGGGGCGCAGCATTGACCGTGCCACCGTGCGCGGCCACCTCGCCGTCCGGGACGACCTGCGCGCGAAGGTCGCGGCCCTGTCCGACACCTACGACGCCTTCGTCCTCCCGGCCGCCTCCGAGCCCGCGCCGGAGGGACTTGACTACACCGGCCGGCGCACGCTCCTCGTCTACTGGACCTTCCTGGGACTGCCGGCCTTCAGCCTGCCGCTCATGACGGTGCGGGGTCTTCCCCTCGGCCTCCAGGTCGCGGGCTTCGAGAACGCCGACCACCGCCTCGCCCGCCACTGCAGCTGGCTCATGGAGGCGGCGTCGGGCTGACCTGCCCGGGGCGCGTCGCGAGGGGCCCGGCATCCGGCCCGTCGTCCGCCGCCAGGCCCCGTCGCGCCCGTTCGGGCCCGTGCCCCCCCGGGAAGACCCGGCGGGATGTCCCCTCCCGGCCGGCCGATCGCGCGCCGACGGCATCCGTCACCGGGCGGGGAGACGGGCCGTCACTCCGGCCGGGACAGCGCAGGGAACGTCGCGTCCGCCAGGCTGATCCTTCCACGGCCGCCCGGTCCGCGCGGCTGCTCGCCGGCCGGCTTTCGGCGAGGCCGGCTTCGCCCGTCCCGCCGTCGGGCCGCCCACGAACCCGGCGTCACCCGGAGGGTGCGCCTCGCCGAAGGGCCGACGCGGTGCCCTGAACGCGTCCGTCATGGGTGCCCAGGGACGGGTGTCGTGCCCGCGGTCGTTCCGGCGAGAGGCCTGGCGCGATGGGGGCGGTCCGAAGCGGCAGACGGCCGTCCGCTGCGGGGGGACCGCCCGGAGGTCCAGCGGCAGCAGCCCGTCTCCCGGCGCTCCGACGGGACCGGTCGAGCGGCCGGAGTATGCGCGGCCCCGGCGGGATCGTCAGTTCGACGACCGCGGCGGGGCAGCGAGGCCTGCGGTGCGAGGGTCCGAGGCAGGCGCCCCCGCCGGGTATCGCTGGCGGCCGACCGCGCCTCCGACGGCTTGCAAAAAGCCGTCCGGCGAAATGGCCGCGGGTACCGACCCCGGTCCGGTCTCCCGGCGCTACGACGGGACCGGCCGGACGGCCGGGGCCGTGGCAGCGGCGGGCCGCCCGTGGATGCGCCGCCCGTCGGGACCGTCAGTTCGACGGCAGGAGCCGCTCGAGGTACTCGAGCTCGAGGCGCGGGCGCTCCATGTCGCCGAGGCGGTTGCGCAGCTCCTCGAGGATGCGGCGGGCACGCTGGACGTCGATCTCGTCCGGGATCTGCACGCGGCTCGTCAGGTCGCTGCCCTGGTTCCGGCGGAAGCGACCCAGCGGGTCCCGCTGCTCGCCCGAGGGGGCCTGGCCCATCTGCTCGCCCGGCGCGCCGCCCTGGCCCTGCATCTGCTGGGCGAGCTGCTGGGCACCCTGGCGGAGCTGGTCGATCGCCCGGCCCTGGTCGCCGACGGCGTCGCCCGGCCGGGACTGGCCGAGCTGCTGCTCCGCCTCGCCCATGCTGTCGCCCGCCTGGCCGAGCTGCTCGCCGGGCTGCAGGCCCTGGTCGGCGAGACCCTCCATCAGCTCCTGCAGGTCTTGCTGCAGCTGGCCCTGGCCCTCGCGCAGGCGGCGCAGCGCCTCCGCGAGCTCCTGGGCGGTCATGTCGCCGGGCTGCTGGCCCTGCTGGCCCTGCTGGCCCTGCTGCCCCTGCTGGCCCTGCTGGCCCGGACGCTGGCCGTTCTGGCCCTGTTGCATCCGGCGCTCCATGTCGTGGGTGTCGTCCATCAGCTCCTGCTGGCGCTGGATCATCCGGCCGAGCTGGTCGAGCATCTGCCCGGCCTCGCCCATGGCGCCCTGCTGGTTCATCTGGGGACGGCCGGCCTGCAGGTTGCGCAGCATCTGCTCCATCTGGGAGAGGAGCTGTTCCGCCTCCTCCCGCGAGCCGGACTTGGCGAGCTCCTCGATCTGGGAGAGGAGCTCGTTGAGGTCCTGGCTCGTCATGGACTGGGCGTTCGGGTCCATGGGCATGCGCTCGGCGTTCTGCTGGGCCTGTTCGGCGAGCGCCTGCAGATAGCGGTTGAGCGCCTCGCGCAGGTTCTGGGTGAGCCGCTCGATCTCCTCGTCGGAGGCGCCGTCCTGCAGCGCCTGCCGGAGGGCCTCCTGGGCCGCCTGGAGCGCGCGCTCGGCATCCGACAGGGCTCCGTCCTCGATCATGACGGCAACCTCCCACATGCGGTCCACCATCTCGCGCAGGTCCTCGTCCGAAGCGGCGGCGACGAGGTCCGCGTAGAGCTGGCCGACGGCGAGGAACTCGCCGGGCGTCTGGAACACGCCTTCCGGTAGGAGTGTGAGGGAATCGAGCGCGTCGATCACCACCGGGTGGGCGTTGGCGTCCATGGCGAGCCAGCGCCGCTGCTCCACGATCGCCTGGGCGAGGGGCTGGTAGAACGGGCGCGCGGGCAGGCGGAAGAGGACCGGCTCGCTGCTCCCGGTCTGGCCGGCCGCGTCCTCGGCCGTCAGCGTCAGCTCCACCTGTGCGCCGGCCCAGGGATGGGAGGCGAGGTCGTGGGCGGAGCGGGTCGCCCCGGTCGCGGCACGGCCGGGCGGCAGCGGCAGGTCGAGGTCCGGCGCCTCGTAGAGCGGGCGCGGCGGCTCGCCGCCGGTGATCGTCGGGCGCGGACCGTCCGCGGCGTCGACGCGGGCGAGATCCCCCGTCACGGAGACGACGCCGTAATCGTCCGTGGTCTCGTAGCGCAGCTCGAAGCCGCCGCGGCTGTCGGCCTCGGGCGGGCCGAGGAGAGCGACCGTGGGCGCGATGTCGGCCTCCGACAGGAACCGCCAGGAATCGATGACGCCGTCCGGGCCCCGCACCTCCACGAAGGTGGGGGCGTCGAGGCTCACCCGGGCGCCGCGGGCGGCCACCAGAGGCGCCTCGCGTCCGCCGAGCGGATCGTCCCGGACCGTGGCGTCGTCCTCGGCCGCGCTCGCAAGGTCCATCAGCTCCATCTCGCCGTCGCGCGTGACGGCGAGCTCCACCGACTTCGCGCCCTGGACGCGCAGCTCGAACACGCTGCCCTCCGGGACGGTGATGCCGTCGAGGGTGTCGGTGCGCGCGTTGCCCGACAGGAACAGGGGCGCGCGGCCGGTGTACTCGGGCGGCGTGACCCAGGCGTCCATCCGGAAGGCCGGGCCGGCCTCGGCGGGGCGGGAGAAGACGAACGGGCTCGCCAGCCGTTCCAGGAAGGCCCCCGAGCCGACCGCGACGCCGACCACCACGAGCATGGCGACGGCGGCCCGGAGCCCCCACGGGTCGTACCGCTCAGGCCGGGCGTCCGGCATGCGCGGGCGGATCCGGTCGAGGGCGGTGGCCGCGCGCTCCCGGTGGCGCGCCCACGCGGCGCGGGCCAGCGGGTTGTCCTCGCCGGTCGCGAGCCGGTCGTAGTAGGCGGTGAGCGGGCGATGGGGAACGCCGCTCTCCCGCTCGAGCCGGTGCGCGGCCTCGGCGCGGGCGGGGATCCGGATGCGCGGAAGGCGCCAGCAGGCGGCGAGGAAGAGGAGCGCGAAGAGCCCGATCGCGATGGCGCGCACCACGGGGCCGAGGTCGATCCAAAGGCCCATCAGCGCCGTGGCGGCGAACACGAGGGCGACGCCCACGGGCGGGGCGAGCGCTGGCCACAACCGCTCGAAGGTCATGGCGAGGCGGGCAAGGGCGACGGCCCGCGCCATCCGCCGGTCCATGGGGCTCGGCCCCTCGGCGGGGGCGGCACCGGTCCTGTCGTCTGCAGTCATGGCCTGTCCGTCGTCGGTTCTCGTCGAGCGTGAACGGCACCGTCGGCCGGCGGTTGCACGCGCATGGCCCCGAAAGCTAGCACGGGACGTGCCAGCCTTCCACGCCACCGCCGCCGCACCCCCATCACGAAGAAATGACCGTCCGGATCGGCCAGGGACGGCGCGATCGCTCTGGCCGTGGCATCGCGGTCCGGCGTCCTCGCCGGCGCCGGCGGGATCGCGGCCCCTGCCGCCGGCCGCGCGACCGTGAAGGCGCGGGCAGGGCCGCGGCCAGCCCGGCGCACGGGCGCGAGGGTTCCGTTGGCGCGCGTGTCGGATGCCGCGGGACGCGGGATCGGCACGGGCCCATCGCGCGAGCGGACGGAGGGGTCGCCCGGCCCGACCGCATCTCGCGCCCCCGGATCGCAGGCGGCTGACGGCGCCGGGCGGGGCCGCTCGCCCCAAGCCGCAGCCCCCGCCGCGTCCCACGCGGGCCGTCAGATCAGGACGGCAGCGGGGTCGAGGTCTTCGATGTCGATGCCGGGGAGCGCGATCCGGCCGCCGGGGTGGACGACGAGGAGGGCCGCTCCGCCGTCCGCCGGCCGGATCGACGGATCCGCCGGGGGGATCCGGTAGGCCGTGAGATCGAGGGCGTCCTCGGCCGGGGAAAAGCCCCTGACGGTGTCCGAGCCCGTCCGCCCCTCGAAGACGAAGACGTCCGGTCCGGAACCGCCGGCCATGACGTCGTCGCCGCGGCCACCGCCGATCCGGTCGTGCCCGCCGCCGGCGAAGAGGCGGTCGTTCCCCCCGCCGCCCGCGATCCGGTCGTCGCCCCCGCGGCCCGCGATCCGGTCCGGCCCCGCCCCGCCTGCGAGCGCGTCGCCGACGGCGCCGCCGTCGAGGGCGTCCCCGCCGCGGCCGCCGGGGAGGCGGTCGGCGCCCGCGCCGCCGGAAAGGACCTCCGCGCCGTCGTCCCCCGCGAGGACGTCGTCGCCCGTGAAGCCCGAGAGGCCGTCGTCGCCCGACAGGCCCGAGACGACGTCGTGACCGCGGCGCCCGTCGATCCGGTTCGCCGCGGCATTGCCCGCAACGAGGTCGTTCGCCTCGCCCGCGAAGGCGTTCTCGATCACCGTGCGGCGGTCGATGGGGAGGGGCCGGTCCGCGATCATGCTGACCGCGCGCGGCGCGCGGTCGATGACGAGCGTCGCGGTGACGGCGGCCGCGTTCAAGGTGTCCGTCCCGCTGCGGTCGAGGAGGAGGAAGCGGCGCGGATCGTCCTCGACGGAGAAGCTGCCGAAGGCGTCGGTGACGATGGAGGTGTCGTCGGCCCCGGCCGCCTCGCCGTGGAGGGACAGGGACCCCTCGTAGGTGAAGGCGCTGTTGCGCTCGCGGCCCTCGATGACGATCGGGGTCAGGTGGTTCGCGAGGGCAAGGGTCCACTCTCCCGCAGCGCGCTCGCCGGAAAGCGTTGGAGCCGAACGTCCAGTCGTCGAGGAGCGCGCTCTCTTCCGCCGGCGCGAGGCTCGTCGGCCGCGCGGTGGTCCCGGCCGGCGGAGTGAGGGGGGCCGGCGGCGGCGGCGCCCTTGGCGCCCGCCCACTCGAGCGCGGCCGTCCCCGGACCCGTCCCCCAGCCGACGTTCGTCACCGCCGCCTGGGGAACGCCGATCGTCTTGCGGCTGACGAACCTCGCCCGGAGGACGACGTCGAGGGTCGGATCGCCGGTGAGGGGCCGGTTCTTGCGGCCCAGCTGCTCCCGGATCCGGTCCCGGACTCCCTCGAGGACGGGGCTGTGCTCGTCCTCGACCGCCTCGTGGGGGATGTCGACCATCGGCCCGGTCTCCGCGCTCGACCGGGAGCGCGGACGGCGGCGCGCCGCCGCACACCGGCGCCGGCCCCAGGATCGCGTCTCGTCCGCTTCGGGCGTTGCGGATGGTCGACCGCGCGGTGATCGGCACGGCGCGCAGGGGCGCCCGCGCGTGGCGCCCCGGCCGTCGGCGTGTCCGCCGCCGCGGGGGCGCGGCGGCGCTTTCCGGCCGTGGCTGCCTCCCCGGCTGGATCAGGCGAACAGGTCGTCCGCGAAGCCGAAGAGGCTCTCGAAGGGCGAGCGAACCGGCCCGTCCTCGACCTCGAAGTCGAAGGTGAGCGCGTCCTCGTCCTCGTCGAAGTTGCGGGCGAGCAGCGTCAGCTCGAGCGTCTCGTCCGGGTCGAAGCCGACCGTCCGCCGCGGCTCGAAGGTGTCCTCGCGCCGGTCGAACAGGATCGGCCGGAACCCGTCCCGACCGAAGCCGGCGAGGAAGTCCACCGCGTCGTCGTCCGAATCCACCGCCAGCTTGAAGTCGCGGATGCGCGCCTCGCTCACGTTCGTGACCTCGAGCGTGATGAAGCTCACGCGGAAGACGCTGAAGACGCGGGCGACCTCCACCTCCACCGGGCTCGCCGGCGCGATCGAGAAACCCGCGACGATGGGGTCGTGGTCGCTCGCCCGCGACGGCGTCTGTGCGAACTCGGTGTTGACGTGGACGATGTCGTAGCGCGCCCCCTCGGCGAGGCCCTCGCTCGCGAGGACGTGGTCGAGCTGCTGGGAATTGCCCTGGAAGACGAACGAGTAGCGCTCGTCGTCCGGCAGGAGCGCGCCGAGGTCCACGAGCTCGCCGCCGAGGATGTCCTCCACCGGGGACACGAACTCGAACTCGTTGAGGTCCCCGAGGACGATGACGTTCGCGTCCGGATCCGCCGCCGTGATGGCCGACACCCGCTCCGCGACCGCCTGCGCCTGGTCCTGGCGCTGGTCGAGGCTGCCGTTGACGGTCGGGTCCTCCTGCCGCTCGTCGAACGGCTGCTCGATGCCGAGAATCGGCGCGCTGCCGCCCTTCGAGCTCAGGTGGTTGTTGAGGAGGGTGACCTCTTCGCCGTTGAAGGCGAAGGTCGCCTCGAGGGGGATGCGGCCCTCGAAGAAGGGAAAGCCGTCGTCGTCGCCGTCGAGGATGGTCCGGACCGAGCCCTCCACCAGGTCCACCCGGTCGGTCCGGTAGAGGAACGCGTTGCGGATGTTGCCGCCGGGCTGCCCGCCGACGGGGCTGTCGCCGCCGGTGAACTCGGGGATCCCCGGCGTGTCGATGAAGGCGTATTCGGGGCCGCCCGCGTCCGCGATCGCCTCGACGAGCATGCCGAGGGTCATGTCCGCCCCCGTTTCCGTGCTCACGATGGCGCCGTCGTCGTCCTGCACCTCCTGCAGGGCGATCACGTCGGGCGCGGCGAGGTTGGCGACGATCTGCTCGGCGATCAGGCCGAAGCGGCCGTTGGCCACGTCCTCGTCGCCGTCGCCGTCGTTCGGATCGAGATTGAGGACGTTGTAGGTCGCGACCGTGAGCGTGGTCCCGTCGCCCGCGACGTCCGTCGTTTCCGGCACGATCGGCGCCACTGGCGCGGTGGGTGTGAACGGTTCGGTCGGGTTGATCTGGAAGTAGCCGAAGTCGTAGCTCACGACCCCCGTGACGTCACCGAGAATGGCGCCGACATCGACCTCGGGAAAATCGAACGTCGGCAGGATGTCGCTGTCGGCATCGATCTGGATCTTCTCCGGGTTGAAATCGTCCTCGGAGATATTGAGGGTGCCGCGGCGCGACAGGCCGGTCGCGTTCGCACCCTGGTCGACGACCGCGAAGATCTCGCCGAACCGGTTGGTGCCGGCGACGGCGACCGCGTCCTGCGCGGTCACGCGCATGCCTTCCAGCGCTTCGAAGAAGTCGAGGCCGTCCGTGTCCGGGTCGAACGAGGCGAAGGCGTCGTCGTCGATCGTCTCCGTCGGCGGCAGGCGGCCGTCCATGCCGATGACCGTCGCCGCCGGCAGCGGGTTGCCGACCGACGCCACGGTCACGGTCGGGTTCGAGATCTGGGTGGTCGGCAGGTTGCGCGTGCTGGTGCCGCCGGGGAAGAACTCCGAGACCGTGCCGGCGACGTCGACCGCGTCGCCGACCGCGACGGACGGGGGGCCCGCGGTGAAGACGAACAGGGCGTCGGCAGTGGCGACGTCGCCGTCCCCGAGCGGGTCCTGAAGGTAGAAGCCGTTGCTCTCGGTCGCCGTGACGATGCCCGCGGTCGTGACCGCCTCGCCCGCGACGGAGAACCCGGGCGGGAGGGTCCGCAAGAAGTCCGCGACGGTCTCGCCGCCCAGCACGAAGGGCGAGACGTGGCCCGCGCCCTGGATCTCCATGATGGAGGCGAACGGCGCAGGCGGCGGCGGGGGCGCGTTGGTGGCGCCCGGGGTGTCGGCTGACCGGTCGTCGAAGGCGAGTTCCTCGAACGCGCCCGTCCCGTCCGGCCGGCGGGCGAGGCCGGCGGCCGGGAAGTCCCCGCCCGGGTTCACCACCGTGTCGGCATAGGGCCGGTCGGGCGTTCCGTCGGCCTCGACGAGCGCGACGGCATCCTTCACCGCCGCCCACGGAACGGTCTCGAGGGTCCCGTCGTCGTCCAGGTCGAGGTCGTCGCCGACGGCGCCGGTGAAGCCTTCCACGAGAAGGAAGGTCGAGGGGCTGCCGAAGAAGTCGAGCCCGTCGAGGAGGCGGTCGCCGGCGTCCGTGGCCGCGTCGGTGCCCACCGGGGCGAGGAGCGCGAAGCCGTCCGCATCGGTGGCGGCGCCGGCGAGATCGACGGCGAAGTCGATCTGGCCGGGCGCGAACTCGCTCGACAGAACGACGAGCGTCAGCCCGTCGAGGACGGTGCCGGGATCGGCCAGGATCTCCACGAAGTTGCTGGTGTCGTCGGTGCTGCCGGGCGAGGAGATCCGGAGCTCGTTGATCCTCGCGTCCGGCGCGGCCGGCCCGCTCGCCCCGGCCGCGAAGAGGACGTTGTCGATGAAGACGTTCTCGGCGCCCGCGTTGGTGTCGACGCTCACCGTGAGGGCGAGGGCGGACGGATCGAGCGCAGCGCTCGTGAACAGCGCCTCGAGGTCCGCCGACAGCGTCCCCCAGTTGGCGGTCCCGTCGTCGGCGGACGCGTTCGCCTCGAGGCCGGTCTCGCCGAACGAAAGCAGCGTCGCGCTGGTGATCCCGTCCGACAGGGTGACCTCGAACAGGTCCTCGCCCTCGTAGCCGGTGTCGTTGATCCAATAGTCGAGCACGAGGCGCCGGCCGGAATGGCCGGTCATGTCGACCGCGTCGAAGACGAGGTCGAGGCGGCCGTCGCCGTCGTTGAACTGGAAGTTGTGCTCGCTGCCCGCGGCGACGGGCGTCCCGTCCGCCGCGACGTCCGGCGCGCCGCTGCCCGTGAACGCGTTGACGCCGATGAAATCGTTCGAGTCGTTGCTCGCGGTGACCGGGCCGTTCGTGACGCCGCGCACGTCGAACCAGAACGTCCTGAAGTCGAGGCCGACGCCGCCGAGTGATCGCGAGCCGCCGTTGGTGAGTTCACCTCCGCTGGCGATCGAATCCGCCGTAAAGGCACTTTCGCTACTCAAGGCGTTGAAGTTCTGCGAGACAATGGCGATGGCCATCGCTTGCTCCTTCCCGATTTCTGTCGTTGTTCGGTCGAATTCCGGCACCGGCGGCGTCTTCGTTCATGCCGGCCCTCCACTCGCGACATCTAGAAGCGGCTTGCGTCAGGCGTGTGACACCTGGCGCTTGTCCGGTCTCCCATCGGCTCGACCGCCGCGGGCGGGCGGGGCCGCGGGCACGGCCGACGATCCTCGTCGGCATGGCGCGGGACGTGCCTGGACCACGGTCCGCCCCGCGCGGCGGCTCGCTTCGGCCGTTCCCGTACGGCTCGGGCCGTCCCGTGCCGTCGACGCCGGGCGGGAGACGTCGACCGCCGCCCGTGCCGGGGCACGCCGGGATTTCCCCGCACGACCGGCCGCGCCGTCCCTGTCCGGGTCGTTCCGGTCGCGCTCGAGTTCGCCGCGCCGGACGGGCCGTGCGATGCCTCCTTCCACGTCGCCGTCGTTTCTGGTTTAGTGCATGGCGACCCGCAGGCGGCCGGCTTAGCTCAGCTGGAAGAGCGTCTGATTTGTAATCAGGGGGTCGGGGGTTCGAGTCCCTCAGCCGGCACCAACGAAATCAAGGGGTTGGGAGGCTGTCGAAGAAGGGGGCGTGCGGCGGACGTTGACGAACGGTGGCATGAAGACGGGTGCGCTTTGGCGCGGACGGTCGGGTCGATGTGGATCCGGTTCGGCGGTGCGTGGGCTGACCCGCAGGCCGATCGAGTGCTCAAGGTTGCGCTCCGGGGAGCTTCGGGAGGCGGACGAGGTTGTATGCGGCTGCCGCGAACGCGAACGCCCAGTCGACCTTGTCCCGGCCGCGCAGCTTCGGGCGCGCGAGGCCCGCGATCCGCTTGATCCAGCCGAAGCCCTCCTCGATGCGCTTGCGGACCCGCTGGCTCGCCTCGAAGCCGGGATGGCGCGTGGTGCGACGGTCGATCGCCGAGCCCCCCCCTGTCTGTTGGCGTGATGGTAGCTTGGGAGGTGCGGAAGGGAGCCCGT
>CAZJNX010000015.1:0-35380 GCA_964547415.1 uncultured Hyphomicrobiales bacterium
CGCCCGCCCGCAGCGCCCCGACGGCGGCCGCCGGCAAGGTCTTCCTCGTCACCCAGATCAACGAGGTGGTCGCCGTCTCCCAGGAGGACGGGACGGAGGTCTTCAGCTACGCCGGGATCCCCGAATCGGCGGGCGTGCTCGCCGCGGCGAGCCCGGCGGTCTCGGGCGGGACGGTGGTCTTCCCCTACACCTCGGGCGAGGTGATGGCCTTCGACGTGGCGACGGGCGAGCCCAAGTGGGCCGACTTCGTGACCCGCACCGTGCGCACCCTCGCCGTGTCCGGCCTGTCGGACGTGTCGGGCAGCCCCGTCATCGACGGCTCCACCGTCTTCGCCACCGGCGTGTCGGGCAAGACCATCGCGGTGAGCCTGGCGACCGGCGAACGGGTCTGGGAGAACGACCTCGGCGGGGCGTCGACGCCGGTGGTGTCGGGCAACGCCGTCTTCATCGTGGACCTCGACGAGCGCATGGTGGCGATCGACCGGTCGGACGGCTCGATCCTGTGGGCGACGCCCCTGCCGCGACCCCAGAAGCGGCGGGATGACGCCTGGTCCGGGCCGGTCCTCGCGGGCGGGGCGCTCTGGGCGATCTCCAACGACGGCCGGCTCGCCGCGGTCGACCCGGCCTCGGGCCGCGTCACGAAGGACGTGGACGTGGGCCAGGCCGGCTTCCTGTCGCCGGTGGTGGCGGGCGGGCGGATGATCGTGGTGTCCGACGCCGGCGAGATCTCGGCGCTGCAATGAGCGGCGGCGAGCCCCTCTCCCGGCGGCCACGGGCGCTCGCCGTCCGGGGGGCTTGAGCGTGGCCGGACCCGAAACCGGGGAGGGGGCGGCGAAGGTCGCCATCGTCGGCCGGGCGAACGTCGGCAAGTCCACCCTGTTCAATCGCCTGGCGGGCAAGCGCCTCGCCATCGTCCACGACCGGCCGGGCGTCACCCGCGACCGGCGCGAGGCCCTCGCCCGCCACGGCCGCCGCCGTTTCGTCCTGGTGGACACCGCGGGCTACGAGGAGGAGCCCGACGAGACCCTCGCGGGCCGCATGCGCCTCCAGACCGAGGCGGCCATCGCCGACGCCGACGCGATCCTGTTCGTGATGGACGCGCGAGCCGGCCTCACCCCCCTCGACGAAAGCTTCGCCGATCTCGTGCGCCGCTCCGGCAAGCCGGTGGTTCTCGCCGCCAACAAGGCGGAGGGGCGGGCGGGCGAGGCGGGCCGCCTCGAGGCCTGGGCCCTCGGCCTCGGCGAGCCCCTCGAGGTGTCCGCCGAGCACGGCGAGGGGATCGTGGACCTCGTCGACGCCCTCGAGGAGGCGCTCGAGGCGGCCGCCCCCGAGCCGGCGGAGGAGACCGCCCCCGGCGGGGACGACGGGGACGACATGGCGATCCCGGAAGGGGAGGAGGTCGCCGTCGACCCGCTGGACGACCCGGCGCGGCCCATCCACGTCGCGATCGTCGGGCGGCCCAATGTCGGCAAGAGCACCCTCGTCAACCGGCTGATCGGCGAGGAACGGCTCCTCGTCGGCGCGGAGGCCGGCATCACGCGGGACGCCATCGCCGTCGACTGGACCGCGCGGGACGGGGAGGGACGGGCCCGCCGTTTCCGCCTCGTCGACACGGCGGGCCTGCGCCGCCGCTCGAAGGTGACCGACAGCCTGGAACGCCTGTCGACCGCCGACACCATCCGCGCCCTGCGCTTCGCCGAGGTTGTGGTCGTCGTCTTCGACGCCACCATCGCCTTCGAGCGGCAGGACCTCAAGATCGTGGACCTCGTGGTGCGCGAGGGGCGGGCGCCCGTGGTCGCCTTCAACAAGTGGGACCTCGTCGAGGACCGCGACGCCACCATCCGTGCCGCGCGGGAGGCGGCGACCCGCCTCGTGCCCCAGGCGGCCGGCCTGCGCGTGATCCCGGTGTCCGGCCTCACCGGCCGTGGCCTCGACCGGCTCCTCGCCGAGGTCGTGGACGTGCGCCGCCGCTGGTCGACCCGCGTGTCCACCGCCCGCCTCAACCGGTGGCTCGCCCGCGCGGTCGAGCGCCACCCGCCGCCCGCCGTGTCCGGCCGGCGCATCAAGATCCGCTACGTGACCCAGGCCAAGACGCGCCCGCCCACGTTCGTCGCCTTCTGCCAGCGGGCCGACGAGGTGCCGGCCGCCTACCGCCGCTACCTCGTCAACGGCCTGCGTGCCGACTTCGGCCTCGAGGGCCTGCCGATCCGCCTCCACTTGAGGAAGCCCGACAACCCGTACGTGGACGACTGACCGCCGGTGGACGACCGGGCACGGAACGCCGCCTGTTGACAGTAGGGGCCGCCGGGGCGTCCAACGGGCTCCCACGCCAGCCGGAGCCACCGGAGCCTCGCAATGACCATCCGTCTCCATGAACGCGACCTGCCGGGCCCCTGGAGCGGGACCGGCGCCGTCGCCATCGACACCGAGACGATGGGTCTCAACCACTTCCGCGACCGCCTGTGCCTCGTCCAGCTGTCGGCCGGGGACGGGACGGCGGACCTCGTGCGCATCGAACGGGGCCAGCGGGAGGCGCCGCACCTCGCCGCCCTCCTCGCCGATCCGGACGTGGTGAAGATCTTCCACTTCGCCCGCTTCGACATCGCGGCGCTGGTGCGCACCTTCGGCGTCATGGCGAGCCCGGTGTTCTGCACCAAGATCGCCTCGCGCCTGTCCCGCACCTACACCGACCGGCACGGCCTCAAGGACCTCACCCGGGAGTTCCTCGGGGTGGAGCTCTCCAAGCAGCAGCAGAGCTCGGACTGGGGCGCGGAGGAACTCACCGAGGCGCAGATGCGCTACGCCGCCCAGGACGTCCTCTACCTCCACGACCTGCGCGACGCCTTGACCCGCCGCCTCGAGCGGGAGGGCCGCATGGCGCTTGCCACCACCTGCTTCGGATTCCTGTCGACCCGCGTCGCCCTCGACCTGTCGGGCTGGGAGGAGGAGGACATCTTTTCCCATTCCTGACACGCCGGCGCGACGCCTTTGCAACAGGAAACGGGGGTCGAACGGGCGGCGCGCCCGCGGGACTCGGCGCGGCCGCCCCGCGCTGGTATAGGGCAGGATGGTCGCGCGGGTCCGGGAACACGCTCGCCGACGCTTGTCAACGGCCCGGCACACGCCATCTGCGGTCGTGGGCGACGTTTCGCCCGCGCACGGGCGGCGGCGGGCCCTTCGTGGTGGACTGGGTCTTGTATCGGGCGGACGGCGTGGCTCTCGGCGAGGTGGACATCTCGGACGACCGCCTCGAGCGGGCCGTCAGGCGCGCCCGCCTGCAGGAGCGCGCGGTGCGCCATTCCCGGCGGGTGCGCCGCCTGCGGGTCGTGGTGCCGCTCGTGGGGGGGCTTCTCGCCTTCGCCCTCGCGGCGCTCGCGGTCCTGCCCTCGCTGATGCCGCTCGCGGGGCTGAAGGGCATCGACATCACGGCGGACGGGCTCGTCATGAACAACCCGCGCCTGTCGGGCCACCTGACGGAGGAGCGGCGCTACAACGTGGAGGCCGCCCGCGCCGTCCAGAGCATCCTCGACCCGACGCAGCTGAGGCTCGAGCGGATCGTGGCCGAGCTCGAGATGGAGAACGACGGCTGGGTTCGGATCGACGGGGCCCGCGCGTTCTACGACACGGACACGGAGATCCTGGAGCTGTCGGGCGGCGTGCGGATCACCTCCAGCGAGGGGACGGAGGCACGCCTTGCGACCGCCTCGGTCTTCCTGAAGGACGGGCGGGTGGTGAGCCCGGAGGCGATCGAGATCGATTCGCCCAAGGGCGCGATCCGCGCCGGGCGGATCGACGTGGAGGAATCGGGCGACGTCATCCGCATGCGCGGGGGCGTGTCGATCACGATCGACCCGTCGAAGGCGGTGCCCCCGCCCGGCGGGGCGACGAACTGAGGGAGAGCGCCGGATGGGCGTCGGGTCGAAGCTGTCACCTTTCCTTTTCGCGCTGGCGCTCGCGCTCGCGCTGCCGGCGGCCGGTCCCGCCCGCGCCCAGACGTTCGACACCGGCTTCGCCCAGCTCGCGGGCGATTCGGGCGAGCCCATCGAGATCGAGGCCGACGAACTCGAGGTGCGCGACACCGAGGGCGTCGCCGTGTTCTCCGGCAACGTGACGGTCCGCCAGGCCGGCGCCGCGCTCCAGACCCAGGAGCTCACCGTCCACTACGTGCGCGACCGGACGGGCGAGGGCGGCGGGGCCGAGGCGGCGGCCCTCGAGCCGGGCCAGAACCAGGAGATCGCCCGCCTCGTCGCCTACGGCCGGGTGCTCGTGACGGCCGAGGGGCAGGCCGCCACCGGGGACCGCGGTTTCGTGGACATGCAGGGCCGGACCATGGAGATCGCCGGCAACGTCACCCTCACCCAGGGCGCCAACGTGGTGACCGGGGACCGGCTGGTCGTCGACCTCGACAACGGCAAGGCGCGGGTGGAGTCCCAGTCACGGGTGCGCGTCCTCCTCAGCCCCGGCGGCGAGCAGGACTGAGCCCACGCCGGGGCCGGGGCGCGACGCGCCGATCGGCGCCGAGCTGGTCGGCGGTCTGCCGGACCCGCGCGACAGGCGGACGCGGCCTCGCACCGTCCGAGGTGGGCGCTTCGCCGGCCGGTCAGGCGTCCACCCGGCCGCCGACCAGCTCCGCGCCGATCGACACCCGCGGCAGGTTCTTGGACTGGCGGATGGTGAGCGTGGTGCGCACGCTGTCCACGTTTTCCGCCGTCGTCAGCTGGCGGATGATGAAGTCCTAGAAGTCGCGCAGGTTCTCGGCCACGCACATGAGCAGGAAGTCCACCTCGCCCGAGAGCATCCACGCCTCGCGCACGATGTCCCACTCGCGCAGCCGCGCCTCGAAGGCCACGAGGTCCTGTTCGCTCTGCCGCGTCAGCCCCACGAAGGCGAAGGCGGAGATGTCGAAGCCGAGTTCCCGCTCGTCGAGAAGGGCGCGGTAGGAGCGGATGACCCCGGACTGCTCGAGCGCACGCACGCGGCGCAGGCACGGCGGTGCGGAGATTCCCACCCGCCGCGCGAGCTCCACGTTGGTCATGCGCCCGTCCTCCTGGAGCTCCTTCAGGATCTTCCAGTCGGTGGCGTCGAGCCTGAGCTTCATCGGCGGGTCACTCCGGGGCGGGCGCGCGGGGGGCCGGCTCGCCCCCGTCATTAACGATCGTTGCGTGACACGTCATCTTGGAAATGGCCGGCAGCACGATCCGATGTGTGTCCGGCAAGGAAAGTTCACAAGCCGTGCCATCGGCTTCGCCGCGGACGCCGCCGGAGACCGGCGATGACCGCGACCGCTCGCCGCGCCCTTCTCCTCGCGCCCGCCGGCAAGACGGGCCACCTCAACCAGTGCATCGGCATCGCCGAACGGCTCGGCATCCCCTTCGCGATCGCCGAGATCCCGCGGGAGGGGCCCGTGCGGCGGCTCGTTTCCACCCTCGCCCGCAAGCGCCGGGACGGGCCGGAGGTTCCCGCCGACGGCGCGGCGATCGTGATCGCCTCGGGCCGGCAGGCGCTTTCCCCCGCGCGGGCGATCGCGAGGCGCTTGGCCCCGCGCCCGTTCGTGGTCTTCCTCGGGGCCACGCGGGCGACGGCGGGCGCCTTCGACCTTGCCTGGGCACCCGCCCACGACGGGCTCTGCCCGGGCGAGAGGCTGATCGTGACGCCCACGAGCCCCGGGCGCGTGACGCCGGAGGGGCTGGCGGCGGCGGCCGAGGCGCTTGGCCCGCGCCTTGCCGGGCTCCCCCGCCCGCGCATCGCCGTCCTCGTCGGCGGGCAAAGCCGCGCCTACCGCTTCGGCACCACGGAGGCGGAGGAGCTCGGCTCGGTGCTCGCGGGCTTTTCCCGCGCCAACGAGGCGAGCCTCATGGTCACCCCCTCCCGGCGGACGGGCGCGGCGGCGACGGCGATCCTTGAAGAGAAGCTCGCGGGCCCGCGCACCTTCTTCTGGGACGGGGCGGGGGAAAGCCCGCTCGCGGGCATGCTGGGCCTTGCCGACGCCACCGTCGTCACCTGCGATTCGGTCAACATGCTGAGCGAGGCGGCCCTCACGGGCCGGCCGGTCTACGCCTGGCCGCTCCCCGGCGGTCGGGCCAAGTTCGACCGCTTCCACGCCGCCCTCGAGGCCGCGGGCGCCATGCGCTGGTTCGACGGCACGCTCGCCACCTGGCGCTACCGGCCCCTCGACCCGGCCGCCGAGATCGCCGCCGCCATCGCCCGCCGCCTCGGCTGAGGCGGCATCGCACGGCCGAGCGGATCGTGCTATGCTTGCGCGACGGGCCCCGAAGGCGCACCTATGCAGGCGACGGGGGCCCGGCCCGCCCGCGCGCGGGCCCGCCTCTCCCACGCCGTGACGGGATCACCGCCATGCCTTCCCAATCGCTCCACGCGCGGCTCCTCATCCTCGGCTCGGGTCCGGCCGGCTACACCGCCGCCATCTATGCCGCCCGCGCCATGCTGGAGCCCGTCCTCGTCTCGGGCATCCAGCCCGGCGGGCAGATGACCATCACCACCGACGTCGAGAACTACCCGGGCTTCGCCGACGTGATCCAGGGCCCCTGGCTCATGGAACAGATGCGCCTGCAGGCCGAGCACGTCGGCACGCGGATGGTGTCCGACCACATCGTCTCGGCCGACCTGTCGCGCCGCCCGTTCGTCCTGAAGGGGGACGGGGGCGCCACCTACACCGCCGACGCCCTGGTGATCGCCACGGGCGCCCAGGCGAAGTGGCTCGGCCTTCCCTCCGAGGAGGCGTTCAAGGGCTACGGCGTGTCGGCCTGCGCCACCTGCGACGGCTTCTTCTACCGCGGCAAGGAGGTGGTCGTGGTGGGCGGCGGCAACACCGCCGTCGAGGAGGCCCTGTTCCTCACCAACCACGCCGCGAAGGTGACGCTGATCCACCGCCGGGACGCCCTGCGCGCGGAGAAGATCCTGCAGGAGCGCCTGTTCGCCCACCCGAAGGTGGAGGTGGTCTGGAACGCGGTGGTCGACGACGTCCTCGGCGGCGGCATGCCTCCGTCGGTCTCGGGCGTGCGCCTCAGGGACACCGTCACCGGGAAGACGCGGGAGCTGGCGACCGACGGCGTGTTCGTCGCCATCGGCCACGCACCGCAGACGGCCCTGTTCGCCGATCAGGTGCGGATGCGCGAATCGGGCTACATCTGGACGGCGGCGGATTCGACGGCGACGAGCGTGCCCGGCGTCTTCGCCGCGGGCGACGTGACCGACGACGTCTACCGCCAGGCGGTCACGGCCGCGGGGATGGGCTGCATGGCCGCCCTCGAGGCGGAACGCTTCCTCGCGGGCCTGCCCGCCGAGGTGGCCCACCCGGAGGACGCGCCGGCCGCCGCCTGACCGCGGCCGGCGGCGAATCGGTTACCATCGACCCCGGGAAGGCGCGGCGCGGGACCGGCGCCCCCGGGTGGGAAACGTCAAGGGCGGAGCGCCGGTCGCGCATGGATTGGGACAAGCTCAAGGTCTTCTACGCGGCCGCCCAGAAGGGCAGCTTCACCCATGCGGGCGAGGTCCTCGGCATCAGCCAGTCGGCCGTCTCCCGCCAGGTGAGCGCGCTCGAGCAGTCGCTCGACGTGCCGCTCTTCCACCGCCACGCCCGCGGGCTCCTCCTCACCGAGCAGGGCGAGCAGCTGTTCAAGGCGGCCCAGGAGATCGCCCTCAAGCTCGACAGCGTCACCTCCCAGCTCTCCGAAGGGAGGGACCGGCCGACCGGCACGCTCAAGGTCACGACGACGGTCGGCCTCGGCTCGTCCTGGCTGTGCGAGCGCATCAACGAGTTCGTCGAGGACTACCCGGAGGTCTCCCTCCACCTGATCCTCGACGACAGCGAACTGGACCTTGCCATGCGCGAGGCGGACATCGCGATCCGCATGCGCCAGCCGGTCCAGCCCGACCTCATCCAGCGCCGCCTGTTCACGGTGCACCTTCACCTTTACGCCTCGCCCGCCTACGTGGAGGCCCACGGAACGCCGAAGACCCTCGCGGACCTCGACCAGCACCGCCTCATCACCTTCGGCGACACGGCGCCGACGTACCTGAAGCAGATCAACTGGCTGGAGACGGTCGGCCGCCCGCCCGGCGACCCGCGGCGCTCGACGCTCAGGATCAACAACATCCTCGCGATCCGCCGCGCGGTTCGCAACGGCGTTGGCGTGGCGCTCCTGCCCGACTACCTGATCGAGGAGGAGGAGCGGGCCCTCGTCCAGATCGACATCGACGCGGAGCTGCCCGCCTACGAGACGTACTTCGTCTACCCCTCCGAGATGCGTAACTCGGCCCGCGTGAAGGCCTTCCGCGACTTCCTGGTCGCGAAGGCGGAGGCCTGGTCGTTCTGACGGACTTGCGCCGCGAGCTGCCGGCGCCGCGCGAGCGGCCATGAGCGCGGACGGACGGGAGCGCGCCGGGGCGGCGGGGGATCGGTTCGGCGCCGGGCCGATGCCGGTGGCCGCGCGGGCGGTGCCGGGGCGGGTCGTGGGGGTGGACCTTGCAAGGGGCGTCGCGCTCCTCGCGATGTTCGTCTACCACTTCTCCTTCGACCTTGCCTTCTTCGGCTTCGTCGACTGGGACGTCACGGGCGATCCCGTCTGGCGCAACTTCGCCGTCGCGATCGCCGCCTCCTTCCTGTTCCTGTCGGGGGTGAGCCTCGTCCTCGCCCACGGTGCGGGGATCCGCTGGCGCGCCTTCGGGGTGCGCCTCGCCGTCCTCGTCGCGGCCGCGGGCGCCGTTACCGTGGCGACGGTGTTCGCCATGCCGGGCGCGCCGGTGTTCTTCGGCATCCTCCACGCCATCGCGCTCTTTTCCGTCCTCGGCCTCCCCTTCCTGCGCCTGCCGGTGGCGCTCACCCTCGCCGTCGCGGCCGCCGTCCTCGCCCTTCCCCATCTCGTGCGGGTCGAGGCGCTCTCGGGCCTTGCCTTCGTGTGGCTCGGCCTCGATCCGGCGCCGCCCCCGATGGTCGACCACGAGCCCCTTTTCCCGTGGTTCGCCGCCACCCTCGCGGGCATCGCCGCAGGGCGCCTCGCCCTCGCCCGCGGGCTGCCCGCGGGCGCCTTCGCCCGGCCGCGCGGGCGAGCGGGGCGGCTCCTCTCCCTCCTGGGGCGCAACAGCCTCCTCGTCTATCTCGCCCACCAGCCGGTGTTCTTCGCCCTCCTCCTGCCCGCGGCGTGGCTGTGGGTGGCCGAGCCGGAGGCGCCGCCCGTGGAGGCGAGCTTCCGCGCCGAGTGCGAGCGCACGTGCGGCGAGGGCGGGGGCCGGGAGGACTGGTGCGAGGCGGTGTGCGCGTGCCTCGTGGACCGGACGCGGGCGGCGGGCCTGTTCGAGGAAATGCGGGCGATGCCGCCCGGCGCGCCGGTGGACGCGCTGGAACGGGAGGTGGCGGCGCTCTCGCGGGCCTGCGTGGTGGACCTCGGCGGCGTGCCGCCCGAGCCGGACGGCCCGGCGCAGAAAGACCCCGTCAGAACGCCTTGAAGGTGATGATCGTCTTGGTGTCGATGATGCCCGACACCCCGTGCACCTTCTCGTTCACGAAGTGCCCGATATCGACCCCGTCCTCCACGTAGAACTTCACGAGGAGGTCGTAATCGCCCGCGGTCGAGTAGATCTCGGAGGCGATCTCGGCGTCCGCGAGGGCGTTCGCCACGTCGTAGGCCTTGCCGAGCTGGCACTTGATCATCACGAAGAACGGTTTCATGTGCTCCTCCCGCCCGGTCTCCCGAAGGCTCCCGCGCGCGCCCGCGGCGGGCCTTCGTGTCTGCGCGCCGCTGGCTTGTCAACGCCGTCCCGCGACAATAGGTGGAGCGGTGACGGCAATCCAAGGGGGTGCCCCTCGGGGCTGAGAGGCCGCGCGCCAACCCCGCGAACCTGATCCGGGTCATTCCGGCGGAGGGATTGGATGAGAGACCACGAGCCCGCCGACGGCTCCCTGAACCCCGGACGGATCGCGACCGTCCTCGAGCGGGTCCGCTCCCGCGCGCCCCTCGTGCACGCCAGCATGAACACGGTGGGGCAGGCCTTCGTCGCCAACGCCCTCGTCGCCCTCGGCGCCGACGTGTCAATGACCGCGGCGGCCGACGACATCGCGGACATGGTCCCGCGGGCGGACGCCTTCCTCGTCAACCTCGGCACCCTGGACCCCGCCCGGGCAGCCGGCATCGAGGCGGGGATCGCCGCTGGCGCGAAGGCGGCCGTGCCGTTCGTCCTCGACCCGGTGAAGGTGGACAGGGCGCCCGGCCGGCGGGCGTTCGCCGAGAAGCTGATCGCCCGCGGCCCTGCCATCGTGAAGGGCAACGCGGGCGAGATGGAGGCCCTGTCGGCCACCGCCTTCCCGCCGGGGACGGTGCGCATCACCACCGGCCCGGTGGACGTGGTGGCCCTCGCGGCGCGGCGGGTGGGCCTTGCCAACGGCACGCGCATGCTCGCCCGGGTGATCGCCACGGGCTGCGCGGGCGGGGCGGTGATCGCGGCCGCGCGCGCGGTCGAGTGGGACCCGTTCCTGGCGGGCGTCGCGGGCCTCGCCATCTGGGAGGTCGCCGCCGAGATCGCCGCGGAGGACGCGGTGGGCCCCGGCAGCTTCGCCGTCGCGCTCCTCGACCGCCTCGCCGCGCTGACCCCCGAAACCCTCGCCGAGAGGCTGAAGATCCTCGATGCCCCCCGTTGACCTGCGCTGCTACGTCGTCCTCGACATGGGGGAGGGGGGCGCGGCGCCGCTCGTCCCCGTCGCCCGCGCCGCCGTGGACGGGGGCGCGACGCTCCTGCAGCTGCGCGCGAAGGACGCGCCGACGCGCGCGCAGATCGACGCGGCCCGCGCCATCCTGGAGGCGAGCGGACACCGCGTGCCCCTCCTCGTGAACGACCGGGTGGACGTGGCGCTCGCCGCGGGCGCGGACGGCGTCCACGTCGGCCACGGGGACATCTCGGCGGGCGAGGCGCGCGCGATCCTGGGACCGGACCGGATCGTGGGCCTCACCGTCCACACCGCGGACGAGGCGGAGGCGGCGGAGGTCGCCGCGATCGACTACGCCTCCGTCGGCGGCGTCTTCCGCACCACCACCAAGACGAACCCCCATCCGCCCATCGGGATCGACGGCTTCTCCGCCCTGGCGCGGCGCCTGAAGGAGCGGCGGCCGGGCCTTCCCGTGACGGCGATCGCCGGCATCACGGTGGAGCGGGTGGGCGCGCTCGTCGCCGCCGGGGCGGACGGGGTGGCGGTCGTGTCGGCGGTGACGGGGGCGGACGACCCGGCGGCCGCCGCCGGGGAGGTCCTGGCGGCGGTCGACGCGGCGCTTCGGCAAGGGGAGGGGGCATGACGGCGATCGCGCTCACCATCGCGGGCTCGGACTCCTCGGGCGGGGCCGGCATCCAGGCCGACCTCAAGACCTTCTCGGCGCTCGGCGTCTACGGGGCGAGCGTGATCGCGGCCCTGACGGCGCAGAACACGCGCGGGGTGAGCGCGGTCCACGACGTCCCGGCCGACTTCGTGGCCGCGCAGATGGACGCCGTCTTCGACGACCTCGCCGTCCGCGCGGTGAAGATCGGCATGCTCTCCCGCCCGGAGGTGGTGGAGACGGTGGCGGCCGGTCTCACGCGGCGCCCGGACGTGCCGGTGGTGCTCGACCCGGTGATGGTGGCGGCGACCGGCGCGCGGCTGATCTCGGAGGCGGCGATCGGGACGATCCGCACCCGCCTGTTTCCCCGCGCGGAGATCGTGACGCCCAACCTGCCGGAGGCGGCCGCCCTCCTCGACGGGGAGGTGGCGCAAGGCCGGGCGGAGATGGAGGCGCAGGCGCGGGCGCTCCTCGACCTCGGACCCCTCGCGGTCCTCGTGAAGGGGGGGCACGGGGAGGGGCCGGAGGCGGCCGACGTGCTGCTGGTGCGCGGCGCCGAGCCGGTGTGGCTCACGGCCCCGCGCAAGGCGACCCGCAACGACCACGGCACGGGCTGCACCCTGTCCTCGGCGATCGCCGCTGGCCGCGCCCGTGGCCTTCCCCTCGACGAGGCGGTCGCCGTCGCCAAGCGCTACCTGACGGCGGCGCTTTCGGCGGCGGACCAGCTCGCCGTCGGCTCCGGGCACGGCCCCGTCCACCACTTCCACGCCCTCTGGCCGACCCTGTCCGACCCGCCCGCCTGAGCCGCGCGGCCCCTGCTTCGGGCCAGCGCACGGGGTGCAACCGGGCGCGCCCGGCGCCTGTCCGGCCGTGTGACGGAGGTGCGCCGTTCCGCCCGCGCCGACCCTGGGAGGAGTCCGCCCGGTGTGGGCGTGCCGGCCTCTCGAACGGACAACCAGCCGCGAAGGCGTCCGCGCCCGGCCGGCCGGAGGCTCACCTGCGGGGGCGGCCGCCGCCCGGCCGCTCCCGCCCGGCGCGGGGCTGGGTTCAGTCGGCCGGGACAGACCAGACGTGATCGACCGTCGGGTTCGTGCGCTCCGCCTCGGCGATGGCGCAGGTGTCCGCGGCATCCTCCGCCGCGACCGCGAGGGCCGCGCCCACGTGCATGCCGTAGAAGACGAGGAGCTGGCGCTGGAGGGCCGCGCGCTCGTCCCCGGGCAGGTCCGCGAAATCCTCCGGGACGAGCTCGGCGAAGCGGGCCTCGAAGCGCGCCGGGTCGACCGCGAAGCCCGCGCACACCGAGGCCACCGCCACGTCGTGGGCGAGGAGGAGGAGGCGCGCCTCCTGCGGGTCGGTGAGGACGCCCTCGTTGAGGCGGGCGAGGTGGTCGATGTAGGCGGGCACCTCCACCGCGTCGGCCTCGAGCTCGAGGACTGCGACGGGCCCCTCTCCGTCGGCGGTCGCCTCCTGGGCGGGGACGGGGGCCGGCGCGGCGAGGAGGGCGAACGGCAGGGCGATGGCCGCTGCGCGCAGGGCGTCCAGATGGGTCATCAAGTCCTCACCAGAAGTAGCGCTCGGTTGCCTTGCGGGCGATCCGGCCGTTGTTCCTGAGGCACACCGCCCGGGCCGGGTAGCAGGTGACGTGCTTGTTGGGCTTGAAGGGCGCGCCGTGGCGCCGGTGGGGCGCGTGGTGCTTCTGGTTGCGGTACTTCTTGTTCGACGAGGCGGCGAGCGCGCCGATGGCGATGGCGCCGATGGCGATGGCGGCGGCGGCCGCGATGTCGCTGTCGCGGTCGGCGCGGGCCTTGTCCGCGACGCCGACCGCGAGGGCGAGCGAGACGACGAGGGTGAGGGCGAGACGCATCCCGGTCGGAGACCTCCGTTGAGACGGGCCGCGCGTGGCGCGGCCGCCGGGGCGGACGGCTCGCCGCGGCGCCGGGACGTTAGCGCCGGACGGTCCGCCGTTCCAGCCGAAAGCGACGTCCGGTTGCAGCCCCGTCAGTTGGTGCCGCCGCCGTCCGCCGGGGCGGGCTCCGCCGGGGCGCCGTCGGCGGGCGCGGGGGCCGGGGCGGGCTCGCCTTCCCCCTCGCCCGCGAGGCGCTCGAGCCGCTGGAGCCCCTCGAGGTAGAGCTCGCGCGCCCGCTCCTCGGCCTGCTCGTAGAGAACGCCGGCCTGCTCGCCCGCCTGGCCCGCGAGCTCGCCCGCCCGCTCCCCGGCGACGCCGAGGGCCGCCTCCGCCTCCGCCCGCGTGCGCTCGTAGGCGCGGGTGAAGGCGCCGAGCCGGTCGCTCGTGGTGCCGTCCGCCCGGACGAAGCCGGGGGCGGCGGCGAGTTCGGCCTCGGTGGCGTCGATGGTGATCTCGACGCGGTTGTCGACCCGCTGCATGGAAAGCGCCCCGAGGGGCACCGCCACGTCCTTCTCGCCGACCCCGAGGAAGCCGCCGATGCCGATGACGACGCCCGTCACCGCCCCGCCCGGCGAGATCAGGAGGTCGTTGATGTCGCCGATCTTCTCCGCCGCCGAACCGTACACGGCCTCGCCCACGAGGTCGGACGAAAAGAGCGCGTCCGGCGGCTCGGACACGATGAAGGCGGGCTCTTCCGCCGCCGGCGCGGCCGGCGCGGCGTGCGCCTCCGCCGCCGGGGCTGCGGGGGCGGCCTGCGGTGCGCCCGGCGCGGCGTCGCCCCCGGCGGCGGCGGGGGCGGCTCCGGCGGCCGCGGGCTCGCCGGCCGTGGTCTGGGCGAGGGCGGCGACGGGCGCCGCGGCGAGGGAGACGATGGCGAAGGCAAGAAGGCGGTTCATGGAGCGTCCTCCCGGAAGGTCGGTGGCCGGCGCGCGGCCCTGGCCACCCTTGGCCCCGTTCGATGACGGGCCGATGACGCCCGGGGCGCCGGTCCCGACGGGGCGAACGGGAAGGCGGTTGACCGGGGCGCGCGGGCGGCCGATGGAAGCGGCCACAACGACCCACCGGGAGGATAGGCACATGATGGCACGTCACAACAGGCCGCTCCGCACCGCCTTGGCGGGCGCGTGCGCGGCGCTCGTTCTCGCCGCCACGGGCGGGCTCGCCGCGGCGGAGACGCGGGTCACCTACAAGTCCGCCAAGCCCGGCTCATCCTATTACCAGACGGGCGTGGAGCTCGCCGAGGCGATCAAGGCGGGCACGGACGGGGGGATCGTGCTCACCGTCGAGGAGAGCCAGGGCTCGGTCCAGAACGTCATGGAGGCCGCGCGGCGGACCGGCAACTACGTCTTCACCTCGCCGCCCGCCCTCGTCACCCTCGCCCGCGAGGGCAAGGCCATGTTCGAGGGGCGCGAGAGCGAGCGCTTTTCCGACATCCGCGCCCTCTTCCCGATCCCCTCCCTCACCATGCATTTCGTGGTGTCGGCCGAGAGCGGGGTGGACGACATCACGGGCCTCGCGGGCAAGCGCCTCCTCCTCGGCAAGGGCTCGTTCGGCGCGCGCGAGGGCGAGAAGTACCTCGAGCTGTTCGGGATCCGCGACGCGGTTCGGGTCGCGGACGTGGAGCTGTCGAACGCCGTCCCGGCGCTGCGCAACCGGCGCATCGACGCCTTCGTGACGGCCGGCTCCTGGCCTGCGCCGAACGTGGTGGAGGCGGCGGCCGGCGGGCGCGTCGTCGTCGTGTCGATGACCGAGGACCAGGTGGAGAAGACCGGGCGCACCCGCCTCGTCATCCCGGCCGGCACCTACCCCGGCCAGGACGAGGACGTGGTGACGACGTCGCTGCCCGTGGTCGCCTACGCCACCACCGACATGGACGAGGAGACGGCCTACGCCCTGACCAAGGCGTTCTGGGAGAAGCGGGCGGACATGGCCGAGACGGCGCCGTGGTGGCGCGGCGTGACGCCCGACATGCTGGAGAACGTCACCACGGAGATCCACCCGGGGGCTCTGAAGTACTACGAGGAGGCCGGGATCGACGTGCCGGACGCGGCGCGCTGACCGGCTTGCCGGCAGCTCGTCCCGAGGGTCTCTCCGGGCGCGGACCGCGCCGAGCCACGCCTCCGGCTCTTCGGGGATGGACCTGGCCCGCGCCCGGCGCGCTTCCGCAAGCGGCGGCTCCGGCGGAACGTCGGCCGGTCCGCCCCGCCAGCGCAATGGACCGGGATCGGCAAGGCACCCGAGCCGGCAGGGACCGCAGCTCCGCGCTTCTTGACGTCCGGTCGCTTCAATGGATCCCGCGAGGGAGCATCGCCATGACGTCGCCGGCGGAGGCGCTGGCGCGTGGCCGGGCCGGCCCGGCCGCACTGCGGCCGCATCCTTCCGGATCGCAAGGCCCGCGGGCGCCGGCCGCCGCCCGGGCCGAAGGCGGTGGCGCGCCGCGGAGCGCCTCGCCGTCGGCGGCGGGACGGGGCGTGGCGTCCGTCCAGACGCGGGCCGGCAACCGCTGGCGAGGCGCCCCGGACGGGCGCACCATGGACGCGGCGCGGGCGGACGGGGCGGCCGACCGGTGGTGCAGCCGTTCGGGGCCGCCCGCGTGACCGGCGACGGCGGCGGGACGGTCGCGCCACCGGCGGGGATCGCGGCGCCGCCGACCGGCCTGCCCTGGCCGGTGCTGGTCGCGCTCGGCGCGACGACCGTCGCCTTCCACCTGTGGCTCGTCTTCTCCGGGCTCGTGCCCAACCTCGTCAGCCGGCCGCTCCACATGGCGCTCGCCCTGCCATGGGTGCTCGTCGCCATCGCCCGGAGCCGCGCCGAGCGGATCGGCGGCGCGCTCCTGTGCGTCCTCGCGCTCGCCGCCTGCCTGTACGTCGCCGTCAACCACCGGGCCCTCGCGGACCAGTACGGCTACCTCGAGGGACCGCTCCAGCTGGCCCTCGCCGCCGTCCTCCTCCTCGCCGTCCTCGAGATGGCGCGGCGCGCCGTCGGCTGGCCGCTGCCGGCCGTTGCGGCGGCGGCCCTCCTCTATGGCCTCCTCGGAGAGCGCGTCCCCGGCGCCTTCGGCCACCCGGGGATGCCGGTGGAAAGCTTCCTCGGGACGCTCGTCATCGCCGAGGGAGGGCTGTGGGGTTCGCTCACCGGCGTGTCGGTCTCCATCGTGGCGATCTTCGTGATCCTCGGCGCCGTCCTCAACGCGGGCGAGGCGGGCGAGGGCTTCATGAACGTCGCCGCGGCCGCGGCCGGGCGGCTTCGCGGCGGGGCGGCCAAGGTCTCGGTGCTGTCCTCGGCCCTGTTCGGGTCGATCTCCGGGTCCGCCTCGGCCAACGTCGCCTCCACCGGCGCGGTCACGCTGCCGGCCATGACGCGGCTCGGCTACCCCCGGAGCCTCGCGGGCGCGGTGGAGGCCGTCGCCTCCTCGGGCGGGCAGATCATGCCGCCCCTCATGGGCGCGGGCGCATTCGTGATGGTGGAGCTCACCGGCACCCCCTACACCGGCATCATGGCCGCCGCGGCCCTTCCCGCGATCCTCTACTTCGCCGCCGTCTGGATCGGGATCGACGCCTTCTGCGGCCGCCACGACCTCGCCGGCCTGCCGCCGGAGGAGCGGCCGCGCGCGCGGGACGTCCTCGTCACCTCCCTCTTCTTCCTCGTCCCGTTCGCCGTCCTGCTGTGGGGGATGTTCGCCGCCCGCTTCACGCCCCCCTACGCCGCCTCCCTCTCGATCCTGTCGGCCGCCGTCCTCCTCCTCTTCGGGCGCGACCTCAGGATCGACCTTCCCCGGGCCGGCCGGCGGCTCGCGGGCGCGTGCGTCACGGCCGGGCGGCAGGTGGCGACGATCGCCTCCATCATCCTGTGCGCGTCCATCGTGATCGGCGTCCTCGGCATGACGGGGCTCGGGGTGAAGATCACCTCGCTGATCCTGTCGGCGGCGGGGGACGCCCTGTGGCCCGCCCTCCTCCTCACCGCGCTCGCCTGCCTTATCCTCGGGATGGAGGTGCCGACGACGGCGGCCTACGTCATCTGCGTGTCCGTCGCGGGCCCCGCCCTCCAGGAACTCGGGCTGCCGCTCCTGACGGCGCACCTGTTCGTCTTCTGGTATGCGCTCCTGTCCACCATCACCCCGCCCGTCTGCGGCGCAGTGTTCATCGCGGCCGGCATGGTGGGCGAGAACTGGCTGAAGGTGGCGGTGCGGGCGATGGCCCTCGGCGTCGGCCTCTACGTGATCCCGCTCGCCATGGTCGCCCGGCCGGACGTGATCGCCCTCGCCGCCGCGCCGGGTGACGCGCTCCTCGCGGCGCTGCGCGTCGGCGCCGGCCTGTGGGCGCTCTCCTTCGGCCTCATCGGGAACCGGCATCCGGCCGTCCGCGCGCTCCTCGTCGCGGCCGGCCTTTCGATCATCCTGGCGCCGGTTCCCTGACCGGCTCGCCGGCGCCGCCGGCAGGTGCTAGGAGGGGGCGGAGGGAGGGCGCCATGGATCTCGACGACCTTTTCCGGCTCTTGGCGGAGCGCGGGAGCGAGCAGTACGGCGACGAGGCGGTGAGCCAGTTGCAGCACGCGCTCCAGTGCGCGGCGCTCGCCCGGGGCGAGGGGGCGTGCCCGGCGCTGGTGACGGCGGCCCTCTTCCACGACGTCGGCCATCTCGTGGCGGACGACCCGTCGGCCGCCCGCAAGGGGCGCGACCTTTGCCATGAGGACGCGGGGGCGGGTTTCCTCGAGGCCCTGTTCGGGCCCGCCGTCGCCGAGCCCGTCCGCCTCCACGTGGCGGCGAAACGGTACCTGACGGCGGTGGACCCGGCCTATCTCGCGGGCCTGTCGGAGGCCTCGCGCGTGTCCCTCGCCGTCCAGGGCGGCCCCTTCACGCCCGCGGAGGCGGCGGCCTTCCTCGCCCGCCCCCACGCGGCCGAGGCCGTGCGCCTGCGCCGCTGGGACGACCTCGCCAAGGACCCCGCGGCCGTGACGCCCCCTCTTTGCGCCTTCCGGGCCGACGCCGAGGTCGCCCGTTCCTGTTGACGGGCCGCGCCGGGGGCTTCGCCCGGCGTCCTGACCGGTGCAGGATCGTGCGGCAACGGGTCCGGGGCGATGGAGGAGAGGGTGAGCGAAGGGCTCTCGGCGTTCGACGCGGCCGCCGCCGGCGCTGCCGGCACCATGCGCCTGTGCGGGGTGGACGAGGCGGGGCGCGGGCCGCTCGCCGGGCCCGTGGTGGTGGCGGCGGTTGTCCTGCCGGCGGGCGTCGCGATCGACGGGATCGCCGATTCCAAGACGCTCGACGAAAGGGACCGGGCGGAGATCGCCCGGCGGCTGTTCGCGGAGGCGACGGTCGCGGTGGTCTCGGCCGGTCCGGCGCGGATCGACCGGCTCAACATCCGCGGTGCGACGCTGTGGGCCATGCGCCGGGCGGTGGCGAGCCTGTCCGAGCCGCCGCGCCTCGCCCTGTTCGACGGGCGGGACGTGCCGGAGGGGCTCGCCGTTCCCGCGCGGGCGGTCGTCGGCGGGGACGGGCAGTCGGCGGCGATCGCGGCCGCGTCCATCGTCGCCAAGGTGACGCGGGACCGCCTGATGGAGCGCCTCGGCCGCGCCTTCCCGCTCTACGGCTTCGAGCGCCACAAGGGCTACGCGACGCCCGAGCATCGCGCCGCGCTCGCCGCCCACGGCGCGACGGTCCACCACCGCCGCAGCTTTGAGCCCGTCCGCCAGGCCCTCGCCGCCCGCCCGGCCGCGACTGACCCGCAGCCGCAGGCCCCGTCGGCAGGGGCATCGGCCGCTCCGGCGTGACGCGCCGTCCGGCGCTCGCCCGTCCATTCCTCTGGTGGGACGAACTCTGCCGACCCTCCGCCGGCGCCGCCCCCTCCGGAACCGCCCCCGGCGCGAGCCTCGACGACCGATCCGGCGGCAGGAACCTGCCCGCTCTACCCCTTCGGGACGGTTGCCGAGAAGGACACCCGCGTCGCCACCCGCTCGTACCAGGCGACGAGGCCCGGCCTTCCGTCGCGCCAGCCGAACCAGGGGAAGCGGAAGTCGAGGTAGCCTAGGGCGCAGCCCAGGGTGATCCCGGCGATGTCGATGGGCTCGCCCGGGCCACCGCCGGCCACCGGCACGCCTGCGGCCTCGAACCGGTCGAGGACGGACAGCGCCCGGTCGCGCATGTCGTCCACCCACGCGTCCCAGCGCAGCGCCTCCGGCCGGGTGAAGGTCTCGTAGCGGGTGGACACGGCGACGTCGAGGATGCCCTCGGCGAGCGCCGCGTCCGACAGGACCCGCCAGCGCTTCTCCCCGTCCGGGTAGAGCGCCCGGTCGCCCGCCACGTGGGCGAGGTACTCGGTGACGACGCGGCTGTCGACGATGAGCGACCCGTCGTCCGCGAGGAGGGCGGGCACCCGCCGCAGCGGGTTGACGCCCTCGCCGTACTCCCGGTTGGGCGCGCCGGGCGCGACCTTCGTCGCCACAAGCTCCACGCGGTCCTCGAGGCCGAGCTCGTGGACCACCACGCGGCACTTGCGGGCGTAGGGGCTGGCGTCCGAGTGGAAGAGCTTCACGGGCGGGTCCTCCGGCGCGGGGCCTCAGCCCTCGTGGTAATCTGCGACGAAACGGTCGAGGAGGCGCACGCCGAAGCCCGAGCCGAAGGTGCGGCTGATCTCGTTCGCCGGCGCGCCCATGCCGGTTCCCGCGATGTCGAGGTGGACCCACGGCGTGTCGCCGGCAAAGCGCTTCAGGAACTGGGCGGCGGTGATGGACCCGCCCCAGCGGCCGCCGGTGTTCTTCATGTCGGCGACCTTGGAATCGATCAGCTTGTCGTAGTCCTTGCCGAGCGGCATGTGCCAGACGGTGTCGCCGGTCGCCTTGCCGGCGTCGCGCAGCTGGGCGGCGAGGGTCTCGTCGTCGGTGAACATCCCCGCGTGGGCGTGGCCGAGGGCGACGATGATGGCTCCCGTGAGCGTCGCGAGGTCGATCATGAGGCGCGGCTCGAACCGCTCGCGGGCGTAGTCGATCACGTCGGCGAGGACGAGGCGGCCCTCCGCGTCGGTGTTGATGATCTCGATGGTCTGGCCGGAGCGGGACGTTACGATGTCCCCCGGCCGCTGGGCGTTGCCGTCCGGCATGTTCTCCACGAGGCCGATGAGGCCGACCACGTTCGCCTTCGCCTTGCGCGCGGCGAGGGCGTGCATGAGGCCGACGACGCAGGCCGCCCCCGCCATGTCGCCCTTCATGTCCTCCATGCCGCCCGCGGGCTTGATGGAGATGCCGCCGGTGTCGAACACGACGCCCTTGCCGATGACGGCGATCGGCGGCGCGCCGGCCACCCCGCCGTCCCAGCGCATGACGGCGACCCGCGGCGGGCGGACGGAGCCCTGGGCGACGCCGAGGAGGGCGCCCATCCGCTCCTCCTTCAGCTTCGCCTCGTCGAGGATCTCCACCGCGACGCCGAGCCTCTCGAGCTCCGCCGCACGCTCGGCGAACTCCACGGGCCCGAGCGCGTTCGCCGGCTCGTTCACGAGGTCCCGGGCGAGGACGACGCCTTCTGCGGCCGCGCGGCTCGCCTCGAAGGCGGCGGACACGGCGGCCGGGTCGGCGACCATCATGGTGATCTCCCGCGGCGCCTCGTCCTCCTCGCCGTTGGCTTCGCCCTTCTTGGTCTTGTAGCGGTCGAACCGGTAGCCGCGCAGCATGATGCCGAGCGCCACGTCCGCCGCCGCCTCGGCCGGTACCGCCTCGCCGCCCGGCAGCTCCAGAACGACGGTCGCCGCGCCCGTTCCGCCCGAGAGCTCCCCGCCGATCGCCCCGCCGAGCTTCACCCAGTCGGCCGCCGCCGTCTCCCCGGCCTTGCCCGTGCCCACCACCACGAGCCGGTCGAGGGCGAGGCCGCGGGGGGCGAGGAGGGACAGCGTCTTGCGCGCCTTGCCCTTGAAGCGGGCCGTGGCCGCGGCGGCCGCGATCAGCCCGCCCGAGGCCTCCTCGAGGCCCTCGGCCACGGGGCCGAGCTCGGGCCCCTCGGCCGCGAGCACCACGGCGGTGCCGGACGCGGGACGGTCCAGGTCGGCGAACGTGAAGGTCGGAAGCGATGCCATGGCGTGGAGAGGTCCCTCGGCTCGTGGACGGGAAGGCGCTCCATATACGCCCCGTCCGCCTGTGTGTCCAAGGGGACACGAGGGCGGCGAACCGCCCGCCGCGCCCGGGCTTCGCCGTTCACCGGCCTTTAAGGCCCGGGGGCGGTAGTGTACTTCACCGGATTCGAAGGGAGAGCGAGCCCGCCCTCCCGGCCCCCGGGTGTGTGTGTTCGGCCTCGCGATGGTACTGATCGAGCGTTATGTGTTCGGCCGCATCGCCGTCGCGTTCGGCGCCACGCTCGTCGTGCTCACGGCCATCATCTGGTCGACCCAGGCCCTGCAGCGCCTCGACCTGGTGACCGCCCAGGGCCAGACGCTCGCCACCTTCTTCGAGCTCACCGCCCTCGCCGTCCCCTTCCTCGCCACCCTCATCGCCCCGATCGCCTTCGCGATCGCGATGGTGGCGGTCTACGACGGCCTCAACCGGGACAGCGAGCTCATCGTGGTGTCCGCCTCGGGCGGCTCGCGGCTGACGCTGCTGAAGCCCGCGGCGGCGCTCGCCGTCCTGATCGGGGCGGGGATCTTCGCGAGCGCCATGTTCGTGGCGCCCGCGGGGCTGAAGGAGCTGCGCACCGCGATCACCAACGTGCGGGCCGACGTGGTGGCGACCATCATCGACCCGGGCCGCTTCATCGGGATCGACAACGGTCTCCTCGTCCACATCCGCGACCGGGCGTCCGACGGCACCCTCGAGGGGCTGATGCTCGTCGACGAGCGGGACGAGGCGCGCTCCATGACCTACCTCACCCGCACGGGCCGCGTGGTGGAGGCGCTCGACCGCACGCTCCTCGTCATGGGCGACGGCATGATCCAGCGCCTCGACCGCGCCTCGGGGGAGCTGTCCGTCGCCCGCTTCGAGGCCTACGCCTTCGACCTCACCCACCTCGTCCCGGAGGACGTGACGCCGGTCTACAAGCCGAGCGAGCGGACCCTGCCGGAGCTCCTCGCCCCCGCGCCGGGCGACGAATACTTCGCCGAGCACGCCGGCCGGTTCCGCGCCGAGCTCCACGACCGGTTCGTCCAGCCCCTCTATCCGCTGGTCTTCGCCCTCATAGCCTTCCTGTTCGTGGGCGATCCGCGGACCAACCGGCGCGGGCGGGTGGCGGCGATCCTGGCGGCGGGCCTTGCGATCGGCGTCGTGCGGCTCCTCGGCTACGTGGCGGCGACGGCCTCGGCGACCGAACCCGCCGCCATCGCCCTCGTCTACGCCGTGCCGGTCGGCGCGGGTCTCATCGCCTTCCTCCTCATCCTGCGCGACCGGCGGATCGAGGTGCACGACCGGATCGCCGCGCGGCTCCTGTCGCTCGCCCGCCGCGCCGCCGGAACCGTCTCCCACGGCGGGGGCGGGCACGGCGCGACCACGGGAAGGGCGGGCTGATGGGCGGCGGGGCGACGGTCTCGCGCTATCTCGCGGGCGTGTTCGCGCGCTGGATCGGCGGCTTCTTCCTGCTCGGTTCGGCGATCATCCTGCTCGCCGACTACGTGGAGCTCGTCCGCCGCTCGATCGACAAGGAGGGCTTTTCCGCCGGAACCGCCTTCCTCACCTCCCTCCTGAAGACGCCCTCCCTCGCGGAGGAGTTCATCCCCTTCGCCGTCCTGTTCGGGGCGATCGGGGCCTTCCTCGCCCTCAACCGCCACCTCGAGCTCGTGGTCCTGCGCGCGGCGGGCGTCTCGGTCTGGCAGTTCATCCTGCCGCCGGTGGCGGTCGCCGTGGCGGTCGGGCTCGTCGCCTCCATGGTCTACAACCCGCTGTCGGCGCTCGCGCGGGAGCGGTCGGACCAGATGGCCGCCCGCGTCCTCGGCAACGAGGGGATGATGACCTTGATGGCGAGCCGGGACATCTGGTTCCGTCAGGAGGGGCCGGAGGGCTCGTCCATCATGAACGCGGCCTCCACCGC
Organism: uncultured Hyphomicrobiales bacterium; assembly: GCA_964547415.1. Classification (GTDB taxonomy): domain Bacteria; phylum Pseudomonadota; class Alphaproteobacteria; order Rhizobiales; family Amorphaceae; genus CAZJNX01. The sequence continues at coordinate 23,225 of CAZJNX010000015.1, forward strand.
CTCGGCGGGCCTGCGCCTGTTCACCGTCATCGCCTACCGCTTCGACCGGGACGGCCACTTCGCCGCGCGCATCCACGCCGAGAAGGCGGTGCTCGAGGACGGCGCCTGGCTCATGCAGAACGTGTCGGTCTTCGACGAGACGGGCCGGCGGACGCGGCGGGACGAGTACGTCCTGCCCACGTACCTGTCGCCCATCGAGGTGCAGGAATCGATCGCCCAGCCCGCCGCCATCTCCTTCTGGCAGCTGCCCTCGGTCGCCGCCCTCGCCGCCCGGGCGGGGCTGCCGGCCCACCGCTTCCGCATGCAGTTCCAGGGGCTCCTCGCGCGCCCGCTCCTGCTCGCGGCGATGGTGGTGGTGGCGGCCACCGTCTCCTTGCGGCTGATGCGCCTCGGCGGCGTCGCCTGGACGCTCGCGGCCGGCGTCGGCGCGGGTTTCCTCCTCTACATCGCCCAGGAGGTGGCGGGGGACCTCGGCCGGGCAGGCGTCGTCGCCCCGGTGATCGCGGCCTGGACGCCGGGGGTGGCGGCCGCCCTCATCGGCATCTCTCGCCTCCTGAAGACGGAGGACGGGTAGGATGGGCCGCCCGCCCCGCACAGCCCGCGCCCGCGCGCGCGGCCTCCTCGCGGGGGCCGCCGCTCTCGTGCTGGCGGGCTGGGCCGGCGAGGCGTCGGCCCAGCTGACGGCGGGCACGGGGACGGGCGAGGTCTCCGCCGCCCTCGCGGAGACGGGAACGCCCCTTTATCTCGAGGCGGACCAGCTCATCTACGACTTCGACCGGGACGTGATCTCGGCCGTCGGCAACGTCACCATCGCCTACCGCGGATACCAGCTGTTCGCCGGCACCGTCACCCTCGACCGGCGCACCAACCGCTTCACGGCGACGGGCGGGGCGCGCCTCGAGGAGCCGACGGGCACCATCGTCACCGCCGAGACCATCGCCCTCGACGACACGCTGAGGGACGGCTTCGCCCGCGGCATCCGCGTCGATACCGTGCTGCGCTCGCGCTTCGCGGCGGACGAGGCGGTGCGCGAGGGCGACCGGACGGTCTTCACCGACGGCGTTTACACCGCCTGCCACGAGTGCCTCGAGCGCCCGTCCGAGCCGCCCACCTGGCAGATCAAGGCGCGCACCATCATCCACGACGAGAGCGAGCGGACGGTCTACTACGAGAACGCGAGCCTCGAGCTGTGGGGCATCCCGGTCGCCTACCTGCCCTTCTTCAGCCACCCGGACCCGACGGTGCGCCGCCAGTCCGGCTTCCTGGTGCCGGACTTCATCTACAGCAACCTCCTCGGGGTCGGCGTGCGGGTGCCCTACTTCTGGGCCATCGCGCCGAGCTACGACCTCACCTTTGCGGCGACGCCGCTCTCCCGCCAGGGCGTCCTCGTCGACGCGGAGTGGCGCCAGCAACTCCTCACCGGCGCCTACGACATCCGTGTCGCCGGCATCCTCCAGGCCGATCCGGACGCTTTCGCCGGCACCAGCGGCGACCGGGACTTCCGCGGCTCCCTCGTCTCCAACGGCAACTTCCGCATCAACCGCCTGTGGCAGTGGGGCTGGAACGCCGTCCTCACCTCCGACCGGGTGTTCCTGGAGGACTACGAGCAGCCCGGCGGATCGGGGGACACGGGCGTCAACACGCTCTACCTGACGGGCCTCGGGGAGCGAAACTGGTTCGACCTGCGCGGTTACGCCTTCCGCATCCTGCGCGACGACTTCACGGGCGGCGACGTTCTCGACCCGCCCGCCCCGTTCACCCCGGTCGGCCTCGACCTGCAGGACAAGCAGCCCTACGTCCACCCGGTCCTCAACTACGAGGCGATCCTCGACGAATCGGTCGTCGGCGGCGAGCTCGCCTACCACCTCAACCTGACCTCCCTCAGCCGGGAGGAGACCGACGCCTTCGGCGTCCTCGACGGCGCCGGCGGGCGGACGGCCCGATTCCGGGGCGTCGAGGGCACCTTCACCCGCGCCTCGGCGAAGCTCGACTGGCGGCGCCAGCTCATCGACCCGGTCGGGCAGGTCTGGACGCCCTTCCTCGGCGCCCAGGTGGACGCCTTCTTCATCGACAACGCCGATTCGAACGTGACCGCCCTCGACGAGGAGTCGATCGGCCGCGCCATGCCGTGGATCGGCATGCAGTACCGCTGGCCGTGGGTGGCGGCGACCGCCTGGGGCAGCCAGACATTCGAGCCCATCGCCCAGATCGTCGCCCGGCCGGACGAGGCGAACATCGGAGACATCCCGAACGAGGACAGCCAGTCGGTCATCTTCGAGGACACGAGCCTGTTCGACGTCAACCGCTTCTCCGGCTACGACCGCTCGCCCGGCGGTACGCGGATGGACGTCGGCCTGCGCTACACCGTCCAGGCCTACAACGGCGGCTTCCTGTCGGCCCTCGTCGGCCAGTCCTTCCAGGTGGCCGGCAAGAACTCCTACGCGACGCCCGACATCCTCAACTCGTCGAGCGATTCCGGCCTCGAGACGGCCGAATCGGACTACGTGGCCGCCCTTTACCTCGGCACGAACGCGGGGCTGCAACTGAACGCCCAGGGCCGCTTCGACCAGGAGAGCTTCGACATCGAGCAGGGCCAGGTGCAGGCGGCGGGCCAGGCCGGCCCCCTCGCCGCCCGCGCGGTCTACGCCTTCCTGCGCCGCCAGCCCGACCTCGGCGTCACGGAGAACCGGCAGGAGATCCAGGGCGGGGCGAGCCTTCGCGTGCTCAGGACGCTGCGCCTGTTCGGGCAGGTCCGCTACGACATCGAGAACCGGGAGATGATCCGCGAGGGCGTAGGCGTGGGCTACGACGACGACAGCCTTTCCATGTCCCTGTCCTACGCCGAAGACAGCAGCGGCGACGACGACGACCCCATCGACCGCACCGTGTTCTTCCGCATCGGCCTCAGGACCCTCGGCGACGCGGGGCTCTCCGGCGGCTTCGGCGACTGACCGCGCGTCGTCCCCCGCCCGGGCGCGGCATGCGGACGGTGGTCCGCGGCATTGCCGGCACCGTCATCGGCTCGCCGTCGCGGCCGGTCGTCGACCGGCGTCGCCGGACCCGTCGACGAGGACGGACCGGCGGCGCGGGTCGCACCAACCGGGAAGCCCCGAGACGCGGCGCGGAAGGCGGCCCGGGGACCGCATCGCCAGTCGCGATGCCTCCCCATCCCGGCGCCTCGCGGTCGGGGACCGGCAGGTCTTCCCGCGCACGGGCGGGATCGTCGGGACCAGCCGTCCGCATCGCTTCGCGGGGTGCGATGGGCGCGGCCGAACCGCGCGGCGCACCGGCGCGGCAGGGTTGGCCGGGGCGACCGGTCCGCCCCGGCCCGTCCCGCCCGCTCCGCCGCTTCCGGCGGAGCGGGCGGGGGAGAGCCGGCGCCCGGTCAGTCCCCGTCGAGGGGCTCTGTGCCCACGGGTTCCCCGGTGGCGGCGAGGCGCACCTTCTCCACGCGCATCTCCGCGTTCTTGAGGAGGGCCTCGCAGCGGCGCTTCAGCGCCTCGCCCCGCTCGTAGATCTCGATCGAGGTCTCCAGCGGAACCTCGCCGCGCTCGAGCTCGGCCACGATCCGTTCGAGCTCCGACAGCGCCGCCTCGAACGACAGGCTCGCCACGTCCTCGTGGGGCTGCGCGCCGGCCTCCCCCGCGCCCGCCGCCGCCTTCGCCCGTCCGCCGGCCGCCGCCCGTCCGCCGGCCGCCGCCCGCACCGCCCCGCGCTCAGACGCCATCGCCCTCTCTCCGTCGCTCGGAATGGACCGGCAACCTCGCCGCGCTGCCCGCGCCCGGTCAAGCCTCCATCAGGCAGAGGAGGTGGGCGGCGACCGACTTCGCGAGGCCGACGAGATCGTAGCCGCCCTCGAGGATCGACACGACCCGCCCGTCCGCGCTCCCGTTCGCCACCTCCATGAGCTCGCCCGTCACCCAGGCGAAGTCCTTCTCCTCGAGGTAGAGGCCGCCGAGCGGGTCGTCCCTGTGGGCGTCGAAGCCCGCCGAGATCACCACGAGGTCGGGCGAGAAATCCCGCAGGGCCGGCAGGATGCGCGTCTTCATCGCCTCGCGGAACCGCTCGCCCCCGTCGCCCGCGCGCAGCGGCGCGTTGACGATGTTCCCCGCCCCCGTTTCCGAGACGGCGCCGGTGCCGGGGTAGAGCGGCATCTGGTGGGTCGAGGCGTACATCACCGACGGGTCGTCCCAGAAGATGTCCTGGGTGCCGTTGCCGTGGTGGACGTCGAAGTCGACGACGGCGACCCGCTCCGCCCCGTGGGCGCGCTGCGCGTGGCGGGCGGCGATGGCCGCATTGTTGAACAGGCAAAAGCCCATCGCCCGGTCCTTCTCCGCGTGGTGGCCGGGCGGACGGGCGGCCGAGAAGGCGTTCGCCACTTCGCCCGCCATCACCGCGTCCACCGCCCGCAGCGCCGCGCCGACGCCGAGGCGGGCCGCCCTGAGGCTGCCGGGGGACATCACCGTGTCCGCGTCGAGGGGGACGCGGCCCTCCGCGGGCGCCGTGCGCTCGATCAGGGCGACGTAGGCGTCGGTGTGGGCGAGGGCGGCGGCCTCGGACGGCGCCTCCTCCGGCTCCTCCCGCACGAGGGCGGCGAACGGCGGATGCTCCAGCACCTTCGCGATCGCCCGCAGGCGGTCCGGGCGCTCCGGATGACCCTCCGGCGTCAGGTGGTCGAGGTAGGCCGGGTGGGCGAGGAGGAGGGTTGTCACGGAATGCCGTCCTTCCTGTCGTGTCGGTCGCGGTGCCCGGCTCGGGCGGCGTCCGCCGGTCGGGGCGCGGCGGCGCGGGCGAGGCGGTCGCGGATCGCGAGCCCGAGCCCCGTCGCCGGGACCGGCGCGACGGCGATGCACGGCACGTCCGGCCGGTCGAGGCGCCGGAGGCCATGGTAGAGGTTTCGCGCCGCCTCCGCGAGGTCGCCCGAGGGGCTGAGGTCGAAGAAGGGCGCCGCGCCCGCGCTTTCTCCCCCGCCGAAGGCGAGCCGCGCCTCGCCCGGGCGCACGGCGCCTGCCGGCACGTCGAGCCTGACGGCCGCCCGCGGCGCGTAGTGGGAGGCCATCATGCCGGGCGCGGCGAGCGGGCCGTCGCCCGCCGGGGCCGGCCGCTCCAGCGGCGCGCCGAGCACCGCCTCGATCGCCTCCGCGTCGAGCCCGCCGGGGCGCAGGAGCCGGGCAGGACCCGCGCCGAGACCGACGATCGTGCTCTCGATCCCCACGGGAGAGGGGCCGGCGTCGAGGACGAGGTCGACCCGGGCGCCGAGCTCGGCCACCACGTCGGCCGCCCGGGTCGCGGTGATGCGGCCGGAGCGGTTGGCGCTCGGCGCCGCGACCGGCCGGCCGAGCCGGTGGATCACCGCGCGGAAGGCCGTGCTCGCGGGGACGCGCAGGGCCACCGTGGGGTTGCCGGCCGTCACCGCCGGGGCGAGCGGGGAGGGGGCGGCGAGCGGCACGACGAGGGTGAGCGGCCCGGGCCAGAAGGCCTCGGCGAGCGCCCGTGCCCGCCCGTCGAGGCGGCCGAGCCGGCCGGCCATCGCAAGGTCCGCCACGTGGGCGATCAGCGGGTTCTGCGCCGGCCGGCCCTTCGCGGCGTAAAGCCGCGCGACCGCGGCCCCGTCCGTCGCGTCCGCGGCGAGGCCGTAGACCGTCTCGGTGGGAAGGGCGACGAGGCGGCCCGCCGCGAGGACGGCGGCCGCGCGCTCCACCGCATCCGGCGCGTCGGCGGCGACGACCGCGGGCCGGGCGGCGTCGGCGGGTCCGTCGGGGTGGGGGCGCGCGCGGGCGGTCATTGACGGGCCGATCCGGCGGCGTCATGTGCGCTGAAGGCGCGGCCGACCCGCGCCCCGGGCCCATCGAGAGGCAGCTTTCGGGAAACGTCCATGTCCTATCGCGCTCCGGTCGACGACATCGCCTTCACCCTCCTCGAGGTGGCGGGCCTGAAGGAGGCCCTCGCGGACGGCCTCGGCGAGGACCTCGCCCCCGACCTCGTCCGCCAGGTGATACACGAGGCGGGCCGGTTCGCCGACGAGGTGGTCGCCCCCGCCGACCCCGCGGGCGAGGCGGCGCCGCCGCGGATCGTGGACGGCGACGTCGTCACCAGCGAAGCGTGGAGGGCCCTTTACCGCGCCTGGGCGGACGGCGGCTGGGCCTCCCTCACCGGGGATCCGGCGTTCGGCGGCCAGGGCCTGCCCCAGGCCCTCAACGCGGCCGTGAGCGAGATCTGGAACCAGGCCTCCGTCGCCTTCGCCCTCAACCCGCTCCTCACCCTAGGCGCCATCGAGGCCATCTCGGCCCACGCCTCGCCGGAGATCAAGGCCCTCTACCTGCCGAAGCTGGTGGCGGGGGAGTGGACCGGCACCATGAACCTCACCGAGCCGGAGGCGGGCTCGGACCTGTCGGCGCTGCGCACCCGCGCCGAGCGGGCGGGGGACGGCACCTACCGCCTGTTCGGCCAGAAGATCTACATCACCTACGGCGACCACGACCTTTCGGAAAACATCGTCCACCTCGTGCTCGCGCGCCTGCCGGACGCGCCCCCCGGCACCCGCGGCATCTCCCTGTTCCTCGTGCCCAAGTGGATCCCGGACGCGGACGGGGCGCCCGCCGCGCGCAACGACCTGCGCGCGGCCGGCCTCGAGAACAAGCTCGGCATCCACGGCTCGCCCACCTGCACCATGGTCTACGGCGAGGGCGAGGGCGCCGTCGGCTGGCTGATCGGGGAGGAGAACCGGGGCCTCAGGTGCATGTTCACCATGATGAACAACGCACGGCTCGCCGTCGGCGTCCAGGGCGCCGCCCTTGCCGAGGCCTCCACCCAGCACGCCTTCGCCCACGCCCGCGAGCGGCGGCAGGGGAGGGCGGCGACCTTCGCCGGCGAGGGGATGGCCCCGATCGTCCACCACCCGGACGTGAAGCGCATGCTTCTTGCCATGCGCACGATGACCGGGGCGGCCCGCACCGTGTGCTACGCCCTCGCCGTCGCCATCGACCGCGCCCGGGCGGGGCCGGAGGCGGAGCGGGCGCAGTGGCAGGCGCGGGCCGACCTCCTCACCCCCGTCGCCAAGGCCTTTTCCACCGACGCGGGGGTGGAGGTCGCCTCCCTCGGCGTCCAGGTGTTCGGCGGCATGGGCTACATCGAGGAAGCGGGGGCGGCGCGCTTCTACCGGGACGCCCGCATCTTCCCGATCTACGAGGGCACGAACGGCATCCAGGCCATCGACCTCGTGACCCGCAAGCTGCCCATGGGGGAGGGGGAGGCGGTGCGCGCCTTCCTCGCCGAGCTGTCGGCGGAGGTGGAGCGGGTGCGCGGCGCCAACGATCTCGACCTCGCAGACACGGCCGAGATCCTGTCGGAGGCGCTCGCCGCCCTCGCCCGCGCGACGGAGGTGATGCTTCAGCGCCTCGCGGGCCCCGCCGCGGCGCGGGAGGAGGCGCTCGCCGGGGCGACGGCGTACCTGCGCGCCTTCGGCCTCGTGGCGGGCGGCACCTTCCTCGCCCGCGCGGCGCGTCTTGCCCGCGGCTCGTCCGCGCCCGGCGCCTCGCCGTACCTGCGGACCCTCTCGGCGCGCTTCTTCGCCGAGCAGCACGTCGCCGCGGTGCCCGGCCTCGTGCGGACGGTGACCCACGGCGGCGCCACGGTGGCGGCCGCCGATCCGGAGCGCCTCGCCGTCTGAGACGGCGGGCGGGTGTCAGAAGCGGAAGCAGTCCTCCGGGGCGGGCGAGGCGCATTCCGGGTGGATGAATAGGGTCGCCGCCCCGAACGGACCGTCCGGCTCCTGTTCGAGGAGCGGGCGGAAGGTGAAGGCGAGCCCCTCGTCCGCCGTCTTCGCGGAGGTGAGTTCGAGCGCCACGTCCCGCGCCCCGCCGTCCTCGGCGAGGATGGACAGCACCGCGTTCGGCGGGTCGGCCGAGAAGGTCGCCGGATGGGCGTCCCAGGCCGTGAGGAAGGCGGCCACCGTCATGTGCCCCACGCGCCGGGCCGGGCCGTCGGCGACGACCACCACCGTGGGGACGGCTGCGAGCGTGACGACGCCCTCTTCAACCGATCCGGCCGCTGTGCCGAGGGCGAACAGGGGGCTGCCGCCCGTCGCCTCGTCGAGCACCACCGACTGGGCGCGCGCGGGCGCCGAGAGGGCGAAGGCGAGGCCGGCGAGCGCCAGCCAGCGGACGATGTGGGCCAATGGTGTCTCTCCCTGTCTTGCCATCGCACGAGCGGCGTCGCGGCACGATGCCCCGGTTTCGCCGCGACCGCCGGACCTGGACGAACGGCCCCCGCCCGTCTCGTCGGACAGGCGGACGATGCGTGCACCCCGGAGGCGAACGCATCGCGGGAGTGCCTCGATCACGGTGTGACCGGCGCCGGAACGACCCGCGCCGCCCGTCCGGACGAGGTGGCGACCCGGGCCGCGCCGGGAGAGCTCAGGCCTGCGGCCCGGCCGGGAGAGCGCGCCCGACGCCGCCGGCGGCGGGCGAGGCGCCGGACCCGGAACCGCCCGCCGCCCGGTTCAGCATCATCAACTCGGACAGGTTGTCGAGGCTCACGTAGCCCGACAGGCGGCCCGCCCCGTCGAGGATGGCGACCGCCCGCGCCTCGGAGCGGGCGATGCCTTCCATCACCTCCTCGAGCGGCGCCGTCTCCACGGCGGTCGGCACCTCCCGCACCATGAAGGCGGAGACCGGCGTCGACGGACCGCCCGTCTTGAGGGCCTCGATGAGGCCCGCGCGCGTCACGAAACCCTCGAAGCGCTCGCCCCTCGCGATCACCGGGAACTCCTGCTGCGTGGTGGCGAGAAGGAGGCGCGAGGCGTCCTCGGCCGTCGCCTCGGCGGGGAGCGTCTCGTAGCGGCGGATGGTGGCGTCCCGCGCCGTCCGGCCGAGGGCCATCGCCCGTTCCTCCACCATGCGGCTTTCCGCCCCCGCGGCGAGCCAGATGAACACGCCGATGAGGACGAGGAGCGGGTTGCCGAGGAGGCCGAGGAAGACGAACAGCGCCGCGAACGCCTGCCCCGCCCGCGCGGCGATCGCCGTCGCCCGCACCCGGTCGGTGAACATCGCCAGCACCGCCCTCAAGACCCGTCCCCCGTCCGTCGGGAAGGCGGGGATGAGGTTGAAGGCGACGAGGATGACGTTGACCGCCGCGAGCCGACCGGCGAGCGACATGGAGGCGTCCTGCACCTGCGCGGCGTCGGCGAGGTCGAAGCGGGCGCCGAGGACGAGGAACAAGACCGCGGCGATGACGACGTTCACGGCCGGTCCGGCGAGGGCGACGAGGATCTCCTCCCGCGGCCGCTCGGGCATCCGCTCGAGGCTGGCGACGCCGCCGAAAGGATAGAGCGTGATGTCGGGCGTCCTGATGCCGAAGCGGCGCGCCACGAGCACGTGCCCGAACTCGTGGAGGACGACGCAGGCGAAGACGAGCGTGATGAACAGGACCCCGTCGGGGGCCGAGGGAAGCCCGCCGCGGCCCCAGTAGAGCGCCGCGACCCAGGCGAGGAGGAGGAGGAAGGTGAGGTGGATCCGGACCGTCGTGCCCTTGACGGAGCCGAGCCTGATGGACCAGCGCATGGGACCTCCGGTGGCTGTGTCGCCGGCCTTCATGTCGGCCGGCGTCGCGTGCTGGACAACCCTTGCCGGCGGACCCACGATCCGGCGCGCATCGCCATGCCGCACCGCCCCGCCGGCCTTGACCGGCCGCGCCTCCGGTGCGTGATGGCGGTCGGCCACGGGAGACAAGGCGGAGGACCCATGGGCGAGGAACGGGACGACGCGGGAGTGCCGAGCCGCTTTCCCTGGCCGCCGGTGATCCTCCTGGGGTGCCTGGCCGCGACCTTCCTCCTCGACGCGGTCCTTCCCCTGCCGTTCCCGGGCGGGACGGTCGGCCTCGTCCTGTCGGCGGCCGGGGCGGTGCTGGCCCTCGGGGCGGTCGCGGTGGACGTCTGGGCGATCCGCACCCTCTCGCGGGCGCGCACGACGGTCCTGCCCCACAAGGCGTCCGGGATCCTGGTGACGGGGGGGCCGTTCGCCCGTTCGCGCAACCCGATCTACCTGGCGAACGCGGCACTCGTCGCCGGCCTCGGCCTGTTCGCGGGCACCCTTTGGGGCGTTCCGGCCGCCGTTCTCCTCGCCCTCCTCACGGCGCGCCTCGCGATCCGCGGGGAGGAGCGTCACCTCGCCGCCCGCTTCGGCGAGGCCTACGAGGCCTACCGCGCGCGGGTCCCGCGCTGGCTCTGAGGACGCGCTGGCTCCGGGGGGTTGCGCGCGGGCGCCGCCCGTGCTGACGGTGTCGGCCACGACGGCGCGCTCGGGGGGGCGGGACATGAGCGGGACGGCACCCATCGTCAACATCGACGACATCCTCGCGGGCGAGGACCACGTCGACGTCAACGGCCCGCGCGGCCCGTTCGAGGCGCGCCTCGGCCTCCTCGGCAAGGCGCTCGGCACCCGCAACCTCGGCGTCAACGTCACCGTGGTGCCGGCGGGCAAGAGGGCGTGGCCGCGCCACTACCACTACGCCAACGACGAACTCTTCGTGATTCTCGAAGGGGCGGGAACGCTCCACCTCGGGGAGGAGAGCCACCCCCTCAAGGCGAACGACGTCGTTTCGATCCTCGCGGGCACCGGCATCCCGTTCACGATCGAGAACACGTCGGACGCGCCGCTGCGGTACCTTGCCATCTCCACCCTCTTCCACCCGGACGTCTTCGTCTATCCCGACAGCGACAAGATCGGCGTGATGGCCGGCGGCGGGCCGATGCGGGAGGCGCCGGAGGGCGGGGAGAAGCTGGTGCGCTTCATTCGCGCCGACATGAAGGTCGGCTATTGGGACGGGGAGGCCTGAGCTCCTTTGCGACGGTTCCGCTCGCCGCCGATCCGCTCTAGAACCGGCGGAACCGAGGAAGGAGCGCGCGAATGCCCACACCGATCCTGATGCCCGCCCTGTCGCCGACCATGGAGGCCGGGACGCTCGCCAGGTGGCTCGTCGGGAAGGGCGATGCCGTCTCGCCCGGCGACGTGATCGCCGAGATCGAGACCGACAAGGCCACCATGGAGGTGGAGGCCGTCGACGAGGGCACCGTGGGCGAGATCCTGGTGGCCGAGGGCACGGCCGACGTTCCCGTCAACCAGCCCATCGCCATCCTGCTCGCGGAGGGCGAGGACGAGAGCGCGCTGCAGGGGGCATCCGCCCCCGCCGGCAACGGGGCCACCGGCAGCGCCCAGGCCGCCGCCGAGACCGCCCCGGGCGGCGCGGCCGACACGACCCGCACCGAGCCCGCGCCTGCGCCGTCCCCGGCACCGGCCGCCCCGGCACCGGCCGCCCCGGCACCGGCCGCCCCGGCGCCGCGGGGGAACGGCGCGGCCGCGGGCCGCATCTTCGCCTCCCCGCTCGCCCGCCGCCTCGCCGCCGAGAACGGGATCGACCTTGCCGCCCTCGCCGGTTCCGGCCCCCACGGCCGCATCGTCCGCCGCGACATCGACAAGGCGCTCGCCGAGGGGCCGCGCCCCGCGCCCGCGCCCGCCGAGGCCCCCGCCGCCGCCCCGGCCGGCCCGCAGACACCGCCAGCCCCTGCCGAGCGCCCGGCCGCCCCGCCGCCCACCGGCGCGCCCGCGGGCATGACCGACGAGCAGATCCGCGCCCTCTTCCCCGGTGGCGACTACGAGGAGCTGCCCCACGACGGCATGCGGCGCACCATCGCCCGCCGCCTCGTGGAGTCCAAGCAGACCGTCCCCCACTTCTACCTGACGGTGGACGTGGAGCTCGACGCGCTCCTGAAGCTGCGCGGCGAGATCAACGCCGCCGCGCCCGCGGACAAGGACGGCAAGCCCGCCTACAAGCTCTCGGTCAACGACTTCGTCATCAAGGCGCTCGCCCTCGCCCTGAAACAGGTGCCGATGGCGAACGTCACCTTCACCTCCACCGCCCGCCTCCTCCACAGGCAGGTGGACGTGGGCGTGGCGGTCGCGATCCCCGACGGGCTCATCACCCCGGTGATCCGCCGCGCCGACACCAAGTCGCTCTCCGTCATCTCCAACGAGATGAAGGACCTCGCCCGCCGCGCCCGCGAGAAGAAGCTGAAGCCCGAGGAGTACCAGGGCGGGACGACGGCCGTCTCCAACCTCGGCATGTTCGGCATCCGCGAGTTCTCCGCCGTCATCAACCCGC
>CAZJNX010000016.1:0-35254 GCA_964547415.1 uncultured Hyphomicrobiales bacterium
GTGCCGGACGTGCGCGCCGCCGCCGAGGCCGCGGGCATCGAGCTCGTCGGCGAGGAGACCTTCAACATCGCCGACACCGACATGACCGCCCAGCTGCTGCGCCTCAAGGACGCCGGCGCGGAGGCGCTCGTCTTCTACGGCGTCGACCGGGAGGCGGACGCGATCCTGCGCTCCATGGACCGGATCGACTACAAGCCGCAGATCGTCTCCGCCTGGGGCATCGGCGGCCAGCTCGGCAACACGGCGGGCGAGCTGTCCGACGGCGTGCTCGTGGCGGGCACCTTCTCCTGGTGGGGCGAGCTCGACCCGAAGGCCCAGGAGGTCCTCGACAAGATGACCGAGAAGTTCGACCTCGCCGGCCCTGAGGATCTCCTGCTGCCGTCGGGCACGGCCAACTCCTACGACGCCGTCTACATCATCAAGGCGGCGCTCGAGGAGGCGGGCGCCTTCGACCGGGAGAAGCTGCGCGAGGCCTTCTACGACGTCAGCCACGAGGGCATCGTCGCCGTGTTCGACCCGGCCTTCGAGCGCACCCAGGAGCGGCACGACGCCATCACCCCGGACGCCTACAAGCTGTTCGCCTTCCACGAGGGCGTCCTGCTCCCGCTCGACCAGACCCCCTACGAGTGATCCGCGGGCGGCCCGTGCCGCGGGCACCCGACTGACCCCGCCGCGGCCGGCCCGTCCGGCCGCGGCTTTCCCACCACGAGGCGGGTCGAGCGATGGAAGCGAACCTCCAGTATCTCGTGTCGGGCCTGTCCATCGGGGGCGTCTACGCCCTCGTCGCGCTCGGCTTTTCCATGATGTGGTCGGTGGCGAAGGCCGCCAACTTCACCCACGGCGACATCTTCATGCTGGGCGCGGTGCTCACCGTCGCCTTCTCGTGGATCGGCCTGCCGATCCCGGTGGCGGCCGTTCTCGCCATCCTGTGCGCCATCGGCGCCTCGGCGGCGATCGAGCGCTTCCTCGTGCGCCCGTTCAACCAGGAGGCCAACGCCATCGGCTGGATGCTCACGACCATCGCCGTCGGCGTCATGATCGAGAGCTTCGGGACCGCCACCTACGGCCCGCTTCCCCAGCCGCTCCCGTCCCCCCTCGTGGAGGAGCCGATCCGCCTCGGCGGCGCGGGCATCTACCCGCAGGAGCTCCTGTTGCCGGCCATGGCGATCCTCGCGATGGTCGCCCTCCACCTCTTCCAGACGCGCACCCTCACGGGCCGGGCGATCCGCGCCGTCGCCGCCAACCGCACGGCCGCCGGCCTCATGGGGATCGACGTCAACCGCATCACGCTGATGGTGTTCGGCGCGGCCGGCGGGCTCGGCGCCCTTGCGGGCTTCCTGATCGCGCCGGTGATCCAGGCCTCCACCACCATGGGCATCGTGATCGGCCTCAAGGCCTTCATGATCGCCATCATCTCCGGCATCACCAACCCCTACGGGGTGGTGGCCGTCGCCCTCGCCTTCGGCGTCGTGGAGCGCTTCATCGAGGGGTACCTGTCCACCTCCGCGCGCGACGCCTTCGGCTTCACCCTCATGATCCTGATCCTGCTCGCCTTCCCGCAGGGGATCTTCGGCCGCAAGGAGGTCGCCAAGGTATGAGCGCGCTGTCCAAGGGTCTCCTCGCGGGCCTCCTCGTCCTCGGCGTCGTCGTCCTCGCGCTCCTGCCGCACGTCGGCCTCGTGATCGACACGCGCTTTCCGACGAGCTTCGAATTGCGCGTCGTCATGCGCGTGATGATCTTCGCCATCGTGGTGATCGGCCTGTCGATCCTGGTCGGCGCGGCCGGCCTCGTGTCCCTCGGCCACGCCGCGCTCTACGGCTTCGGCGCCCACGTGGCGGCGATGCTCGGGCTCTACCTCGGCGTCGGCTTCCTGCCCGGGCTCGTGGCGGCCGTCCTGCTGACCGCGCTGATGGGCGCGGCGCTCGCCTACCCGTCGGTGCGGGTGCGGGGCGTCTACCTCGCCGTCATCACCATCGCGTTCGGCCTCGTGTTCGTGAACATCCTGCGCGAGTGGGTGTCCTTCACCGGCGGGGCGTCGGGCCTGTTCGGCATCCCGCGGGGCGACCTCTTCGGCATCCGCCTCAGCCCCTCCGCGCGGGACGGCCACAGCTACTACTACGTGGTCCTGTTCTTCCTCGCCGTCGCCCTCGTCCTCCAGTACACGCTGCTCTACTCCCGCTTCGGGCGGGCGATGCGGGCGACCTCCATGAGCGAGAACGCCGCCCAGGCCCTCGGCATCTCGATCATCCGCATGCGCACGCTCGCCTTCGTCATCTCGGCGGCGTTCGCCGGGCTTGCGGGGGCGCTGTTCACCTATCTCGCCCTTTATGTGAACTACGAGACCTTCACCTTCACCCAGTCGATCCAGTTCCTGCTCATGGTGATCCTCGGCGGGGCGGGCACCCTCCTTGGCCCCGTCGTCGGCACCACCACCGTGTTCGGGGCGACCGTCGGCCTCCAGGCCTTCGAGGAGTGGCAGACCTTCGCCTTCGGCCTCCTCCTCGTCGCCGTCCTGTTCCTGATGCCGAAGGGGATCGTGGGCACGGTGTCGGCGCGGTGGAAGGCGCGGCGGACGGCACCGCGCACCCGCGAGACCGCCGAGTGGCCCCACTGGACGGCGGCCCTCGACGCCGTCGTCCAGCCGCTCGAGAACCCGCCCGAGACGGTCCTGTCCCTGACGAACGTCACCCTGCGCTTCGGCGGCCTCGTCGCGGTGGACGACGTGAGCCTTCAGGTGAAGCCGGGCACCGTCCACGCCCTCATCGGGCCGAACGGGGCGGGCAAGTCGAGCGTCATCAACATGATCTCCGGCTTCTACAAGCCGTCCGAGGGATCCATCGCGCTCCTCGGCGAGGACGTGACGGGCCGGGCGAGCGCGGACATGGCGGCGGCGGGCGTCGCCCGCACCTTCCAGAACACCGAGCTGTTCGCCGACATGACGGTCCTCGAGAACGTCATGGTGGGCTTCCACACGAACTACCGGGCCAACCTCTTCGAGACGCTCGTGCGCGTTCCCTCCATGCGATGGGAGGAGAGGCACAAGCGGCGGGACGCGGAAGCCCTCCTCGACTTCGTGGGCCTTTCCGACTACGCCGACGAGAAGGCGCGGAACCTTCCCTTCGGCCACCAGCGCCGGCTCGAGATCGCCCGCGCGCTCGCGATCGCGCCGAAGGTCATTCTCCTCGACGAGCCCGCCGCCGGCCTCACCCACGGCGAGATCGACGACCTCGTGAAACTCATTCGCCTCATCGCCTCGCGGGGCCTCACCGTCCTCCTCGTGGAGCACCACGTCGACATGATCATGACCGTCTCCGACCACGTCACCGTCCTCGACTACGGCGAGGTGATCGCCTCCGGCCCGCCCGCCGCCATCCAGGACGACCCGAAGGTGATCGAGGCCTACTTCGGCCACGCCGTTCCCGGCCGCGCGCCCGAGACCGCCGCCGCCGGAGCCGTCGCATGAGCGCCGCCCCCGAACCGATCCTGACGGTCTCGGACCTCAAGGTCTCCTACGGGGCGATCACGGCCGTCACCGGGGTCGACATCGCGGTGGGACGGGGCGAGTTCGTCGGCGTCATCGGCTCGAACGGGGCCGGAAAGAGCTCCACCATGCGGGCGATCGCGGGCGTGGTGCCGCCGGCCGCCGGCTCCATCCGCCTCGACGGGGAGGAGGTGGCCGGCCGCCCGTCCCACGAGATGGTGGGCCTCGGCGTCGCCATGGTGCCCGAGGGGCGGATGATCTTCGGCGACCAGACGGTGCGCGAGAACCTGATGCTCGGCGCCTACGCCCGCATCGTGCGCAAGGACGCGGACGTCGCGAAGGACACCGAGGAGGTGCTCGACCTCTTCCCGCGCCTGCGCGAGCGGCTCTCCCAGCAGGCCGGGTCCCTGTCGGGGGGCGAACAGCAGATGCTGGCGATCGCCCGCGGGCTCCTGTCCCGCCCGCGCCTCCTCGTGGTGGACGAACTCTCCCTCGGCCTCGCGCCGAAGATCCTCGACATCCTCTTCCCGATCCTCGCCGAGCTCAACCGGCGGGGCCTGTCCATCCTCCTCGTGGAGCAGATGGCGAGCTACGCCCTCGCCGTCACCCAGCGCACCTACGTGATGGAGAACGGGCGGATCCTCTTTTCCGGCCCCTCGGCGGACCTCGCCGAGGACGAGCGCGTGCTCGACGCCTATCTCGGCCGCCGCCACTGAGACCGCCTTCAACCGCGCCGGCGCCCGACCGCGCGGAACAACGACAAGAGAGGGACCGATGGGCTACCGCATCTCCGTCGACACCGGCGGCACCTTCACCGACATGGTGCTGCTGGCCGAGGACGGGCGCTTCCGCGTCGGCAAGTCGCTCACGACGCCGGACCGGATCTCGGAGGGCATGTTCGGCGCGCTTCAGGTGATCGCCTCGGAGATCGGCGTCCCCGCCCGCACGATCCTTCAGGAGACCGACATCCTGATCTACGGCACCACGCGGGCCACCAACGCCGTGGTGACGAAGCGCACCGCCCGCACCGCCTTCCTGGTGACCGCCGGATTCCGGGACCTCCTCGTCCTCAAGGAGGGCGGCAAGCACGGGCCCCACGACTACAGCACCGACTACCCGGCCCCCTACATCCCCCGCCGCCACACCTTCGAGATCGAGGAGCGGATCGGCGCGGGCGGGGAGGTGGTCCGCCCCCTCGACCTCGCGGCCGCCCGGGCCACGCTCGAAACGGTGAAGGCGCGCGGCTTCGAGGCGGTCGCCGTCTGCCTCCTGTGGTCCATCGCCAACGGCGAGCACGAGAAGGCGATCGGCCGCCTCGTGGAGGAGATCCTGCCGGGCGTGCCCTGCACCCTCTCCCACGAGCTCGCGCCGATCCTGCGCGAGTACCGCCGCGCCTCGGCGACCGCCATCGACGCCTCGCTGAAGCCGCTCATGCAGGCCCACCTCACCGAGATGGGCCGCGACCTGCGCGAGGGCGGCTTTTCGGGCGACCTTCTCGTGTCGACCTCCGTCGGCGGCTGCCAGGAGGTGGAGACGGTGGCCGCGCGGCCCATCAACACGCTGAAGTCCGGCCCCGCCATGGCACCCGTCGCGGGCCGCGCCTACGCCGCCATGGAGCGGATGGGCGAGGACGTGATCGTCTGCGACACGGGCGGCACCACCTTCGACGTCGGCCTCGTGCGCGGGGGCGAGCTCGTCTACTCGCGCGATTCCTGGCTCGGCCAGCGCTGGCTCGGCGACATCATCGGCGCGTCCACCGTGGACGTCCGTTCGATCGGGGCGGGTGGCGGCTCCATCGCCTGGGTGGACCCGGGCGGGCTCCTGCGCGTCGGGCCCCAGTCGGCGGGCTCCGTTCCGGGTCCCGCCTGCTACGGCCGCGGCGGCACCGAGCCCACCGTCACGGACGCGGCCATGGTGCTCGGCTACATCGACCCGACCTACTTCAACGGCGGCCGCCTCGCCCTCGACGAGGCGGCGGCGCGCACGGCGCTGGCGGGCCTTGCGGCGCGCCTCGGCAAGAGCGTCGACGAGACCGCCCACGCCGTCATGGTCATTGCCAACGAATTGATGATCAAGGCGATCGCCGAGATCACCGTCAACGACGGCCTGTCCCCGTCCGAGTGCGTGATCGTGGCGGGCGGGGGCGCTGCGGGCTTCAACATCATGCCGATCGCGGCCGAGCTCGGCTGCGCCACCGTCGTCCTGCCGCGTACGGCCTCGGCGCTCTCGGCCTGCGGGATGCAGTACTCCAACATCGTGTTCGAGGCGACGCGCAGCCGCTTCACCGACTCCACCGCCTTCGACCGGGACGGCGTCAATGCGGCGCTCGTCGAGATCGAGGCGGAGCTGATGGCCTTCCGCGACGGCCTCGGCATCGCCGCGAGCGCGTCCGTCACCGTCGAGACCTTCGTGGAGGCCCGCTACAAGGCACAGGTCTGGGAGCTCGACACGCGCCTGCCAGACGGCGCCCTCGCCGACGACGCGGCCGCCGCCGCTCTCGTCGAGGCCTTCCACGAGACCCACGAGCGTGTCTACGCCGTCCGCGACGAGGGCAGCCCCGTGGAATTCGTCAACTGGAAGGGGCGCATCGCCATCCGTCCGTTCGATCCGCCCGAGGCGCCGCCGCCCATCGCGGCGAGCCACGTGCCCGCGCCGGACGCCACCCGCAGCTGCTTCTTCGGCGAGGGGCGGGTGGACACGCCCGTCTTCCGCGGCGACCGCCTCGAAGCCGGGGCATTCGTGGAGGGGCCCGCCATCATCGAGGAGCCGACGACCACCATCGTCGTCTATCCGGGCATGTCCGCGCGCCTCTCGGCGGCCGGGGCGTACATCCTGAAGTGTCTTTGAAGATTGCGGGCGACGTCGGGGCGAAAGTCTCGCGCCGGTGCCGGTCCGCGTCAAGGGACGCTTCGCTCGAGCCCTTGACACGGACCGCCACCGGCGCAGTCCTGAAGGTGTCGGCTCCGCCGGAATGTCGCTCTCGTCTCACCACCGGAATGGGACACGGGGGCGGGGCGCGTGGATCGGGAGGGAAGACGAATGAAGGATGGTGAAACGGCGCTCGATCCGGTGCTGATCTCCGTCATGGCCAACCGGCTCGACGGGATCGTGCGGGAGATGACCAACACCCTCCTGCGCTCGGCGCGCTCTGCCGTCATCTCCTCGGCGCGGGACTTCTCCTGCTGCCTCGTCACCGCCGACAACCGCCTGCTCGCGCCCGCCGAGGGGCTGCCGGTCCACATCTTCGGCTGCCACATCCAGACGGAGAACATGTGCCGCTACCACGCGGGCGACATCAGGAAGGGCGACGCCTACCTCGACAACGACCCCTACGGCGGCAACACCCACCCGGCCGACCACACCTTCATGGTGCCGGTGTTCTTCGGCGACGAGCATCTGTTCACCGCCGTCTCCAAGTGCCACATGGCCGACATCGGCAACTCGATCCCGTCGAGCTACTTCGTGCTCGCCAGGGACGTCTATCACGAGGGAGCGCTCGTCTTTCCGGGCGTGCGCATCCAGCGCGATTACAGGAACATCGAGGACATCATGCGGATGTGCCGCGCGCGCATCCGCGTGCCCGACCAGTGGTACGGGGACTATCTCGCCGGCCTCGGCTCGGCCCGCATCGCCGAGCGCCGCCTCGAGGCGTTCTGCGAGAAGTACGGCGCGGCCACGGTTCGCCGGTTCATCGAGGAGTGGTTCGACTATTCCGAGCGGCGCATGATCGAGTGCATCCGCCGCCTGCCGAAGGCGAGCCTCGTGAACACCGGCCGGTCCGATCCGCTCGAGGGCATCCTGCCGGACGGGCTCGAGCTCAAGGTGAAGATCGACATCGACCCGGAGGCGGCGGAGATCCACGTCGACCTGTCCGACAACCCGCCGTGCGTGGACGTCGGCCTCAACACCTCCCTCGGGGCGGCGACCTCGGCGGTGGTCGGCGCCGTCTTCAACGCCCTCGACAAGGACCTGCCGCGCAACGAGGGCTCGTTCCGTCGCCTGCGCTTCACGTACGCCGAGGAAAGCGTGGTCGCCGCGCCGAAGTTTCCCCACTCCTGCTCGGTCGCGACCACCAACGTCTCGGAGCGCCTCGTCAACATCACCCAGTCCGCCTTCGCCGCGCTCGGCGAGGGGATGGGCCTGTCGGAAGGCGGGGCGGGCCTCGGCGCGGGCATGGCCGTCATCTCCGGCAAGGACGCGCGGCGCGGCGGGGCGCCCTACGTGAACCGGCTGATGCTGTCCACCAACGGCGGCCCGGCGAGCCCGGTCGCCGACGGCTGGGTCAACTACGCGATCCCCGTCATCGCCGGCCTCATGTACCGGGACTCGGTGGAGGTGGACGAGCTCAAGCACCCGATCCGGGTGGAGAGCCTGTCCCTCGTGACGGACTCGGCTGGCGCGGGCCGCCGGCGCGGCGCCCCCGCCCAGCAGATCGAGTACGGGCCCACCAGCGCACCCATGACCGCCGTCATCTCCTGCGACGGCCAGCACGCCGAGCCCCGGGGCGTCCTCGGGGGCCTTCCAGGAACGGCGGGCGAGACGTGGCTGATCGAGGAGGGCGCGCAGGCGAAGCGCCTTCCCAACGTGGTGCAGGTGACGGTTGAGCCGGGCCAGCGCATCCGCGGGCGGGACTCGGCGGGCGGCGGCTACGGCGACCCGCTCGACCGGGAGCCGGAGCGGGTCCTCGTCGACGTGCTGGAGGGCTGGGAGACGGAAGGCAAGGCGAACGCGGTCTACGGCGTCGTCTTCACCGGCGCCGTCGACGACGAGACCCTCGCCGTCGACCCCGTCGCCACCGAGGCCCGCCGCGCGGCCCTTCGCGAGGAGCGCGCCCGATGAGCGCTCTCGCCCAAGGCTTCGGCCGTCTTCGGGCCCTGTCGGCCGCGCTCGCCGCGGGCGAGACGACGCCGGAAGCCCTCCTCGAGCAGGCGCTCGGCCGGATCGAGGCGGTCGACGGGACCGTGCGCGCCTTCCTGTCGGTGGGCGCGGACGGGGCGCGCGCCACGGCGGCCGAACGGGGACGGGAACTCGCCGCCGGGCGGTCCCGCGGGCCCCTCCACGGGATCCCCTTCGCGGTGAAGGACGTGATCGACGTCGCCGGCCTTCCCACGCGGGCGGGCAGCCGCGCCCGGGCGGACGCCGCGCCCGCCACCCTCGACGCCACGGTGGTGGCGCGGCTGAAGGCGGCCGGCGCGGTCCTCGTCGGCAAGGTCCACACCACCGAGTTCGCCTACTTCACCGGGGTGCCGCCGACCCGCAACCCCCACGACCCGGGCCGCACGCCCGGCGGGTCCTCCGGCGGCTCCGCCGCGGCGGTGGCGAGCGGGGCCGTGCCCCTCGCCCTCGGCACGCAGACGGCGGGGTCCATCAACCGGCCCGCCTCCTTCTGCGGCGTGGGCGCCTTCAAGCCGTCCGGCCTGTCGGTGGTGGGCGCGGGCGTCACCCCCTTCGCGCCCAGCTTCGACACCGTCGGCCCCTTCGCCGAGACGGCCGCCGACGCCGCCTTCGCGCTTGCCGCCTTCGCGCCGGAGGGGCTTGCTCTCGACACACCGCGTGGACCGGCGGTCGCCGGGGCGGTCGTGCTGGAGGATCCCGTGATCGAGGAGCGGGCGGGGGCGGAGATGGCCGCCGCCCTCGCGGACGCCGCGCGGGAGATCGGCGAGAGCGGCCTGTCCGTGCGGCACGGGGCCTCGCCGGTGCCGTTCACCGACCTCCTCGCCGCCCACCGGACGGTCATGATGTTCGAGCTCGGCCGCGTCCACGGCGCCCTCCTCGAGCGGCGCGACCTCGTGGATCCGGACCTCGCAGCCGGCATCGAGGAGGGCCGCGCCATCGGGGAGGGGCGCTACCTCGACGCCCTTGGCGCGCTCGCCGCCATGCGGGCGGCGTTCTGGGCGGCGTTGCCGCTGCCGTCGGTGGTGGTGCTGCCGGCCGCTACCGGGCCGGCGCCGCAGGGGATGCCGACGGGCGACCCGGTCTTCGTCACCGTGATGACGGCGCTCGCGGGCCCGGTCGCGACGGTGCGGGCCGGCTGCTGCCCGGCGACCGGAATGCCCCTCGGGGCGATGGTGGGCGCGCCCCCCGGGCGGGACGCGGACCTCGCCGCAGCCCTCCTCGCCGCCCGGGAGGGGCCGCTGTCGCGCTGAGGTCTGCCGCCGGCGTGCGCCGGGGATCCCCTCGCGGAGGGCGTTGCCGACGACCGCCACCCTCCCGGCGCCTGCCCACGATCCGCCCGCTGAGGCCTCCACCGCGCCGGTGGGTAGCCCTCGCCCGGACGGGACGACCGGTGGCGCCCGCATCGTGAGTGGCGATCCGCCCGGAGGACGGGTCGCCCGGGCATCGTGCCGCGGGGCCTGGCGCCCGGACCGGCGGACCGGTCCGCTCGTCGGCCCGGAAACGGTCTGCGGATCGGCGGCAGGGGCGGTTCGTTGCCGGCCGCGCGGCGCAACGTGCCATCGCCGTTTGCGCGGCCCCTGCTTGGTTCCGGGTGCCGGCGGCGGCCGTGATGCCGGACCGTCCGGTCGGCCTCGCAGAGGTCCGCGCCCGCGTTCCTCCCGTGCCCGATGCGCGGTCCCGGGAGGTAGTGGCGCACCGGCGGCAGTCCGGCCCCGCAAAAAAGGTGCCCCCGGCGGCGAAGACGCCGGCGACGTGACCAGCGCTCACACATGGCAGGCCGGACGGGGCGGCCGGGCGTCGGTCCGTCACAGGGGGGCCTCGGCGAGGCCGGCGCGGGCGAGGAGGATCTCCGCGCTGTCGTTCCACACGTCCATGCGGACGATCAGCCCGTCGCGGACCACGAAGAGGTCGAGGTAGCGGTTGCCGTCGAAGGGGGTGCCGTCGGGCCATTCGCCGTGCAGGTGGCCCGTGTCGTATACGAAGACGTCGCCCGTCTCCGCGTCGAGGGCGGCGTCCGTCCGGATGAAGCGCTTCTTGACCCACTTGTAGCGCCGGGCGTTGAAGGCGGCGCAGTCGGCCGGGGCGGCGAAGGCGCGGCCGCCGGTGAAGGTGATCGAAACGTCGGGCGCGACGAAGCCCGCGGCCCGTTCGGGGTCGGGCACCATCAGGGCCTCGAGGTACGCCTTCACCACGGCCTTCGCCGCCGCGAGCCGCTCCGTGCCGTCCGTCATCCGCGCCTCCCTGTCCTGTCGCAGCGCCAAGCAAGCGCCGTGCGCGCCGCGGCGGCGGGTCCGCCCGCGGGCTCCCGCACGCTCACGCCGGGGTGAAGCCGTCGGGGCTCCAGAATTCGCTGCCGACCTGGTGCCAGCCGGTGAAGACGCCCGTCGGATCGTACGTCCGCTTGGCGTCGAGAAGGCGCGGGTAGTTGGGGCCCCAGGCCCGCTCGCGCCAGTCGGGGGCGAAGTAGCTCATCTCCGAGGAGTAGGAGCCCGCATCCGGGGCGAGCGCCTTCATGCGGGCGGCCGCCGCGTCGATGCCGGCCCGGTCGCGGCGGGCGGCGGCGTAGTCCGGCTCGTGGCCCGGCACGCCGGGGAAACGGCCGGTCTGGCCGCCCGCCACGATCGCGAGGGCGAAGGCGTCGACGGCGCTCGGGTGGAGGGCGCTGTTGCGCGCTTCCGCCCGGCGGGCCTCGCTCGCCCCGGACAGGCCCTTGTTGAGATGGAGCGTCACGCCCGAGGCGCGGGACGCGTCCACCAGCGCCGACACGAGCGCCTCCCGTCGCGCCGGCGCGAGGAGATCCCGCGGCAGCCAGACCGAATCGTAGCCAGCGATGAACAGGCTCACCTCGACCGCGTTGCCGGCCCACCAGAACTGCCCGGGCGGGGCGCCGGGACGGTCGTCCGTCACGATGGACTTCGGGAAGTGGCGCTGGCGGTAGTCGGAATCCCACCAGCCGGTCGCCGGCATGGAGACGACGCGCAGCGGGCTCGCCTCGGCGAGGGCATCGCCGTTGCCGGCGACGAAGGCGTCGAGCCGGGCGACGCCATCCCGCGCCTGCCGCTCCGTCAGGCCCTGGAAGACGAGGGAGAGCTTCACGACGAGATCGGGCTCGAAGGCGATCTGCTCGCCCCAGTGGGGGGACATGAGATCCTCGCACGTCTCCACCACGGCGGCGACGAGGCGGCGGAAGCTCTCCCGGTCCCGCGCCCGCAGGGTGCGGGTGAGGGCGCCGAAGCGCTCGGGCAGGGGGTCGGTCGCCACGGTCAGGCGGGTAGTGACGCCGAAGCCCGCGCCGCCCCCCTTGAGGGCGAAGAAGAGATCCGGGTCGCGCCAGTCGTTGACGGTCCGGACCGTCCCGTCGGCGGTGACGATCTCTGCCTCGAGGAGACGGCCCGCCGTGAGGCCGCCGTACTTGGAGAAGCTGCCGAACCCGCCCGTCTGCAGGTGGCCGCCGACGCCCACCGTCACGCAGCCGCCGCCCTGCAGGTAGCGCCCGTGGCGGCCGGTCACGAAGTCGTAGACCTGGAAGAAGCGGGCGCCCGAGCCGATGGTCACCGCCTGCGCCGGGGCGGTGCGGCCCTCCCCGCCGCGCGGCACGAAGGCGTCGTGCCAGGCGAGGCCGTCGAGATCGCGCGTCCAGATCATCAGGCTGTCGGCGGCGTTCGACTGGCCGAGGTAGCTGTGGGCCCCGCCCCGCACCACGAGGCGCAGGTGGTGGTGCCGCGCGAAGTCGACGAGGCGGGCGACGTCCGCCGCCGAGCGCGGCACGGCGCACCACGCGCTCGGCGCGCTCGTCCACCCGTCGAGCCAGCCGCTGCTCTGCGTCGCCCCTGGCTGGTCCTGGATGAAGAAGGGGTTGGCGAGGGCCTCCACCGCGGCGTCGCACGCCGGGCCCTCGCCCCCCGACAGGCAGGGCGACAGGGGGCTGGAGACCCGCTGGAGGCGGCCGCCGACGGCCTCCGCCAGCTGGGCCCAGGCGTCCGGCGTCGGCCAGCCCGGATCGCCCGGCCGCACCTTCGGCACGAGCCCGCCCGCCGCCGGTCCGGCCGCGGCCGCCGCCCCAAGGGGACCGCAGGCGAGCGCCGCCCCGGCCACCGTGCCGATGAATTCCCGCCGGTTCATGGTCGCTCCGTCTCCCGTCGTAGAGAACATATAGAGGACATCGGCCGGCGTGTCCACAGTCCCGCCAGACGATCGTCTGCCCCCGCAAGCCCGCTCGTCTCGAGCCGGCTGCTTAACCAAGAGTTCAACCAAGTATTCGCGGGCAGTGGCGGCCCGTTCGCGCCGCCCGCGCCCCGCCGGGGAGGGGCGGCGCCGTCCGGCGGATGGCCGGCGGACGCGGGGCTCCCGCCCGCGCGCCCCGCTCGCCTCGGCGCGCGGCTGCCGTTAACGTCGCGCGCGATCGCCGGCGCGGCCGCGGCAAGGGCGCCCCCCGTCCGCGGGGGCGGGATCCGTCCGCCCGACGACCGCGGCCCTTCCACCTCGACGCACGGAACACGCTTCGACATGACGGACGGACGCAAGACGCAGATCGTGGTCGTCGGCGGCGGCGCGGGCGGCCTCGAACTCGTGCGGCGCCTCGCGGCGCGCTACGGCCGCAAGCGCCACGACATCATCCTCGTCGACCGCAACCTCACCCATATCTGGAAGCCGCTCCTCCACGAGGTGGCCGCGGGCTCCCTCGACGCCAACCTCGACGAGGTGGGCTACGGCGCCCACGGGGCGCGCTGGGGCTACCGCTTCTTCCGGGGGACGCGCGAATCCATCGACCGGGAGCGACGGCAGATCGTCACCGCCCCCCTCCACGACGAGGACGGGGAGGAGGTGATGGGCCGGCACCGCATTCGCTACGACTCCCTGGTGCTCGCCGTCGGCGCCGTCTCCAACGACTTCGGCACGCCCGGCGTCAAGGAACACTGCCTGTTCCTCGAAAGCCGCGCCCACGCGGACCGCTTCCGGGCGCGCCTCCTCAACGCCTGCCTCAGGACCTCCCAGGAGATCAAGACGGGCAAGAACCCGGAGTCGCTCGTGCGCGTCGCGATCGTGGGCGGCGGCGCCACGGGGGTGGAGCTCGCCGCCGCGCTCGTCGATGCGGCGGAGAACCTCAGGACCTACGGGCTCGAGGTGTTCGACGAGAGCCGCCTGAAGATCACCCTCCTCGAGGCCGGGCCGCGCATCCTGCCCGCGCTGCCGGAAAGATTGTCGAAGGCGGCCCACGCGGAGCTCGAGGACATGGGCGTGACCGTGCGCACCGGGGCGATGGTGACCTCGGCCGACCGGCAGGGCTTCGACCTTGCGGACGGCACGCGGGTGGAGGCGGGCCTGAAGGTGTGGGCGGCCGGCGTGAAGGGGCAGGAGACCATGAAGGGGCTCGGGGGGCTGTCCATGAACAAGGCGAACCAGTTCCTCGTCCGCGAGACCCTGCAGACCGTGGACGACGAGCGCGTCTTCGCGATCGGCGACTGCTGCTGCTTCCGGCCCGAGGGATCCGAGCGGCCCGTCCCCCCGCGCGCCCAGGCGGCCAACCAGATGGCCTCGACCGCGTTCCGCAACCTCGCCGCGCTGCAGGAGGGCCGGCCGCTCGAGCCGTTCGTCTACCGCGACAAGGGCTCCCTCGTCTCCCTCGCCCGCTTCCAGACGGTCGGGAGCCTGATGGGCAACCTCGTCGGCGGGCGCATGGCGGTGGAGGGGCGCGTGGCCCGCCTCGTCTACAACGCGCTCTATCGCCTCCACATCGTGGCGATCCACGGTCGCCTGCGCGGCCTCACCATCATCGCGCTGCGGCCCGCCACCCGCGCCCTGCGCCCGCGGCTGAAGCTCCACTGACCCGGGGCGCGGCCAGCTTCACTCGGCGGCGGCGAGGGACGGGGCGGGCGCCTCGGCGCGAAACGCGGCGAGGGCGGAAAGGCGTTCGGGCTCGGTCCGCTCGATGCTCTCGGCGCGCACGGGGCCGAAGCCACGGATGCCGTCCGGATAGGACGCGAGGGCGAGGGCGGCCTCGAAGCGGTCCGCGTCGAGGCGTGCGGCGATCTCGTCCACCGCCGCCTCGTAGTCGGCGCGAACGCGGCGTTCCAGCCGCCGCTCGGCGGTCTTGCCGAAGAGGTCGAGGGGCGTGCCGCGCAGCCGCTTCATGCGGGCGAGGACGGGCAGGACGGAGAGGATCCAGGGCCCGAAGGCGCGCTTCCTCGGCCGGCCCGTCGCCGGGTCCGTGGGCGACAGGAGGGGCGGGGCGAGGTTGAGCTCGATCCGCCCGTGGCTCTCGAAGGCCTCGGCGAGCTGGGCGGCGAAGGCGCCGTCCGTGTAGAGGCGGGCGACCTCGTACTCGTCCTTGATCGCCATCAGCTTATAGAGGTTGCGGGCGACGGCCTCGGTGAGGGCCGTCGAGCCCGGGCGCACGCGCTCCTCCGCCGCCGCGACGGCCGCGACGCGCTCCTCGAAGCGCCTCGCATAGGCGGCGTCCTGGTAGGCGAGAAGATCCTCGCGCCGCCGCGCCACCAGCTCCTCGAGGCTCTGCGACGGGCGGCGCCAGGACAGCGTCGGGGCGGCCGCGCCCTCGGCCTCGGCCAGCACCGACGGGTCGACAGCCGACAGGCGGCCCCAGCGGAAGGCGGCGAGGTTCATGGAAACGGCCGCGCCGTTGAGGCGGATCGCCTCCTCGATCGCCTCGGCCGAGAGGGGCAGGGCCCCCTTCTGGAAGGCGTGGCCGAGGATCATCATGTTGGCGGCGATGGCGTCGCCGAACAGCCGCTCGGCAAGGCGCGTGGCGTCGAGGAAGGCGATGCGCCCCTCGGCCGTGCGCTCGGCAAGGGCCTTCACCACCTGCCGCGTCGGCAGGGCGAAGGAGACGTCGCGCGTGAAGTCGCCCGGCAGCTGCTCGTGGAGGTTGGCGACGACGACGCTCTTCGCCGGGTCGATCGCCGCGAGCACCTTCGCCATCCCGGCGACCGCGATGTCGCAGGCGAGGAGCGCCCCCGCCCCGCCCGCGCCGACGCGGATCGTCGCGATGTCCTCCGGGCGGTCGGCGAGCTTGATGTGGGAGATGACGGCGCCGCCCTTCTGGGCGAGGCCCGCCATGTCGATGATCCCGCAGCCCTTGCCCTCGATGTGGGCGGCCATGCCGAGGATCGCGCCGACGGTGACGACGCCCGTGCCCCCGACGCCGGTGACGAGGACGCCGTAGGTGCCCTCGATCGCCGGCGCGTCCGGCGCGGGAAGCCCGGCAAGGCGCGGATCGTCCGGGCCGACGGCCCGGCTCGCCGCCTTCGGCCTCGCCCCCTTCACGGTCACGAAGGAGGGGCAGAAGCCCTTGAGGCACGAGAAATCCTTGTTGCAGCTCGACTGGTCGATCTGGCGCTTGCGGCCGAACTCGGTCTCCACGGGCTGGATCGCCACGCAGTTGGACTGGACGCCGCAGTCCCCGCAGCCCTCGCACACCCGCTCGTTGATGAGGATCCGCTGGTCCGGGTCGGGGAAGGTGCCGCGCTTCCGCCGCCGCCGCTTCTCGGCCGCGCACGTCTGGTCGTAGAGGAGGACGGTGAGGCCCGGCACGGCGGCGAGCTCGCGGCTCACCGCGTCGAGCGCGTCCCGGTGATGGACGGTGGCGTTCGCCGGGAAGGCGCCGACCGGGTACTTGTCCGGCTCGTCCGTCACGACGGCGATGCGCTGCGCCCCTTCCGCGGCCACCTGGGCGGCGATGTCGTACACCGTCAGGCCGCCGTCGTTCGCCTGCCCGCCGGTCATGGCGACGGCGTCGTTGTAGAGGATCTTGTAGGTGACGTTGACGCCCGCCGCCTTCGCCGCCCGGATGGCGAGGTAGCCGGAGTGGTTGTAGGTGCCGTCGCCGATGTTCTGGAAGACGTGGGGGAGGGTCGAGAACGGCGCCTCGCCGATCCAGTTGGCGCCCTCGCCGCCCATCTGGGTGAAGCCCTCGGTGTTCCGGTCCATCCACTGGGCCATGAAGTGGCAGCCGATGCCCGCGTAGGCCACGTGCCCGTCCGGCACCTTGGTGGACGTGTTGTGGGGGCAGCCCGCGCAGAAGTAGGGGCGGCGGCCCGACACGTCCTCGGTCCGGGACAGGCGCTCCACCGCCGCCTCCGCCCCGGCGAGGCGGGCGGCGAGGGCCTCGTCGCCGGTGCCCTCCAGGATCCGCCGGCCGAGCGCGACGGCGATCCTGTTCGCCTCCAGGGCCCCGTTGGAGGGAAACAGCCAGTCGCCGTTCTCGTCCTTCTTGCCGACGATCGCGGGGGCGTTCGCCGTCCCGTAGAGGATTTCCTTCAGCTGGCCCTCCACGAGGCCCCGCTTTTCCTCCACCACGACGATCCGCGACAGGCCCTCGGCGAGGCGGCGCACGTCCTCCCCGACGAGGGGCCAGGTGCAGCCGATCTTCACGAGGCGCACGCCGAGGCGGGACAGGGCCACCTCGTCGAGGCCGAGGATGTCGAGGGCCTCGAGCGTGTCGAGCCAGCTCTTGCCCATGGACACGATGCCCATGCGCGGGGCGGGCCCGCCCGACACCACGATCCGGTTGAGACGGTTCGCCAGGATGAAGGCCTCGGCCGCCGGGATCTTGTGGCGGTGGAGGCGGGCCTCCTGCTCCAGCGCGTCGAAGCCGGGGCGGATTGACAGCCCGCCCGGGGGCATCTCGAAATCCGGGCGGACGATCTCGACCCGGTCGAGGCGCCCGTCCACCGAGGCGGTCGATTCCACCGTGTCCTTGACGCACTTCACGCCCGCCCAGATGCCGGCGAAGCGCGACAGGGCGAAGCCGTAAAGGCCGTAGTCGAGGAGCTCCTGGACACCGGCCGGGTTGAGGACCGGCATCATCGCGTCGACGAAGGCGTACTCGGACTGGTGGGCGGTCGTGGAGCTCTCGCAGGTGTGGTCGTCGCCCATGAGGGCGATGACGCCGCCCCACGGCGAGGTGCCCGACAGGTTCGCGTGGCGGAAGGCGTCGCCCGACCGGTCGACGCCCGGGCCCTTGCCGTACCAGACGCCGAACACCCCGTCGAAGCGGCCGTTGCCGCGCATCTCGGCCTGCTGGGCGCCCCACAGCGCGGTCGCCGCCAGGTCCTCGTTGATGGCGGGCTGGAACAGGACGTCGGCGGCCGCGAGCGCCTTGCCGGCCCGCGCCATTTGCTGGTCGAGGCCGCCGAGGGGCGAGCCGCGGTAGCCCGTCACGTAGCCGGCCGTCCGCTTGCCGGCCGCCGCGTCCCGCGCGTGCTGCATGAGGAGGAGGCGCACGGTCGCCTGGGTGCCCGACAGGAAGACGGTCTCGACCGAAAGGTCGTACTTGTCGTCGAGCGTCACGGGGGGGCGCGTCATCGGTCGGCGGCTCGCGGGTCGGGCAAGGGGAAACGTCGCGTGAACGTTGGCCGTCACCGCCGGCCCCGTCAAGCGGCCACGGGAACGGACGCCCGCGCGAGGGGGCAGTCTGGACACCCGCCGCGCCGGCGGTCTAAGTCGCCGCGCCCGCCTTTCAGGACGGCCGGCCGAGGGCGCCCGGACGTCCGGTTCCCCGGGGAGAGCGAATGTCCGAGATCCTGGCCGTCGCGAGCCAGAACCTCCTGTCGCCGATGGTGCTGTTCTTCGCCCTCGGCTTCCTCGCCGCGCTCGTGCGCTCGGATCTCGCCATCCCCGAGGCGGTGGCGAAGGGCCTGTCGATCTACCTCCTGCTCGCCATCGGCTTCAAGGGCGGGGCTGGGGTGGCCGAGGCGGGCGCCTCCGCCTCCCTCGTGTTCGCGCTCCTCGCCGGGATCGTCCTGTCGGCAGTGATCCCCCTCATCGCCTTCGCCATCCTGAGGGCGATCTCCTCCCTCGACCGGACCGACGCCGCCGCGGTCGCGGCCCACTACGGGTCCATCTCGGTCGTCACCTTCGTCGCCGCCACCTCCATGCTCACCGTCCGCGGCATCCCCTTCGAGGGCTACATGGTCGCCGTGGCGGCGGCCATGGAGGCACCCGCCATCGTGACCGCGCTCCTCCTCGTCGGGCGGGAGGCCGCGCGCGAGGAAGGGGAGGGGCTCGACGCCTCGCTCCTGCGCGAGGTCCTGCTCGCGGGCTCCATCGTGCTCCTCGTCGGCGCCTTCGCCATCGGCTGGATCACCGGGCCGGCGGGGCTCGCCGAGATCGAGGCCTTCATCGTCGACCCGTTCAAGGGCGTCCTGTGCCTCTTCCTCCTCGACATGGGGCTGATCGCCGGGCGCGGCATCCGCCAGGGGGCGGGCGTCCTCACCGTGCCGATCGTCCTGTTCGGGATCGGGATGCCGCTGATCGGGGCCGCCCTCGGGCTTTCCGCGGCCGTCCTCCTGGGGCTGTCCCAGGGCGGGGCGGCGGTGCTCGCCACCCTCGCCGCGTCGGCTTCCTACATCGCGGTGCCCGCCGCCATGCGCGTCGCCCTCCCCGAGGCGAACCCCTCGCTCTACCTCACCCTCTCGCTCGGGGTGACGTTTCCGTTCAATCTCGTGTTCGGCATCGCCCTTTACATGGCGGCGGCCGGGATCGTCATCGGCCCGGCCTGACGGGCGAGGGAGGACGGCATGGAGACCTTCGAGGCGAGCCGCGTTGAGATCGTCATCGAGGCGCCGCTGCTCAGGCGCCTCACGACCGCCCTCGAGAAGGCGGGGGTGAAGGGCTACACCGTGCTGCCCGTCCTCGGCGGTTACGGCCGCTCGGGCCTTTGGACCCGCGAGGGGCAGGTGGGCGCGGCGGGCGGCATGGCCATGGTGGTGGCGATCGTCGCCTCCGACCGGGCCGACGCCCTCGTCGAGGCGGCCTACGGCGTCGTCGCCCGCCACATCGGCGTCGTGTCGGTGACGCCCTGCCGGACGATCCGCCGCGACCGGTTCTGATCCCGCCGACGCTTCCGTGCGCGCGGAAGATGTGGTAGCCGCGACAAATCGCCGGACCGTCGAGACGGAGCCCTCGGAACATGACGCGCTTTCTGTTCGACACGGCGGGCACCGGCCTCGTCGGCGACGCCAGCGACCAGGACCTGTTCGCCCTCGACGCGGAGAACCAGACCTACCTCGGCCTCGGCGGCGCGGACGCGCTGTTCGGCGGTCGCTTCGGCAACGCCCTTTACGGCGACACCGACGCGGCCCTCGACGTGAGCGGGGATCCCGATCCGCTGGTGCGGGTGGTGGACGGCATCGGCGTCGTCGGCTTCGAGGATCTCATCGTCGGCCGCAGCGGCGAGGACGGCCTTTACGGCGACACGGGGCCCTTCCGGTCCACGGTGCCCGCGGTGGTCGCCTTCGCGGCCGACCTTCTCGACGGCGGCGGCGGCAACGACGTCCTCTCGGGCGACGCCGACGGAAACATCGAGGCCGCCGGCGAGGGCGGCCTCGTGCTGGGCGGGGACGACGGACTGGCCGGCCGGGGCGGCGACGACCAGCTGTTCGGCGACGGCTCGGCCCTCCTCGCGACCGTGACCGGCGCGACGGTGGCCGGCGGCGAAGACCGGATCCGCGCCGGCGCGGGCGACGACACCGCGTTCGGCGACGGCTTCGAGGTCGGCGCCCTCGCCGGCAGCGCCCGGGGTGGCGACGACACCGTGGCGGCGGGCCGTGGCTAGGACATCGTCTACGGCGACGCCTTCACCCTCCTCCTCGAGGGCATCGCCACCAACGCCGAAGGCGGCGACGATTCCCTGCTCGGCGGCCTCGGCAACGACACCCTGTTCGGCGATGCCGCCGCGCTCCGTTTCGCGCCGGTGGCGGACGGCATCGTCAGGGCCGGGGACGACGTCCTGCGGGGTGGCCGCGGCGACGACGTCCTTTACGGCGACTTCGCCCAGCGGGGTCCATTGTCCGTCGGGGGCGGGTTCGACCGCCTCTCCGGCGGCCGCGACGACGACACCATGACCGGCGGCGGCGGGGCCGACCGCTTCGTCCTGTCGACGGGCGAGGACGTGGTCACGGACTTCTCGGCGGCCGACGGCGACGTGATCGTCACGCGCCGCTTCTTCGACAGCCCCGAGGCGGCGCTCGCGGCCGTCACCTACGCCGACGGCGACGCGCGCCTGGCGATCGACGCCACCTCGTCCCTCCTGATGGAGAACGTCGCCGCGAACAGCCTCACCGTCGACGACTTCGTCTGACGCGGGTCGCCGGCGCGGCACCCGCCAAGCCGGGCGAGGCCGCCGGCGCGGCGACGCACCCGTCCCGCACCGGTTGCCGCCCGCTCCGGGGGCGGGCGAGCGAGCCCGCGCCCCTCGTTGCCCGCGGGGCATTCCGCGGGTAGGTGAAGAGGGGCCGCGCCCGTCCCGCCGCGCGGCGGCCCGCAGCGAGGTCCGACGCCATGACGACCCTTCCCTTTCCGAGCCCGCCCCTCCTCCTCGGCGAGTTCGACGACAGGTTCCGCGTCGGCGATCTCGCGGGCGTCGACGTGGTCGGCGGCCTCGGGCGCGACACGCTCCTCGGCGGCGAGGCGTTCAACACCTTCTGGGGTGATCTCCACACGGACTTCGTCCTCGACGTGCCGGTCACCGGGCCGTTCGACGTCGGCTTCGCCGACGCGATGCGGGGCGGGGCCGCCCCGGAGCGCTTCGTCGGCGACGTCCGGTCCTTCTCCAACGGCGTGACGGGCGCGGAGGTGACGCTCGGCGCCGACCGGATCGCCGGGCGCGGCGGCGCGGACGAGATCTTCGGCGACGCCGAGGGCCGGATCGAGACGCTGCCGTTCGCCGGGGCCGTGCGCGGGGGCGACGATCTCCTGCGCGGCGGCGCAGGTCCCGACGCCCTCGTCGGCGATGCGGGCGTCCTGTCCGGCGTCCTGCAGCCGATCGCGGCCGGACCCGTCGCGGGCGGGGACGACACGATCGCCGGCGGCAGCGGCCGTGACGTCCTGCGCGGGGACGCCCGCCTGCTGGAAGTCGCCCTCGGCGGCGACGACCTCCTCGTGGGTGGCGGGGGCGACGACCGGATCTACGGCGATGCCCAGCGCGTCCTGTCGAGCCCGTTCGGCTGGTCGGGCCGCGGCGGGAACGACACGCTCGACGGCGGCGGCGGCGACGACGTGCTCTATGGGGACGGCGTGTCCGCCGGCATTCCCGACGCCATCGCGCCGGGTTTCGGCGGCGACGACCTGTTGCGCGGCGGCCGCGGGAACGACCGCCTGTTCGGCGACTTCCGGCAGACCGTCAGGACGGGCGGCGACGACACCCTCGCCGGCGGCGGCGGCGACGACGTCATGACGGGCGGGGCGGGGGCGGACCTGTTCGTCCTGTCGGCGGGGGACGACCGGATCGAGGACTTCGACGCGGCGGCCGGCGACCGGGTGCGCACGGGCCGCTTCTTCGACGATCCGGCCGATGCGCTCGCCGCCGTCTCCGACGGCGAGGACGGGGCGGTGCTGACCTTCGCCGCGCCGGGCGGCGGGCGCACCTTCACCCTGACCTTCCGGGGCCTGTCGGAGGGGGACCTCACGGCCGACGCCTTCCTGTGAGGGACCACGCGCCCGCCGCGGGCATGGACGCCGGCCCAGCCGCCGTGCATGGCTGTCCCGGACACGGCGGAGGGACCTGACCGGCATGGACGAGGCGGCGACGGTACGGGACGGGGCGGCGCGGACGGGCGGCCGGGGGCGGCGGCCCCCCGCGCCGGTGCCGCCCGAGCGGCCCCCCGGCTTCTGGGCCTTCTTCCGTGCGCTCCAGGACAACCCGGTGACGGCCTTCGCCGAGGACGCCTACCGGGAGCCTCTCCACCACCGGCCCGCCCTCGGCTCGATCCCGGACGTCGTTCTCCTCGCCGCGCCGGACCTGGTGAAGCCCGTCTTCGTGGAGCGCATGTCCGCCTTCGACAAGGGCGAGGTGGTGCGCCGCCGCCTCGCGCCGATGCTGGGCGACGGCATCCTGATCGCCGACGAGGCGACGTGGCTGCCCCAGCGGCGGGTGATCCAGCCCCTCTTCCGCCCGCGCCTCACCGAGGGCTTCCTCCCCGACATGGTGGCGGCCGCCGACGGGGCGGCGGCCCGCCTCGCCGCCCTGCCGGCGGGCGCGGAGGCCGACATGACGGAGGAGATGAACGCCCTCACCTACGACGTGATCGCCCGCACCGCCTTTTCCGGCGACACCATCGAGGACCCGGCGGCCTTCTCCCGGGCCATCGGCGCCTACTTCGACACCCTCGGCCGGGTGGACCTCGCGAGCTTCCTCGCCCTGCCGGCCTGGATCCCGACCCTCGGGCGGATCCGGGCGCGACCGGCCCTCGCCCTCTTCCGCCGCCAGGTGGGCGGGATCGTGGAAAAGCGCCGGGCGCTGATCGCGCGGGAGGGGGCGGCGGCGGCGCCGAAGGACCTCCTGACGGCCCTCCTGACGGCGAAGGACCCGAAGACGGGCGAGCCCATGAGCCCCGAACGGGTCTACGACAACGCGGTCGTCTTCCTCGCGGCGGGCCACGAGACCACGTCCAACACGCTCCAGTGGACGCTGTTCCTCCTGTCTGAGCATCCCGAATGGGACAGGCGGGTGGCGGACGAGATCGCCGCCGTCACCGGCG
Organism: uncultured Hyphomicrobiales bacterium; assembly: GCA_964547415.1. Taxonomy (GTDB): domain Bacteria; phylum Pseudomonadota; class Alphaproteobacteria; order Rhizobiales; family Amorphaceae; genus CAZJNX01. Next base: position 22,873 of record CAZJNX010000016.1, read on the forward strand.
GGCGGCCACCCTCCGCGGCCGACCTCGACCGGCTTCCCCTCACCCGCATGGTGGTGGACGAGGCGCTGCGCCTCTACCCGCCCGTGCCGTTCATCCCGCGCATGCCGTCGGCGGACGAGATCATCGACGGGCGGCGGATCCGCCGCGGCTCGGTGGTGTTCGCCGCCCCCTTCGTCACCCACCGGCACCGCACCCTCTGGCAGGACCCGGACCACTTCCGGCCCGAGCGCTTCGGCCCGGGCGGGGCGGTGCCCGACGGCGCCTACTTCCCCTTCGGCCTCGGGCCCCGCGCCTGCCTCGGGGCGCGCTTCGCGATCCAGGAGGTGCTGGTGGCGCTCGCCGCGCTCCTGCCCCGCTTCCGCTTCGAGACGGTGGCACGGGAGACCGTCTTCCCCCAGGCCACCATCACGCTGAAGCCGAAGCTGCCCTTGCGGATGCGCGTCCTGCCCCGCTGAGGCTCACGAGCCGTAGACCATCCGCGGCAGCCAGGTGGCGAGGGCCGGCGCGTACCACAGGAGGACCAGCATCAGGACCTGGATCAGCACGAACGGCATGATGCCCCGGTAGATGTCGACGGTGCGCACCTGCGGCGGGGCGACCCCGCGCAGGTAGAACAGGGCGAAGCCGAACGGCGGCGTCAGGAACGATGTCTGCAGGTTCACCGCCATCATGACGCCGAGCCAGACCGGGCTCATGGTGGACCCGTCCGGCATCTCCAGCATCAACAGGACCGGCGCCACCAGCGGCACCACGACGAACACGATCTCCAGGAAGTCCAGGAAGAAGCCGAGGACGAACATCAGGAGCATCACGACGATCATGGCGCCGAGCGCGCCGCCCGGGATGCCCGACAGGAGCTCGTGGACCATCTCCTCGCCCCCGAGCCCGCGGAAGACGAGGGAAAACAGCGTCGCCCCGATCAGGATGACGAACACCATGCAGGTGATCTGCGTGGTCGACTGCAGCACCGAGACGAGCACGCCGCCCCGGAACGTCCGCCACAGGGAGATGAGGAGCCCGCCCGCGACCAGGGCCGTCAGCAGCGCGGCGAGGGCGATCCCCACCTGGTCGGCGAAGGCGATCTGGCTGCGGGTGATGCGCAGGTCCATCATCGCCGTCAGCGCAAGGAGGGCGATGAGGGAAAGCGCCGCCACGTAGACGGGCCACGGCCGGTCCGCGTTCATCCGGTAGCCCGCCAGCAGCACCGCCCCGATGCCGCCGACGGCCGCCGCCTCCGTCGGCGTCGCGACGCCCGCGAGGATCGACCCGAGGACCGCGACGATGAGAACGATGGGCGGGACGAGGGCGTGCAGGATCGCCTTCGCGCCCACCGCCGAGCCCTCGTCCCGCGGCACGGACGGCGCGGTCTCCGGCTTGATGACGGCCATCAGCACGTTGAAGGCGATGTAGGCGCCCACGAGGATGAGCCCGGGCAGGAGCGCGCCGGCGAACAGGTCCCCCACCGAGACGGGCGGGGCGGGCACGAAGGAGAAGTCCCCCTCCGCCCAGGCCCGCTCCTGGAGGATGCGCTGGCTCTCCTGGTGGGCGTTGGACACCTGGTCGCCGAGGACGACGAGCACGATGGACGGCGGGATGATCTGCCCGAGCGTGCCGGAGGCGGCGATGGTGCCGGTGGCGAGGCGGGGCGAGTAGCCGCGCCGCAGCATGGTGGGCAGCGACAGGAGGCCCATCGTCACCACCGTGGCGCCGACGATGCCGGTGGAGGCGGCGAGCAGCGCACCGACCACGCAGACCGAGATGCCGAGCCCGCCGCGCAGGGGCCCGAACAGCTGCCCCATGGTCTCGAGGAGCTCCTCGGCGACCCTGGAGCGCTCGAGCATCACCCCCATGAAGACGAACAGGGGGACGGCGATCAGCACCTCGTTCGTCATGATCCCGAACATGCGCTGCGGCAGGACGTAGACGAAGGTGAAGTCGAACGCGCCGAACAGGACGCCGAGCCCGGCGAAGATGAGGGCAACGCCCGCGAGCGCGAAGGCGACCGGAAAGCCCGTCAGGAGAAGGCCGATCGCGACGATGAACATCAGGGCGTCGAGGACGTGGGCGATCTCGGGCAACGTCGGATGACCTTCGCGTCAGAACGGGTTGATCGGCCAGCGGCCTCGGCCGCCGGGAGGGGCGCGCGCCGCGGTGGGCCGCGTCAGGCGTGGCCGAGGCGGTCGAGCTCGGTGGCGTCGCCCCGGATGGCGAGGATCGAGCGCAGCACCATGACGACCCCCTGCAGCCCCATCATCAGGCCGAACACCGGGATCGCCGTCTTCAAGAGGAACACGCCCTGGATCCCGGACGCTTCCATGGAGCCCTCGAAGATCCGCCAGGAGTTGGCGACGTACGTCCAGCTCACCAGGATAACGAGGACGGACACCGGGATCAGGAGGACGATCGCGCCGAACAGGTTGACCCATGCCTTCCGCCGCGGGTTCGCCCCGCGGTAGAAGATGTCGACCCGCACGTGCCCGTCCGCCGACAGCGTGTAGGCCGCCGCCAGCATGAACGTGAACGCGTGCATGTAGACGATCGATTCCTGCGCCCAGAGGGAGCCGACGCCGAACACGTAGCGCATCAGCACGACGGCGAACTGCACCAGCACCATGAGGATGATGAACCAGGCGAACGTCTTGCCGATCGCGCGGTTGATCGTGTCGAGGATGTTGGCGAGGAGGGCCATCGCGTCACCGCACCGGTTGAACCGGAAACGCCGCCGTCACGGCCGCGCGCGGCGGCCGCCGACGGCGGCAGGTCGAGGGGCCGGCGGCGGGGGCGCCGCCGGCCGGGCGATCACATGTCGAGGACGCGGCCGCGCTCGAGCGTGTACGCCTCGTCGGAGATCTTGGTCCAGCCGCCGATGTCCTTGCGGGCCTTGATGTAGCTCTCGTAGACGCGCTTGCCGATGTCGTCGTGGTTGGCGACGTTGGCCACCACCTCTTCCGAGGCGCCGCCGAAGGCGTCGAACACCGGGTCCGGGAACTTCTTCAGCTGGACGCCGTGCTGGTTGACGAGGGTGGTGAGCGCCTGGCCGTTCTTGGCGACGAACTCGGCGTACATGTTGTCGTTCTCGGCAAGGCACGCGTTCTCGACGATCGCCTTGTCGGTGTCGGACAGGGCGTCGAACTTCGCCTTGTTGACGCCGCACGACAGGGTGGAGCCCGGCTCGTGGAAGCCCGGATAGTAGTAGAACTTGGTGATCCGGTAGAAGCCGAAGGCCAGGTCGTTCCAGGGGCCGACCCACTCGGTCCCGTCGATCGCGCCCGACTGGAGGGCGGGGAAGATCTCGCCGCCCGGCAGCGCGATGACGTTGACGCCGAGCTGGCGCAGTGCCTCGCCGCCGAGGCCGGGCATGCGGAACTTCAGGCCCTGCAGGTCGTCCACCGAGTTGATCTCGTTGCGGAACCAGCCGCCCATCTGGACGCCCGTGTTGCCGGCCGGGAACGGCTTCACGCCGAAGCCGGCGGCGAGCTCGTCCCACAGCTGCTGGCCGCCGCCGTGCAGGAGCCAGGCGTCGATCTCGCTCGCGGTGAAGCCGAACGGCACCGCCGCGAAGAAGGCGAAGGCCGGGTGCTTGCCCTGCCAGTAGTAGTCGGCGCCGTGGTACATCTCGGCCGTGCCGGAGGACACCGCGTCGAAGCTCTCGAACGCGGGCACCAGCTCGCCCGCGGCGAACAGCTTCACGGTGATGCGGCCGTCGGTCATGCGGGTGATGCGGTCGGCGAGGCGCTGGGCGCCGGTGCCGAGGCCGGGGAAATTCTTCGGCCACGTGGTGACCATCTTCCACTCCTGGCGGCCCTGCGAGATCGCCGGGGTGGGGAAGGCGGCCGTGGTGACGGCGGCGGCACCGGCGGCTGCGACGCCGGTGGACTTCAGGAACGAGCGGCGGTCCAACGTATCCTCCAAGATTGCTTGTTATCGTCCGCCCGGCCGTCCGGCGTCCCGCGACGCCGACCGCGGGGTATCTCCCCGCCCGGGCGGATGTGCGCTGCTATTCGCCTGCGTCAGGAGCGCCATGCCATCCTGCATGGCTCCGTGACCGCCGCCTTTAAGCCGAGGAGCGGCCCTCTGACAAGCCCAGATCGCGGCGCGGCGCGGTTCTTGCGCGAATGTGAAGGGTGCCACCGCCGCACCGGCCGCCCGGGCGGGCGTGGCTGCACAGTGGCGCGGCAATGGCGGGACGCGCCCGATTTCGCGCCAGTGCGTGACGCCGGTCACGGGCATCGTGCGGCCGCGCCCCCACGTCCCCGGGACGAGACGGAGGAGCGGGCGGGATGCTGCGGGACGCGCATGACCTTCTGGACCGGGTGCGGGCGGACGTGTCGGCCGCCGCCTGGTGGGAGACCGACGACCAGCCGCCCGCGGACGCCTGGCACCCGGTGACGACGCGCCGCTCGCCGGCGGGCGACGTCCTCCTCGTCGCGATGGCCGAGGGGACGCGCCACCACGCCTGCGTCCTGTTCCCGGCCGGGGCGGGCGACGGGCGCGAGACATGCATCACCGCCCGCCGCGCCGGGCTCGAGGGCTGCGAGAACCCTTACCTCGGCCACTGCCGCTGGCGGCGAGGCTGGCGGACGTGCGCGGACCGGGGCGTCCTCGCCGTCGCCTTCCTCGCCGAGCCGGGGGCCCGGGCGATCCGCTGCGCACGCGGGGGCCGAGAGATCGTGGTGCCGGTGGCCTCGTCGGACGCGGGGCGGTGCGTCATCCTCGACTGGAACGACCCGGCACCCGTCGACCGCTTCGTCGGCATCGACCTCGCGGGCGGAACGGCCGCGCCCGCCGTCCCCTTCCTGCCGTACACGGGGCCCTTCCTCGCCGCGTGCTGGCAGGCCTACTGGGACGCGTTCGCCGAGCCGGAGCCTGCCTGCAGTCTCCACGCGTGGATCGGGTTCGTCTTTCACGAGCTCGAGGACGAGGCGTTCCGGGACACGATCTTCGCGCTCCTGAAGCACCTCGACGCGCGCACCCAGGGCACGGCCCTCGCCCAGCTCGGTGCCGGCCCGATCTACGCCAGCGGCCACTGGTTCTACGACCGCCTCGAGCAGGAGACGGACCTGCCGCCCGAGAACGTCTTCGCCGCCCTCCGCCTCGAGCGCCCCGCGTTGCTGCCCGCGGATGTGGCGGCGCGCTACCACCGCGTGATGCGGGCCCTCGCGCGCCGGCTCGGCGAGGACTGGCCCGGCTGACCGCGGAAGGCGATGCCGCGGGCCAGCGACGCCGCCGTCCGCCCGATCGCGCCATGAGGAGAGGATCGCATGTTGAACGGAGCGAGCGCGGACGACCTTCTGGACCTCGTGCGGCCGGACGTGGCGACCGCCGCCTGGCAGGACACCGACGATCAGCCGCCGGAGGCCGCCTGGCACGCGGTGACGACCCGCCGCTCGCCGGCGGGCGATGTCCTCCTCGTCGCGATGGCCGAGGACACGCGCCACCATGCGTGCGTGCTCTTTCCGGCCGAAGCGGACGGGGGAGAGGCGGCGATCGCCTTCCATCGCGCCGGGCTCCACCTGGGGGAGAACCCCTTCCTCGGCCGCTGGCGCTGGCGCAAGCGCTGGCGGACGTGCGCGGACCTCGGCGTCCTCGCCGTCGCCTTCCTCGCCGAGCCGTGGGCGCGGGCGATTCGCTACGAGCGCGGCGGGCGGGAGATCATGGCGCCGGTCGAGCCGGCTGACGCGGGCCGTTGCGTCATCGTCGACTGGGACGATCCCGCGCCCGTGGACCGCTTCCTCGCCGTCGACTTCGCCGATCGCGTGGTGCCCTGCGCCGTCCCCTTCCTGCCGTACACCGGCCCCTTCCTGGCGGTGTGCTGGCAGATCTACTGGGAGTCCTTCGGCGCACCGGAGCCGGAGGCAAGCCTGCACGACTGGATCGGCGGCATCTTCTACGAGCTCGACGGCGACCCGTTCGAGGACATGACCTTCGCGCTCCTGAAGCACCTCGACGCGCGCACCCAGGGCAAGGGCCTCGCCCACCTCGGCGCGGGTCCGATCTACGGCAACGGCCACTGGTTCTACGACCGCCTGGAGCGGGAGACGGACATTCCCCCGCAGAACGTCTTTTCCGCCCTCCTCCTCGAGCGGCCCGAGTTCCTGCCCGATGACGTGGCGGCCCGCTACCACCGCCTGATGCGCGGCCTCGCCCGCCGCCTCGGCGAGGAATGGACCGGCTGAGCGCTTGCGGCCGGCCGCGCCTTCCGGCAAGCCTCGACATCCATGGACGGAGAAGCCCGGATGTCGAAACCCCTCGTCCTCGTGACGTCGGATCACCTGAAGGTCGACGCCTACGACGTCTCGGTGTGCGTGACACCCTACCTCGCGGCGGTGAAGGACGCGGCCGGCGCCCTGCCGCTCCAGCTTCCCGCGCTCCCGGACCTCGAGGCGGCCCGGTACCTCGCGGTGGCCGACGGGATCGTCTTCACCGGCGCGCGCTCCAACGTCCACCCGGCCGCGTACGGCGCGGCGCCGACGGCCGAGGCCGAGCCCTTCGACCCGGTGCGCGACGCCATCACGCTGCCGCTCCTGACGGCCGCGATCGCCGCAAGCGTGCCGGTCCTCGCCATCTGCCGCGGCTTCCAGGAGCTCAACGTCGCCCTCGGCGGCACCCTCCACGCCGCCCTCCACGACGTGGACGGGCGCATCGACCACCGCGCCCCCGACGGCCGCCCCCTCGACGAGCGCTTCGCCCTCGCCCACGACGTGGACGTGGTGCCGGGCGGCCAGCTCGCCGCCATCGTCCGGGCCGGGCGCATCCGCGTGAACTCGGTCCACCGGCAGGGGATCGACCGGCTGGCGGACCGTCTCGTCGTCGAGGCGCGGGCGGAGGACGGCACGGTCGAGGCGGCGACGGTGGACGGGGCGAAGGGCTTTTGCCTCGGCGTCCAGTGGCACCCGGAGTACTGGGCGGGGAGCGACCCGCCCTCGCGCGCCATCTTCGAGGCGTTCGGCCGCGCCGTGCGCGCCCGCCGCGCCGCCCGGCAGATCCCGTCCCGCCAGGACCTCGGCCTCGTCACCTGACGGGCCCCGACGGTGGCGGGCGGACGGGACGGCGGGATGTCGTGGCGGCTCGGGCGGATCGCACGGGCGCTCGCGGCCGTCGGTGGTCCGCGGCCTGCGCGCTCGCCGCGCCCCCTGCGGGTGGAGGGCCGCTCCCTCGCGCTCCATGGCGACCCGGCCGACCCCTACTTCCGCGCCGTCCGTGCGGACGGGCCCGCCCTCGGGGCGCTCGCCGCCATCTCCCGAACGGCGGTGCCCGCGGAGGCGACCGTCCTCGACGTCGGCGCCAACATCGGCGTGGCGGCCCTCCTCCTCGCCGTGCCCGCGGGCCGCACCGTCTACGCCTTCGAGCCCCACCCCGGCACCTTCGGGTACCTTGCCGCCAACATCGCCGCCAACGACGCGGCGAACATCATCGCCGTCCAGGCGGCCGTCGGCGCCGCGGCGGGCGACCTTCCCCTCCACGAGGACGCCTCGACCAGCTCGGCCAACCACCTGGTGGTGGACGCGACGCTCGGCCGGACAGGTGGGGCGCGGGTGCCGGTGGTCACCGTGGACGGGTTCGTGGCGGAGCGGGGGGCGGCGCCCGTCGCCTTCCTGAAGGTGGACGTGGAAGGCTTCGAGCCGGCCGTCCTCGCCGGCGCCGCCCACACCATCGCTCGGGACCGGCCGTCCCTGTGGATCGAGTTCAACCTGTTCACCCTGATGGCGGTCGCGGACCGCAACCCGCGGGACCTCCTGTCGGGCCTCCTCGACACCTTCCCGTTCGTCTACCGCTTCGCGGGCGGCCGGCCCTACCCCATCCGCGGCGGCGCGGAGGCGGTCGACTTCCTCCACGACCTGTGCGTGTCGCGCGGCGCCGCCCGGGACCTCTACTGCAGCTTCGCCCCTCTCTCGTCCGAGGCGCTCGCGGCGTTCGGCGGATCCTGAGCGCGCTTCCTCATCGGGGCGTTGCGGTGGGGCGGCGGCGTCCCTTACCCTGCCGCGACCACATGGAGGCGCCGATGCAGGACCAGCCGGACCGTCGCCCGGGTCATCACGGGCACGACCACGACCACCACGACCACGGCTCGGAGCTTCCCGGGATGGAGGTGCGGGTGCGCGCCCTCGAGAGCCTCCTCGTGGAGAAGGGCTACGTGGACCCGGCCGCCCTCGACCGGCTTGTCGAGATGTACGAGCACGAGGTGGGCCCGAGAAACGGTGCCCTCATCGTCGCCAAGGCGTGGGCGGACACGGCCTTCCGCCGCGCCCTCGAGGCGGACGCCACCGCCGCCGTCCACGGCCTCGGCTTCACCGGCCGGCAGGGCGAGCACCTGAGCGCCCTCTTCAACGGACCGGGCGTCCACCACATGGTCGTGTGCACCCTGTGCTCGTGCTACCCGTGGCCGATCCTCGGCCTGCCGCCCACCTGGTACAAGTCGCCCGCCTACCGCTCCCGCGCGGTGATCGACCCCCGCGGCGTCCTCGCCGACTTCGGCGTCACCCTGCCGGAGACGACCGAGATCAAGGTCTGGGACTCGACGTCCGAGATGCGCTACCTGGTGGTGCCCGAGCGACCGGCGGGGACCGAGGGCTGGCCGGAGGAGCGGCTCGCCGCCCTCGTCACCCGCGACAGCCTGATCGGGACGGGCCTTCCCCTGTCGCCGGAGACGGCGGCGTGAACGGGGCGCAGGACCTCGGCGGGATGCAGGGCTTCGGCCCCGTCGTCCCGGAGGCGGAGGACGAGCGCTTCCACGCCGATTGGGAGCGGCGGGCCTTCGCCCTCACCATCGCCATGGGCGCCACCGGCACCTGGACCCTCGACGAGTCCCGCGCGTGCCGGGAGAGCCTGCCGCCGGCGCTCTACCTGTCGGCGAGCTATTACCGGATCTGGTTCGAGGCGCTCGAACGGCTCCTGCTCGCCCACGGCCTCGTCACCGAGGACGAGCTTGCCGGCCGCGCCCCCGCGGGACCGGCGAGGCCGGTGAAGCGCGTCCTCGCCGGGCCGGACGTGACGCCGGCGCTGCGCCGCGGCGGCCCCTTGGAGCGGCCCGCCGAGGCGCCGCCCGCCTTCGCCGAGGGCGAGCGGGTGCGCGTGAAGCTGATGAACCCGGCCCACCACACCCGCGCCCCCCGCTACGTGCGCGGCCGCGTCGGAACCGTGCGAAAGCGCCACGGCGTCCACGTCTTCCCGGACACCAACGCCCACGGGAAGGGTGAGAACCCGACCTGGCTCTACCTCGTCGAGTTCCGGGCCGAGGACCTGTGGGGGCCGGACACCACCGCCGCCGCCGTCTCCTGCGATCTCTGGGAGCCCTACCTTGAGCGGGCGTGACGACGACCCGCCGTTCGCCGCGCCGTGGGAGGCGTCCGTCTTCGCCCTCAAGGAGCTGATGCTCGCCCGCGGCGCCTTCACCGCCGCCGAATGGTCCGAGGCCCTCGGGCGCGAGCGGGCGGCGAGCGCCGCGGCGGGGGAGGGGGAGCGGCTCGAGGGGGAGCCGGGCATCGTCTACTGGCGCGACGCCGTGCGCGCCCTCGAGGGCCTCCTCGCCGAGAAGGGCGTCCTTTCGTCCGAGGCCCTGGCCGCGCGGCAGGAGGACTGGCGCGAGGCGGCCGCGGCGACGCCCCACGGCGAGCCCGTGACGCTCGAGCGCATCGCGCGGGGCGGCACCGGACGGGCCGGAGGCTGAAGGCCGCGGGGGAGGGCGCGTGCGGCGCCATTGACAGGGCGCGCGGCGGCCGCCAAGCCCCACCCATGGACGCCTTCTCCAGCCCGACCGCTTCCGCGACCGTCCCGGTGCCGCCCCTCGTGCGGCCGCGCCTCACGGTGGTCGTCCCCACCTACGACGAGGCGGGGAACATCGCGCGGACGGTCGCCCGGATCTTCGCGGCCCTCGACGGGATCCCGGCCGAGATCCTCGTGGTGGACGACGATTCGCCCGACGGGACGTGGCGGATCGCCCGCCGCCTCGGCGAGGCCGACCCGCGGGTCAGGACCCTGCGCCGCGTCGGCCGGCGGGGCCTGTCGGGCGCGTGCATCGAGGGGATGCTGGCGGCGAGCGCCCCGGTCGTCGCCGTCATCGACGCGGACCTGCAGCACGACGAGACGCTGCTGCCCGCCATGCTGGAGGCGGTGGAGGAGGGGCGGGCGGACCTTGCCGTCGGCACCCGCTTCGGCGAGGGCGCGGCGGTGGAGGGGGGCCTGTCGGCGCGCCGGGCGCTGGCGAGCCGGGCGGCGAACCTCGCCACCCGCGTCCTCCTCGGCGTGCGCCTCGCCGACCCCATGAGCGGCTACTTCTGCCTCAGGCGCGAGACGGTGGAGCGCCTCGCCCCGCGCCTCGCCCCCCACGGCTTCAAGATCCTCGCCGACATCGTCGCCACCGCCCGCGGGCGCCTGCGCGTCGCGGAGTTCCCCTTCGTCTTCCGCGAGCGCAAGGCCGGGACGAGCAAGCTCGACGCCCGCGTCGGCCTCGAGTTCCTCGCCCTCGTGGCCTCGCGCCTCACGGGCGGGCTCCTCTCGGTGCGCTTCGTCCTGTTCGGGATGGTGGGCTCGTCCGGCATCCTCGTCCACATGGCCGCCCTCGCCGCCCTGTTCGCCGCGGGCCTCGCCTTCGCCGCGGCGCAGGCGCTCGCGACGGTCGTCGCCATGACGAGCAACTTCTTCCTCAACAACTGGCTGACCTTCCGCGACCGGCGCCTCACGGGGCTTGGTCTCCTGCCCGGGCTCCTGTCGTTCTACGCGGTGTGCGGGCTCGGCGTCGTTGCCAACGTCGGCGTCGCCGACGCCCTGTTCGCCGCCGACCGGTCGTGGTGGCTCGCCGGGCTCGCGGGCGCGCTCGTGGGGGCGGTCTGGAACTACACGGCGAGCGCGGTCGTCACCTGGCGGGCGCGCTGACGATGGGCCTGTCCCTCGCGCTTCCCTTCATGCCGCCCGAACGCCCCCGGCGACGCCCTGACGGGCCGGACCCGGCGCCCGGCGGCCCGCGGCCCGAGCCACCGTTCCTGCTGACCCCGACCGGCTGCGTCGCCTGGCTCGGCCTCCTCACCCTCGCCCGGCTCCTCGCCGCCGCCTCGACGGGCCTCGCCCCCGACGAGGCCTATTACCGCCTGTGGGCGCTGGAACCCGCGTTCGGCTACCTCGACCACCCGCCCATGGTCGGCTGGTGGATCGCGGGGGGCATCGCACTCGTCGGCGACACGGCCCTCGGCGTGCGCGCGCCCATGGTGATGGGAAGCCTTCTCGCCTCCCTCGCGGTCTGGCGGATCGCGCTCCTGCTCTCCGGGGACGTGTCGACGGCGGGCCGCGCGGCCCTGTGGTTCAACGCGACGCTCCTCGTCGGCGTCGGCAGCGTGCTCGCCACGCCCGACGTTCCCTCCCTCCTGTTCTGGACGCTGGCGCTCTGGGCGCTCGCCGAGCTGCGGACATCGGGGGACGACCGGTGGTGGCTCGCCGTCGGCCTGTTCGCCGGGCTCGGCCTCCTGTCCAAGTATTCCGGGCTGTTCCTCGGGGCGGGGATCGTCCTGTGGCTCCTCATCGTGCCCGACATGCGCCGCGCCTTCCGCTCGCCCTTCCTCTACGCGGGCGGGGCGATCGCGGCGCTCTGCGCGGCGCCGGTCGTGGCCTGGAACGCGGCGAACGGGTGGGTCTCGTTCGAAAAGCAGTTCGGGCGGGCGGCGCCGTCCGACTTCCGGCCCGAGCTCGTCCTCGAGTTCGTCGGGGCGGAGCTCCTCCTGATCGGGCCGCTGATGGTGCCGTTCCTCGTCCTCGGGATCGCCCGGATCGTGCGCCTTCGGCCAGCGCGCGCCTCCCTCGCCTGGCTCCTCCTCGCCACCAGCCTGCCCTTCCTCGCCTACCTCCTCCTCCACGCCCTCCACGCGCGGGTGCAGGGCAACTGGCCGATGCCGCTCTACGCGGCGGTGGCGATCGTGGCGGCGGTGGCGGCGGCGGACCTGCCGGCCGGACGGCGGGGCCGCGTCCTCGCCTGGCTGAAGGCGGCGGTGGCGCCCGCGGGAATCGGCCTCGTCCTCCTCGCCTACCTCCACGGGGCCAGCGATGCGCTCTTCGTCACCGAGCGGGACCAGTCGAAGCGCATGCGCGGCTGGCCCGCCTTCGCCGGCCAGGTGGACCTCGCCCGCCGCGCCGCCGACGCGGACTGGATCGGCACGGTGAACTACGGGACGACGGGCTCGCTCGCCTTCGCCTTCCGCGGCACCGGCGTGCCGGTGGTCGCCCTCCACGAGACCGACCGCTACGCGAACTTCCCCCCGGCGGACCTTGCGGGCCTTGGAACCGGCCTCGTCGTCGTCCTGGAGCGGCGGCGCGGCCTCGTCGACCTTCAGGGGACGTTCGCCGAGGTGGAGCCGGTCGGCCCCATCGAGCGGTCGGCGAACGGCATCGTCATCCG
>CAZJNX010000017.1:0-34303 GCA_964547415.1 uncultured Hyphomicrobiales bacterium
AAGACCGAGCCTCTCCGAGGGCCGGCGCTCCTACACCACGCCATGGGGCACTATCGCGCCTTTCGCCGTCGGTCGCGCCTCAGGGGAAGGTTCGGACCCGTGGTCGCCGTCGGCGCGGCGTGAGCGGTGCGGGCGGTCGGGGGACCATCGCGGGACGGCGCGCCCGGCCCGTCCGACCGGAAGGAGCCGCTCAGAAACGGCCCGACGAGGCCCGCACGGTGCGACCGAGGAGGTCCTGTCCGAAGGTCTTGCCGTCGGCGCTGGCGGCCGCGAGATAACGCACCGTCTGGGACCAGCCGAGCGGGCGGGCGATGTGGAAGCCCTGGGCGAAGTCACAGCCGTTGACCCGCAGGAACCGCAGCTGATCCTCGTTCTCTATCCCTTCGGCGACCACGTCCATCCCGAGGCTGTGGCCGAGGTTGATGACGGTACGCACGATGACCGCGTCCTCCGGGTCGCCGCCGATGTCGCGCACGAAGCCCTGGTCGATCTTCAGCCGGTCGACCGGGAAACGCTTCAGGTTGGTGAGGGAGGCGTAGCCGGTGCCGAAGTCGTCGAGGGCGAGGGAGACGCCGAGGGTGTGGAGGGCGCGCAGGCTGTCCTCGATCCGGGCGACCGACCGGTCGAGGAGAACCGTCTCCGTCACCTCGAGTTCGAGGCGCCACGGCTCGAGCCGGAAGCGGGCGAGCAGGTCCCGGACCATGGGCACGAACTCGTCGGACTTCAGCTGCCCGGCGCTGACGTTGACGGCCACGGTCCCCGGGTCGAGGCTCTTGTCGAGGAGGGTGCGCAATCCGCCGAGCGCCTTCAGCAGAACGGCGTTGCCGACCGGCAGGATCAGCCCGGTCTCCTCGGCGATGGGGACGAACTCCCGCGGCCCAGCCGCCTCCGCCCCGCTGCCCCAGCGCACGAGCGCCTCGAAGCCGCGGTGGCGCCCGTCCGGGATCGCGACCTGGGGCTGCAGGACGATGGACAACTCGTCCCGCGCGATCGCCAGGCGCAGGCTGTCCACGATGGCGGAGCGGCGGTCGAGCTGCTCGCGGATGGTCGGGTCGAAGAAGGACCAGCGGGCGCGCCCACGGCGCTTCGATTCGTAAAGGGCGATGTCGGCGTTCTTGAAGAGGGTGCGGGCATCGCCCCCGTCGGCGGGAAAGAGGGCGACGCCGATGGAGAAGTTGGGCACGATCCGCCGGCCCAGGATGTCGATGGGCGCCGACAGGCGCCGCTGGATCGCCTCGATGGCTCCGGCGTAGCCGCCCTCCGCGGCGCCGCCCTCCATCACCGCGGCGAACTCGTCGCCTCCGAGGCGGGCGACGAGGCTCACCTGCGCGGAGGCGGCTGCCAGCCGGTCGGCAACCTCCCGCAGAACCGCATCGCCGACGTCGTGGCCGAGGGTGTCGTTGATCTCCTTGAAATGGTCCATGTCGAACAGGAGGAGCGCGCCGGCCTTGCGGGCCCCGTCCCCGTCCGCCCGAGCGCTCGCCCGGGCGAGGGCGTCGAGCCGGTCGAACAGGACGGCGCGGTTGGCAAGGCCCGTCAGGACGTCCCGCTCGGCATGGCGCTTCAGCTGCGTCTCCACCGCCTTCAGCTTGGTGACGTCGGTGCGCACGCCGATGGTGAAGCCGCTCCGCGACAGCCGCTCGCGCACCTGGACCCATCGGCCGCCCGGCAGGCGCAGGGTATAGCTCCCCCCCGGGTCCCGGTGCGCGGCGAGGTTGGTCGCCACGAAGACCTCCCGCTCCTGCGGGGTCGCTCCCGCATCCGGGTACTGGCCGCCCTCGAGGCCGGCGCGCAGGATGTCCTCGTAGCGGGCGCCGATGCGGATGGCCTCCCGGGAGGCCTCGAAGGTGCGGGCGTAGGCGGCGTTGAAGATGGCGAGCCGATCCTCCCGGTCGAAGGCGGCGACCGCGTCCGGCAGGGTCTCGAGGACGTCTCGCAGGAGCGCTTCGCGCTCGGCGAGGCGGCGGGCCGTGCGGCGCAAGGCGCCGACGTCGGCGAAGGCGATCACGAGGTCCGCGCCACCGCACGGGCGCACGGTCATGGCGAGCGTCGCTGGCAGGCCATCGGTGCCGGCCGGCGCCGGCACCTCGACCGAGCGGGGGCCGGCGGCGGCAAGGGCCGCGGCGCACTGGGTGACGATCGCCGTGCCCAGACCGTCCGCCTGGCCGTCGAGACTGGCGCCCACGACCTCCTCCCGGCCGCGGCCGAGGAGCGCGAGGGCGGCCGCGTTGGCGTCCTCCACGACGACGTCGAAGTCCGCATCGTCCGGACCGCGACGGGCACGCACGAGGAGAATGCCGTCCGACGTGGCGTGGAGGAGGGCAGACTGCACCGCCCCGCGATCCGCCGTGAGCGCGCCGTGATCGGCGGCCGGCGCGCCACGATCGGCGACAGGCGCGGCGCGACCCGTGGGGGGCGTGCGGCGATCCATGGCCGGAGTGCCGCCCTCGCCGGTCGGGCCGGGCGAGTCCAGCCGGGAGAGGGCCGTGACGCGCAACGCGGGGCGCCATCCCGCGGCTGGCAGCACGAAGGCGCGGCGCCGCATGGGGCGCGTGGATCCATCCGTGCAGCGGACCGTCACGGTCGGATCACCGCCGCCCTGCGGCAGGAGCGCCCCCGTCCGGGGCCAGGTCGCCGCAGGACCCTCCGCCGCCGTGGGGCAGGCGTCGGGCGCGGCGGTGTCTCCGTCGTTCGATCCGGCGGTCGCGTGGCCGCGCGATCCCGCTTTGCCGGCCGCGTTCGGCGAAGGCGCCCGGCTCGACACGGGCGTGTCGGGTTCCGCCGCCACGGGGTCGGCGGGCCCCGCCGCGATCCGTGGCGGGGGGGACGCTGGCGGCGCTCGCCCCGTCGAGGCCTCGGCCGCCGACGCTCCAACGGGGGACGCCGGACGAGCCCTCGGTTGCGCGATGGCCGCCCGTCCTTCCGGCGCGGGGGCCGCACAGCCGCCGTGTGTCCCTGCCGCGCGCTCCATCGGATCCCCGCCGGCGGAAGCAGGATCGCGCGTCGCTGCCCGAAAGGACGCCGCCTCCGCCCCGCCGGCGGCCCGCCCGCCAGCGCGTCCGGCCGGGCTCAGGGCGCTGGCCGGCGCATGGACCGCGCGCTGCGACGAACCGGCCGATGGGCGAAGGGTCGAATCCTGATCGAAGCCGGAGGCCTCAGCGGGCGCGTCGTTCGTGGCCGTCACAGCCCGCGCGTGATCGCCGGAACCGCGATGGGAGCCGTCCCCGCTGGTCGCAGGAGGGCCGGTGCCGTCCGCAACGGCGGGCCCCTGCGGCGCCGGCGGGAAGGCGACACCGATCGTCGGCGAGGGAACGTCCGCCTTGGACGCAACCGTGGACGCCGACGGGGCCGCGTTCGGAACGCCCGGCACCGGCGCGGTCTCCGCGCATCCCGCGGGGATGGACACCGGGGGATCCGCCGCCGCGGACACCGTGGCCGCCGGCGGGGCGGCGTTTGCGACGCCCGGCATCGGCGCGGTCTCCGCGCATCCCGCGGCGACGACCGGCGGGGAAACGTCCGCCGCGGGCACCGCGACCGCCGGCGGGGCCGCGTCCGCGACGCCCGGAGCCGGCGCGGTCTCCGCGCATCCCGCGGGCACGGTCACCGGGGAATCCGCCGCCGCGGACACCGCGGCCGCCGGCGAGGCCGCTTGCGCCACACCCGGCACCGGCGCGGTCTCCGCGGATCCCGCGGCGACGGCCGGCGGAGAAACGTCCGCCGCGGGCACCGCGACCGCCGGCGGGGCCGCGTCCGCGACGCCCGGAGCCGGCGTGGTCTCCGCGCATTCCGCGGGCACGGTCGCCGGGGGATCGGCCGCCTCGGACACCGTGGCCGCCGGCGGGGCCGCGTGCGCCACACCGGGCACCGGTGCGGTCTCCGCGCATCCCGCGGGGATGGTCGTCGGGCGATCCGCCACCGCGGACACCGCGGCCGCCGGAGAAGACGCGTCCACGACGCCCGGCAGCGGCGCGGTCTCCGCGGATTCCGCGGCGATGGCCGGCGGGGAAACGTCCGCCGCGGACACCGCGGCCGCCGACGGGGCGGCGTCCGCGACGCCGGGTACCGGCGCGGTCTCTGCGCATCCCGCGGGCACGGTCGGCAAGGGATCCGCCGCCGCGGACGCCGCGGCCGCCGACGGGGCCGCGTCCACGGCGCCCGGAGCCGGCGTGGTCTCCGCGCATCCCGCAGGCACGGTCGCCGGGAGATCCGCCGCCGCGGACACCGCGGCCGTCGGCGGAGCCGCGTCCGCCACACCCGGCACCGGCGCAGTCTCCGCGCATCCCGCGGAGATGGTCGCCGGGGGATCCGGCGCCGCGGACGCCGCGGCCGCCGGCGGGGCCCCGTCCGCGACGCCCGGCACCGGGGGCGCCTGCCGGGGATCGACATTGGTGGCCGGCGGGACGACATCCGCCGGAGGCGCCCGCCGGGACGGAAGGAGCACGGCGTCGCCGGGCGTGCCGGCGATGAGCCGGCGATAGCCGGAGCTGCGCCAGTACCGGCCCGGATTCGAGACATCCTCCACCAAGAGGGCGTCGAAGGGATGGGCGAACAGTCGCTCGGCGAGGGCCGGGTGGTCCCGCAACGCGTCGAACAGCGCGCGCGCCAAGGCCGCATCCTCCTGTGGGACGTCGCCAGCGGTCGGTCCGCGATCGTGGTCCACGTCAGCCATCCGTCCGCCGTCGCAAGTCCCTCGCCAAGCCACCTCGAACGGACCCCACACCGTGCGACGGGCGCGGGATCCGGAAGGGCGGGACTTCACGGCCCCGCGGAGCCCGGACCGGTGCGGCCGGGGACGCAACACGGGCACGGCGCCGCCTGCAACCAAAGGCAACCGAACAACACCGTCTTCGCACGGAAAGCTTGTCCGGAGCTTGCTCGAACGGCACATGAGCCACGACCCGGCCTTAAAGCACGTTCCGCGGCGTGCCGCTACTGTACAAGTTCCTCAAAGATACGCAATCAACTGGCGGACGCGCGGGGCCGCGAACGGGCACGATCCTTGCGAGGCGGCGCTCGACCCGTCGCGGTCGCGGGGGATGGCGCCTCCGGCCGCTTCTGCTACGAAGGGCCGGCGACGGCCCCCGCGGACCGCCACCCGAAGCCGTCGGCGCGCGGTGGCCACGCACCGCCGGCCCCGCCGACGGCGCAAGACGAAACAGAGAGAGGAACGACAGATGAAACGGATCGTCATCGCGCTCGCCGCGAGCGGGCTCGCCTTCGCCGGGCCCGCGCTCGCCCAGACGACCTGGGACATGGCGACGCCCTATCCGGAAGCCGAGTTCCACACCAAGAACATCCGCGAATTCGTCGAGGACATCTCCGAGGAGACCGGCGGCGAGCTCGAGATCACCGTCCACTCCGGCCAGTCACTCTTCAAGCACCCGGAGATCAAGCGCTCGGTCCAGACCGGCCTCGTCCCCATGGGCGAGATCCTGATGTCGAACCTCCTGAACGAGAACCCGATCTTCGGGGCCGACGCGATCCCCTTCCTCGCCACCAGCTACGAGGACGCCGAGGCGCTGTGGCAGGCCCAGCGGCCGATCGTTGAGGAGCTCCTCGCCGAGGACGGCATCCGCATCCTCTACGCCGTGCCGTGGCCGGGCCAGGGCTACTACACCGCCGCGCCGGTCGAGAGCGTCGCCGACATGGAGGGCATGAAGTTCCGCACCTACAACGCGGCGACCGCCCGCATGGCCGAGCTCCTCGGCGCCACCCCGACCATCGTGGAGGCAGTGGAGATCCCGCAGGCCTTCTCCACGGGCATCGTCGACGCCATGGTCACCTCCGCGGCCACCGGCGTGCGCACCAAGGCGTGGGACTTCTCCGACCACTTCTACGACCTGCGCGCCTGGATGCCGAAGAACATCGTCATCGTGAACGAGCGGGCCTTCGGGCGCCTGCCCGAGGCGCAGCGGCAGGCGATCCTCGAGGCCGCCGCCGAGGCGGAGGAGCGCGGCTGGCAGATGAGCCGGGAGGTCACCGAGACCACCACCGACGAGCTCGCCGCCAACATGGAGGTGCACGAGCCCTCGCCGGAGTTCCTCGCCGAGGTCCAGGCGATCGGCGCGCAGATGGCCGAGGAGTGGGCCGAGAGCGCCGGCGAGAACGGCGAGACCGTGCTCGAGGCCCTCGGCAAGCAGTAAGGGATCGCGGCGGGGACGGGCGGACCAGCACCGCCCGCCCCTCGCCGTGGGCGGCCAGCCGGGCCTCCCTCGCCGCCGGTCGATCGGCCTGCCTTTTCGCCGCAGGGACCGCCAGACGGTGCCGGCCGCCGGGCGCGGAAACGGCCGATCCGTCGAAGCGATCGGTCACGGACGCCGCGCCGGACGCGGCGCGCGGCGGGTGCGCCCGCCCGATCCGGCCCCGGCCCGCGCCGACGCCCCGCCCGCGCCCGAGCCGGCCGCGGGCGGACCGACCTCGCGGCCGCCACGGCCGCCCCCCCAACACGCCGGAGACACGAGCCCGTGCAGCGCATCCTCGACCGGATCTTCCTCGCCGGCGGCGTGCTGTCCGGCATCTTCCTCGTGATGATCGCCGTCCTCGTCGTCGCCCAGATCGTCACGCGCCTCATGGGCACCATGATCCCGTCCGCGGACGAGTTCGCCGGCTACTGCCTGTCGGCCGCCTCGTTCCTCGGCCTCGCCTACGCCTTCCGGCACGGTGCCCACATCCGCGTCACCCTGCTCGTCGCGGCAGCAGGCGGACGGGTGCGCTGGGCCATGAACATCATCGCCCTCGCCGTCTCGACCCTCATGGTCGCCTACTTCACCTGGTACGTCCTCGTGATGGTGTGGGAGAGCTACGTCTTCGGCGACGTGACCGCCGGGCTCGTGCCGATCCCCCTGTGGTGGCCGCAGACGGGGATGGCGGCGGGCCTCGTCCTGTTCACGGTCGCCCTCCTCGAGCTCCTCGTGCGCCTCGTCCGCACCGGCCCCGCCTTCGAGGACCCGGCGATCTCGCCGGAGGGCGCCGAGTCCGTCGACGAGCTCTGACCGCCCTCCCCGACCGCCGCGGCCCGCCCGGAAAGGACAGACCCATGGACGACACGATGATCGGGCTCACCCTCGCGGGCGTCATGCTGGTGCTGCTCGCGGGCGGCATCTGGGTGGCGATCAGCCTGATGATCGTCGGCTTCCTCGGGATCTCCCTGTTCACCGGCGCGCCCGCGGGCGCGGTGATGGCGACCACCGTCTGGGGGCAGAGCTGGTCCTGGGCGCTCACCGCCCTGCCGCTGTTCATCTGGATGGGCGAGATCCTGTTCCGCACGCGCCTTGCGAGCGACATGTTCGCCGGCCTCGCACCCTGGCTCCAGGCGCTGCCGGGCCGCCTCCTCCACGTCAACGTCGCCTCGTGCGGGCTGTTCGCGGCCGTCTCCGGGTCGTCGGCGGCGACGACGGCCACCATCGGCCGCATCACCATTCCGGAGCTGAAGAAGCGGGCGTACGACGACCGCCTCGCCATCGGCTCCCTCGCGGGCTCGGCGACGCTGGGATTTCTCATTCCGCCGTCGATCATCCTGATCGTCTACGGGGTGGCGGCGGACGTCTCCATCTCGCGCCTGTTCATCGCCGGGATCCTGCCCGGCCTCATGCTGATCGCCCTGTTCATGGGCTACGTGGCGCTTTGGGCGGCGCTCAACCCGAAGCGGATGCCCCCGCCGGAGCCGCGCATCCCGTTCCTGGAGCGCATCCGCGCGACCGCCGGGCTCTTTCCGATCCTCGGGCTCATGGTGGTGGTGATCGGCTCCATCTACACCGGCATCGCCACGGCGACGGAGGCGGCGGCCGTCGGGGTCGTCGGCGCCCTCCTCCTGTCGGCGGCGACGGGCTCGCTCTCGCGGGCCTCGTTCGTGGCATCGGTCGCGGGGGCGGTGCGCACCACCGCGATGGTGACGCTGATCCTCGCGGCCGCCGCCTTCCTGTCGGTCGCCATGGGCTTCACGGGGATCCCGCGCAACCTCGCCGCCTGGGTGGGCTCGCTCGGCCTTTCGAGCTTCGAGCTCCTGATGGCGCTCACCCTCCTGTTCATCGTCATGGGCTGCTTCCTCGACGGCATCTCCATCGTGGTCCTGACGGCCGCCGTCATCATGCCCATGGTCCAGCAGGCGGGCATCGACCTCATCTGGTTCGGCGTCTACATGGTCGTCGTCATCGAGATGAGCCAGATCACGCCGCCCGTCGGCATCAACCTGTTCATCCTCCAGTCGATGACGTCGAAGAACATCCTGTGGGTGGCGGTGGCGGCGCTGCCGTTCTTCGTCCTCCTCATAATCGCCACGGTGCTCCTCATCCTGTTCCCGGAGATTGCGACCTTCCTGCCCTCGCTCATGACGCGCGGCTGAGGCCGCCTTGCGCCGGGCGGGCGGACGCCGTTCCCGGCGCGCGGCCCGGCCCGCGACCGGGCCTTCACCAGAAACGAGACGCGACAACCACCGGCGGGCCGAATGACGATCCTGCGCACCATCTTCACCGGGCTCCTCGCCATCCTGCCGATCGCGCTCACCATTGCGATCATCTCCTGGGTGGCGACCTTCGTCGGCCGCTGGCTGTCCCGGGACAGCTTCTTCGGGCAGACCCTCGCCCGCATCGGCGGCACCGTCGTCCACGACGACACCCTCGCCCTCCTCATCGGGGCGGGCATCGTGCTCGCCCTCCTCTACTTCATCGGCCTCATCGTGCAGACGCGGCTCGCCCGGGCCTGGCGCGCCTTCCTCGACGGGACGGTCGGGCGGCTCCCCCTCGTCGGCACCATCTACAAGACGATCGTGCGCTTCGTGAGCCTCCTCGAAAGCAAGGAGGACGTGGACGTGAAGTCCATGAGCCCGGTGTGGTGCTACTTCTCGGACGACCGGCGCACGGCCGTCCTCGGCCTCCTGCCGACGGCCGACCCCATGTTCATCGAGGGCGAGGAGTACCGCGTCGTCATGGTGCCGACGGCGCCCGTGCCGTTCGGCGGCGGCCTGTTCTTCCTGCCGGCCGACTGGGTTCGGCCCGCCCCCTTCGGCGTGGAGGGCCTCACCAACATCTACGTGTCCATGGGCGTGACGGCCCCGGACTACCTGAAGCCCCTCGTCGAGGCGGGCGAGCCGGTACTCGTGAAGCGCGACCCGCCGTCCCACCCGGGCTGAGCCGGCGCTCCCGGGAGGCAGGGCGCGCCGCCGCTCCGCTCGCACGCACCCGCGGCGCGAGGGAACGGCTGCCTCTCCCCGGATCGCGCGGCGCGGACGAGGGTCCGGCGCCCACGGCCGTCATGGCGCGCGTCGGACGCCGGGCGGCCGGTCGCGAGGTCGCCGACAGGCAGCCACGCCCGCCCTGCGGGACGCGTCCGTCCCCCGCGGCGTGACCGGTCCCGCGGCAGGCGGCCGGGCCGACCGGCCGGAGCCGCCGGTGCCGGATCCGACGAAACCGGAAAGGGGCCCGTGACCACAGGCGCGCGGCGCGGGCGTCAGCCCCAGCCGCCGCCTCCGCCGCCTCCCCCTCCGCCGCCGCCGCCGCCACCGGCACCGCCGCCGCCTTCCCCGCCGCCGGTGAGGGTGTTGGTGATGGAGCCGCCGCGCGAGGGCGGGGCGGAGCGGGCCGGGCTCGCCGGGGGCGAGGCGCGCCGGGTGGAGGTGGTCGCCGCGGGTGCCGCGCGGGTCGGCGCGGCCGGGGCGGTGGAGGCCACCGGCTGGGTGAAGGCCGTGCCGGAGGACTGGATGTTCGGCTGGCAACCGGCCGCCGCGACCGCGGCGACGGCCACCCCCGCCAGAAGGCTCGCTCGAAGAATCGGGGACATGGATTCCCTCTCCAGGGCTCTCGCGGCCTTCCGGCCGCCCGGTGGAAGGCGCGCGCCGCGCGCGGCTCGTGCCCGTCAGAACAGGTCGTAGCGGGGGTTGTCCCGCTCCCAGACCGCCTTGGCGAGGGCGGCGAGGGTCGCCTCGAGCCCGCCGGCCGGCCCGCCCGCGTCCGCCTCGAAGGCCGCGAGCGCGCGCCGCGTCGCCGGGCCGGCGATCCCGTCGACCGGCCCGGCGCCGTAGCCGAGGGCGTTGAGCTGGGACTGGAGGAGGCGCGTCTTCGTGCGCTGATCGAGGGCCGCAAGCGCGGCCAGCGCCCGGTCCGTCGGGCCGCGCCCGCCACCGCGCGCCGCCGAGAGGGCGAGGAGGCGCGGCGCCTCGAGGGGCGCCGACGCCCGGGCGCCGGACAGGATCAGGTTGGCCGCGTTGAAGGCGCCCCAGGCCGCGCCGCGCGCCGCACTCGCCCGGTACCAGCCGAGCGCCTCGGCCGTGTCGCGGGGAACGCCGCGCCCGTACTCGTAAAGAAGGCCGATGTCGACGCCCGCCGTCGGGTGCCCGCCCGCGTGGGCGCGGCGGAACCAGTCGATCGCGCGCGCCACGTCCCGCTCCACCCCGGCCCCCTCGAGGTAGAGGAAGCCCATGTTGTGGAAGCCGTAGATGTCCTCCCGGCCCGCCGATTGCTGGAAGAAGCGCCGGGCGCGCTCGACGTCGCGCTCGCCCACGTGGTCGCCGGTGAAATGGTAGTAGCCGAGCTCGTTGAGGGCGTAGGTGTGCCCCACCTCGACGGCGCGACCGAGGAGCTCGAGCCCCCGCTCCACGTCCGGCTCGGTCCCGATGCCCTTCACGAGGGCGACGCCGAGGGAGTGCTGGGCGTAGGGATCGCCCCGCGCGGCCGCCGCCTCGTAGTAGGCGACCGCCGCCTGCGCGTCCGCCGGCTGGCCCGCGCCCATGCGCGCCATCAGGCCGAGGAGCTGGCCGGCCCGCACGTGGCCTGCCGCGAGCGCCGCCTCGAAGTGATCGCGCGCCTCCTCGAGCCGGTTCGCGGCGAACGCCGCGCGGCCCAGCTGGAAGCGGAAGCGGGCGACGTCCGGAAAGGCCTCAAGGGCGGCGCGGCAGGCCCCGCGCGCGGCCGCCGGGTCGATCTCGTTGGGAAGGCGGCCGGGGGCGACGCCCTGCAGGTCGAAGGGCTGGGCCGCCTCCACGTCGCACGGGTCGAGGACGGGCTCCACCGTGAAGGAGACCGCCGCCCCCGGCACGGCGGCGCCGTCCGCGGCCGCCACCTCCACCGGCGCCTCGAAGACGGCGCGCACCGTGTGCCGCGTGCCCTCCGCGCCGACGGCGGGCCGCACGGCGATCGCACCGATGTCGCCCGCCGGAACGCGCGCTCCTTCCGTGAGGGTCCGCCCGCGGTGGACGAGGGCGAGCCCCTCCGGCACCTCCCCGATGGCGAGGAACGCGCCGCCCGCACCGCTCCCGCGCGCGGACCCGCCGACGACGAGGCGCCCCGTCGACCCCGTGCCCGCGCCCGGCAGGTCGGCGAGACGCGACAGGGGAACCGGGCCGACGCCGACGGGCACCGCCAGCACCCGCCCGTCGAGGGAAAGGGCCGCCTCGCGGAGGGACCGGCTCTCCTCGTGGGCGGCGCGGACGGCCACCTCGGCCTCGGCCAGCCCCGTCTCGGCCGAACCGGGCTTCACGCCGATGGTGACGATGCCGGTCGCCCGGTTGTCCCAGTCGTCGATCGCCTCGTACTTGAGGACGCCGACGGTGCCGGGCGCGGCGTCGCGCGGGCGGAAGACGAGGCGCGAGACGTCCGCCCCCTTCACCCGCTCGCCGGGCCGCACGGGCCGCCCGTCGAGCACCACCTCGCCGAAGGCGGGCATGGCCGTCAGCTCCACCCGCACCTCGCCCCCCGCGACCTGGGTCGGGCGGGGCACGGCGAGGGGGCGCTCGGCGGCGGCGGCCGGCACGTCCACGTGGTGGAGGGGCGCGACCACCGGCTCGGGCGGCGGCGGCACGAAGAAGAAGTCCCGGACCAGCGTGGAGGTGTCCCACGGCACCTGCCGCCCCCGCGTCGCCTCGAGGACGTCGGCGCGCACCCGCGCCATCAGCTGGCGGACCTCGAGACGCGGGTCGAGAGCGCGCTGGACGAACGCCTCGGTGAACGGGCTGAGGGTGCCCGCGCCGTCGTAGGCGACGTCGCCGGGCGTGGTCGAGTAGGCGATGAAGGAGCCGACGACCGGCTTCGGCGCGGCGAGTCCCGCCCGCTCCTTCGCCTCCACCTCGCGCCTCGCGATCTTGAAGCTGTCGGCGGGAAACGGGTTCTCGCGGCAGGCGTCGAGGAAGAGGAGATGGACGCGGGACAGGCCCCGCATGGTCGAGAGGATGGTGTCGACGGCGATCGCCTGCAGCTCCAGGTCGTAGGGCGAGGCGAGGGCGGCGTCGGCGGGCAGGACGTAGTTGCGGTCCGCGATCTGGACCGCGTGGCCCGAGTAGTAGAGGAGGCCGACGTCGTGCCCGTCGAGGCTGCGGAAGAAGGTGCGGAGCGCCGCCTCGAGGTCTTCCTTGGAGGGGTCGATGGCGCTCACCACCTCGAAGCCGGCGCGGCGCAGCGTCCGCGCGGTCTCGGCGGCGTCCCGGATCGGGTTGTCGAGGGGCGTCAGGTGCTCGTAGTTCTGGATGCCGATCACGAGGGCGACGCGCCGCTCCTCGGCCTGCCGCGCCTCGGCGGCCGCGTCTCCCGCCGGCGCGCCTGCCCCGACGGGCGCCGCGACGGCCGCATCGGACAGGCCGAGGGCGGCGAGGAGGGCGCCCCCCGCGACGCCGCCGAGGTGCCGGCGACCGCCCCTCGGCCGGGCTGGGAACAGTTGCGGAAGCTTGCCTCGTGCCATCGGGGGCCACTCCGTCCACCGCTGCCGGAGGATAACGCAAGTCGCCTCCGGCCGCATCGTCCGCGAACGCGACGACATCTGGGCACGAAACCGGGCCGACGACTGTGACGACCGTCACGCTCGTCCCGATTGCCGGGGATGTGACGCGAAGCACGCTCCGGATGTTTCGCCGTTGCGTCGTTCCGCCGTGTGCCCACCTCGATCATGCGGCCCGGCGCAAGATCGCGAAATTCCTGCCCGGTCGTCAGCTTGGCCTTTCCGGCCCGCCCGCCCGCGATTTCATGGCGGGTGGCCCGAACAACGCGAAGGAACGGGACGATGCCTTCACGCCTCGTCAATCTGCGCTACCAGGTGAAGTGGAGCGACTTTCAGGGCCAGGTGCCCGCCAACGCCCGTCACGCCGCGCAGCTCGCCTCCGACTTCACCTTCCAGGGCTTCGGGACCACGCCGGTCTCCGGCGGCGTCACCCTCGCCGACACGCTGGTCGTCACGGTGGTCCTGCGCCGCAACAATTCCTGGGCGCGGGGCGGGTCGGCGCGCACGGCCGCCCTCCTCAACCACGAGCAGGGCCACTACGACATCACCGCCCTCACCGCGCGGGACCTGTTCATCGACCTGATGGCGCTGAAGGCGCAGGTCTTCCCAAACGCGGCGGCGCTGCAGCGCGCGCTCCAGACGGCGCGGGCGCGCTACCGCCCCCAGGCGATCCAGGACCTTTACGACAGCCACGCGGAGGCCGACCACGGCCACGACACCGCCGCGCAGGCCCGCTGGGACGGCTACATCCGCCGCGCCTTCACCGAGGCACGCACGCCGACCGTGCGCGCCCCGGACGGGGCGACCTACAAGATCCGCCTCAATGACGTCCTGCGCGCCGCCGGCAAGAGCTGGTGAGGCCGCGCCGGCGAGGCCCGACCGCCGGCGGCGATCCCCCGGCCGGCACGCGGCGGAGCCGGCGCCGCCTCCCCGGCATCCGTTCCGGCCGGTGTCGCGGCCCCTCTCTCTCGCGCGGCGAGCGCTTCCCGCGCCCGGCGGGCGGCGGCGAGGGGCGTGCCGGTTCCTCGCGGGATCGGCGGCCGGATGACGGAAACGGGCGCGTCCCGGCGGCCTAACGCATAATTGTGGCGCCCGTGTCGGCTAACCTGACGGTGAAGCCAGACGACGAGGCCCCGGCGATGGAGCTGTCCCGCGACGACCTTGCGAAGGCCTATCGCCTGATGCGCACCATCCGCGCCTTCGAGGACCGGGTGATGCAGGAGATGGCGACCGGGGACGTGCCCGGCAACACCCACCTCTACGCCGGGCAGGAGGCCTCGGCCGTCGGCGTGTGCTTCCACCTCGCGGACGTCGACCGGATCGCCTCCACCCACCGCGGCCACGGCCACGCCATCGCCAAGGGCTGCGGGATCGACGGGATGATGGCGGAGATCTTCGGCCGCGCCACCGGCACCTGCCACGGCAAGGGCGGCTCCATGCACATCGCCGACCTCGACAAGGGGATGCTCGGCGCCAATGGCATCGTGGGCGGGTCCATCCCCATCGCCTGCGGGGCGGCGCTCTCGGCGAAGACGCTGAAGACCGGCGGCGTCGCGGTCGCCTTCACCGGCGACGGCGGCGTCAACCAGGGGACGATGGGCGAGACGCTCAACCTCGCCGCCATCTGGCAGCTGCCGATGATCTTCGTCGTCGAGGACAACGGCTTCGCCGAGGCGACGGCGCGGGACGCGGCGACCGCGGGCTCCATCCCCGCCCGCGCCCACGCCTTCGGGATCCCCGGCGAGACCGTCGACGGGCTCGACTTCTTCGCGGTGGAGGCGGCCGCCCGCGAGGCGATCGACCGGGCGCGGTCGGGCGGCGGCCCCACCCTTCTCCACATCGAGACGCCCCGCTACTACGGCCACTTCTCGGGCGACGCCGACACCTACCGCACGGCCGAGGAGAAGGCCGCCATGCGTCGCGAGAAGGACTGCCTGAAGGTCTTCCGCGAGCGGGTGACGGCGGCGGGCCTCCTCGACGCCGCCGCCCTCGAGGCGGTCGACGAGGCGGTGGCGGCGGCCGTCGACGGGGCCGTCGCCTTCGCCCGCGCCGCCCCGCGGCCCGCCACCGACGCCCTCGTCACGGACGTCTACGTCTCCTACCCCTGACGCGCCTTCGCGGGAGGACCGGCCTTGCCGAGAAAGTCCATGCGGGAGGCCCTCAACGAGGCCCTCCACCACGAGATGGAACGGGACCCGACGGTGATCGTCCTCGGCGAGGACGTGGCGGGCGGTACCGGCGCGTCCGGCGAACAGGACGCCTGGGGCGGCGCCTTCGGCGTCACCAAGGGCCTCCTCGGCCGCTTCGGGCCCGAGCGGGTGCGCGACACGCCGATCACCGAGAGCGCCTTCGTGGGCGCGGCGGGCGGGGCGGCGATGACGGGCCTGCGCCCGGTCGTCGAGATCATGTTCGTCGACTTCCTCGGCGTGTGCTTCGACCAGATCTTCAACCAGATCGCCAAGGCCCGCTACATGTTCGGCGGCAAGGCGCGCTCGCCCCTCGTCCTTCGCACCACCTTCGGGGCGGGGGTCGGCTCGGCGAGCCAGCACAGCCAGGCCCTCTACCCCCTCTTCACCCACATCCCGGGCCTCAAGGTGGTGGTGCCCTCGAGCCCCTACGACGCCAAGGGCCTCCTCATCGAGGCGATCCGGGACGACGACCCGGTGATCTTCCTCGAGAACAAGCTCCTCTACGACACGACCGGCGAGGTGCCGGACGCCGCCTACACCGTGCCCTTCGGCGAGGCGAACGTGGTGGAGGAGGGCGAGGACGTCACCATCATCGCCCTCGGCCGCATGGTGTCGGTGGCCGGGGAGGCGGCGCGGGCGCTCGCACGGGACGGCGTGTCGTGCGCCATCCTCGACCCGCGCACCACCTCGCCCCTCGACGCCGAGACGATCCTCGAGTTCGTGGAGGAGACGGGGCGCGTGGTGATCGTCGACGAGGCGAGCCCCCGCTGCGGGATGGCCGCGGACATCGCGGCGCTGATCGCCGAGGAGGCGTTCGACGCGCTTCGCGCGCCCGTCGTGAAGGTGACGCCGCCCCACGCGCCCGTTCCCTACGCGCCCGAACTCGAGCGGGCCTACGTGCCGGACGCGGAGCGGGTGGCGGCCGCCGTCCGCCGCGTGATGGCCCACGGAGACTGAGGATGGCACGGATCGAGGCGATCACCATGCCCCGCTGGGGCATGACCATGACGGAGGGCACCGTCGCCGACTGGCTCGTCGCCGAGGGCGACCGGGTGACGGCCGAGGACGAGGTGGTGGAGATCGAGACCACCAAGATCACCAACGTGATGGAGGCGGGGCGCGCTGGCGTCGTCCGGAAGATCGTCGCCCACGAGGGCGCGACGGTGCCGGTGGGCGCCCTCATCGCCGTCGTCGCCGACGAGGCGGCGAGCGAGGAGGAGATCGCCGCCTTCGTCGAGGCCCGCGCGGCGGCCGGGCCGGCGCAGGCCGAGGCCGCGCCCGAGCCGCCCCGGACGGTGGACGCGGCCGGCCGGGCGATCAACGTCGTCTCCCGCGGCGGCGGGGCGGGCCTTCCCGCCGTCCTCGTCCACGGCTTCGGCGGCGACCTCGACAACTTCCTCTTCAACATGGAGGCCCTCGGCGAGGCCCGGCCCGTCCACGGCATCGACCTGCCGGCCCACGGCAATTCCTCCCCCGACGCGGGCGCGGGGGACCTTTCCACCCTCGCCGGCGTCCTTGCCGCGACGCTGGACGCCCTCGGGATCGCGCGCGCCCACCTCGTCGGTCATTCTCTCGGCGGGGCCGTCGCGACGCGCCTTGCCGCCGATGCGCCGGAGCGGGTCGCCTCGCTCGCGGTGATCGCCCCGGCCGGCTTCGGCCCGGAGATCGGCGCGGACTACGTCCCCGAGTTCCTCGCGGCCGATCGGCGCAAGGCCGTCAAGGCGGTGCTCGGCAAGCTGTTCGCCGCCGGCGAGGAGGCCGTCACGAAGGAGATGGTCGCCGCCGTCCAGCACGCCCGCCGCGTGGACGGTGCGAAGGCCGGGCTCGAGGCCATTGCCGCTGCCGTCTTTCCCGGCGGGCGGCAGGCCGAAAGCGTGCGCGAGGTTTACGCCGGCCTCACCGTCCCGCGCCTTGCCATCTGGGGCGAGACGGACCGGATCGTGCCGCCGCGGGACGCCGAAGGACTGCCGGGCGCGGTCGAGATCCTGAAGGGCGCGGGCCACATGCCCCACATGGAGGCGGCGGCGTCGGTCAACCGGCTCCTCGCGGCCCATCTTTCCGCGGCGGAGGCCTGAGATGGCGCTGCCGGGCGTTCGCGGGATCGAACACGTCGGCCTCACCGTTCCGGACCTCGACGAGGCGGTACGCTTCTTCGTCGAGGTGATGGGCTGCACCTTCGTCTTCGACGGCGGCCGGTACGGCGACGACCCGGCCTTCTTCCGCGACCGGCTCGGCGTCTCGCCCGAGGCTTCGCTCCGCTACTGCTTCCTGCGCTGCGGCCACGGCCCCAACCTCGAGATCTTCGAGTATTCCGCGCCCGGCCAGCGCACCGTCCCGCCCGGGAACGCGGACGTCGGCGGCCACCATCTCGCCTTCTACGTGGACGACTTCAACGCCGCCCTCGCCTTCCTCGACGGGAAGGGCGTCGAGGTGATGCGTCCTGCCTCCCTCATCGATGGGGGGCCGGCGAAAGGTTCGCGCTGGGTCTACGTGCGCGCGCCCTGGGGCCTGCAGCTCGAGATCGTAAGCTGGCCGGGCGGCAAGGGCGATCCGGACAGCCCCGCCCGCCGCCTGTGGCAGCCGACGGACCCGGCCCGGTGAGCGAGGTCCCTCCCCTCCCCCGCGAGACGGCCGTCGCCATCGTGGGCGCGGGCCTTGCGGGCGCGGTCGTCGCCGAGCGGCTCGCCCGGGCGGGCGTGTCGGTGGTGTGCCTGGAACGGGGGCGGCGGCACGACCCGGCCGAGTATCCGGGCGACAAGGCGGACTTCGAGGTGCAGGCGACCGGGCCCTGGCACCCCGCACCCGGCGTCCGCAAGGGGCCGGCGGACTATCCCGTGGATGCCTCGGCCTCGCAGATGACGCCCCTCTTCTTCAACGGGGTCGGCGGCAGCACCGTCCTTTACGGCGGGCACTGGATGCGCTTCCGCCCGTCCGATTTCCGCACCCGCACCCTCGACGGCTATGGCGACGACTGGCCGATCCGCTACCGCGACCTCGCGCCCTACTACGACGAGGCCGACGCCGCCTTCGGCACCTCCGGCCTCGCCGGCGACCCGGCCTATCCCGATCGCCCGGACTATCCGCTGCCGCCCCTCCCGCTCGGCCGCCTCGGGGAGCGGATCGCGGAGGGCCACGACCGCCTCGGCTGGCACTGGTGGCCGGGGTCCAACGCCATCCTGTCCCGCCCCTGGCGGGGCCGGCGGCCGTGCGTGCAGCGCTCCACCTGCGGCCACGGCTGCAACGAGGGCGCCAAGGGCTCGGTCGACGTCACCCACTGGCCGGCGGCGACGGCGTTCGGCGCCCGCCTCGTCGAGAACGCCCGCGTCCTGAGGATCGAGGCGCGGGACGGGCGGGCGACGGGGCTCCTCGTGCGGATCGGCGACGGCCCGGTGGAGCGGATCGCGGCCGCCGTCGTGGTGCTCGCGGCCGGGGCGATCGGGACGCCGCGGCTGATGCTCGCCTCCGGGATCGAGGGGCGCTCCGGCCTCGTGGGGCGGCGCCTGATGATGCACCCGTTCGGCCGCGTCGTCGGCTTCTTCGGGGAGGACCTTGCGAGCCACCAGGGCCACTGGGGCCAGAGCCTCTATTCCATGGAGTTCGCCGAGACCGACGCCGCCCGCGGCTTCGTGCGCGGCGCCAAGTGGAACATGACGCCGACGGGCGGCCCGCTCCAGGCCGCCCTCTTCCCCGAGGCGGGGGCGCGCCACGGCGAGGCGATGCACGCGCGCGTCGCCAAATGGCTCGGCCGCTCGGCCATGTGGGGGATCTCCTGCGAGGACGAGCCGAACCCGGACAACCGCGTGAGGCTCGCGGACGACAGCGAGGATCCGGGCGTCGCCATCCACTACCGGGCGGACGACAACGCCCGCCGCATCCTCGCCTTCAACGCCGCGCGGGCGCAGGACTCCCTGAAGGCCGCCGGCGCCTTCGAGACCCTGTCCCTTGTCCCGGCGGGCGACTTCGGCTGGCATCCCCTCGGCACCTGCCGCATGGGCGAGGACGCGCAGACCTCCGTCGCCGACCCGGACGGGCGCTGCCACGACACGGGCAACCTCGTGATCGCCGACGCGAGCCTGTTCGTCACCGGCTCGTGCGTGAACCCGGCCGCCACCGTGGCCGCCCTGTCGGCCCGCGTCGCCGACCGTCTCCTCGCCCGCCGCCGGGACGTGGCCCCATGAACCGGGAACGCCTCGCCGCCCTCGCCGACCTCGTCGCCCCGGCCGCCCACGGGATGCCGGCGGCGAGCGAGATCGACCTTTGCCGGGAGGGCGGCCCCGTCGACCGCGTCCTCGCCCTCCACCCGGACCTTCTCGCCCCCCTCGCCGAGGCGCTCGAGGCCGCGGCGGACGGCGCTGCCCTTTCCCGCCTCGAGGCCGAGCGCCCGGCCGCCTACGCCGCCCTCCTCGAGACGGTGGCGGGGGCGTACTACCTCGACGGGACGGTCCGCCGCCGCCTCGGCTACCGGGGGCAGGAGGCGCTCTCCCTCGACAAGGGCCGGATCGGCGCGGAGGACGCGCTCGAGCGCATGATGGCGCGCCCGCCGTTCTGGCGGCCCGTCCCCGAGGACGGAGAGGCGCCGTGAACCCCCTCGAGAGCGTGCGCTTCGACCTCGTCTGGCGCTACCTGCCCGCCCTCCTCGACGGGCTCGCCACCAACCTCCTCCTCACCGCCCTCGGCTTCCTGTGCGGCGGCGTCGTGCTCGGGACGCTGCTCGCGCTCGCGAACCTGTCGCACCTGCGCGCCGTGCGCTGGCCCGCCTTCGCGTTCGTGGAGTTCTGGCGCTCGACGCCCCTCCTCGTGCAGGCGATCTGGATGCACTTCGCCTTCCCGGCCGTGACGGGGATCGCGACGACGCCGTTCCAGAGCGCCCTCCTCGCCCTCGTCTTCAACGTGTCGGCCTATTGCAGCGAGATCATCCGCGCCGGCATCCTCGGCGTTCCGGAGGGCCAGTACGAGGCGGCGCGGGCGCTCGGCCTGCGCCCCGCGATCGTGTGGTACCGGGTGATCCTGCCCCAGGCGCTGCGCCTCACCATCCCGCCGATGATCGGCACCGTCATCTCAATCTTCAAGGCGACGGCGATCCTCCAGGTGCTCGCCATCAACGACCTGATGCGGGCGGCGAGCCGGATCTCGTCCCACACCTTCCACCCGATCGAGATCTACACGACGGCCGCCATCCTCGCCTTCCTGACGGGCCTTCTCATCACGCTCGCCGGCAACCGCCTGGAAACCCTCGTGAAGCGGGAGCTCAGGTGATGGAGTTCCGCTTCGGCATCATCGCCCAGAATTACGGCGCCCTCGTCGACGGGGCGGCGGTCACCCTCGTCGTGCTCGCCATCGCCCTCGCCATCGGCATCCTCGGCGGGGCGATCGTGTGCGCGGCCCGCCTCTCGCCGCTTCGCTGGCCGAGGCGCATCGCCCACGGATACATCACCTTCTTCCGGGTGACGCCGGAGATGATCCTCATCTTCTGGGCCTACAACTGCATCCCGCCGCTCCTGGGCCTGCGCGTGTCGGGTCTGTTCGTCGGGTCCGTCACCCTCGGCCTCGTGGCGGCCGCCTACATCGGCGAGATCTACCGCGCGGGCATCGAGGCGCTGCCCCGGGGCCAGTTCGAGGCGGCCCGCGCCCTCGGCCTCCACCGCTGGCCGCTGTGGGGGCGGGTGATCCTGCCCCAGTCGCTGCGGCTGATGGTGCCCGCGTTCGTCAACTACTTCACCGAGATCGTGAAGAACACGACGCTGCTGGCTGCCATCGGCGTCGGCGAGCTCGCCCTGTCGGCCTACCTCCTCGGCGGGCAGACCTTCCGCTACGTGGAATTCCTGACGGCGATCGCGTTCGTGTACTTCGCCATCATCTTTCCGTTCAGCATGCTGTCGCGGCGCCTCGAGGTCCGCCGGATGGCGCGCTGAACCGACCGCCCGAGCCGGCAGGCGGTCCGAAGAAGACGCCGGCACACCAGAGGCAAGAACGGCAACACCGGAACGGAGACACACCCATGACCCCATTTTCCCGGATCGCCGCCGCCGCGGCGCTCGCCCTCGGCATCGGCGCGGCGGCCGCGCCCGCCTCGGCCGACCTCATCGAGGAGATCCAGGACCGCGGCGTCCTGAGGGTGGGCATGGCGGAGAGCCCGCCCTGGCAGTCGCCCGACCCGGCGAGCGGCGAGTACCAGGGCTTCAACGTGGACCTCGCCAACCGCGTCGCCGAGATCATGGGCGTCGAGCTCCAGATCGTGCCGGCCACCTGGGCGACCCTCATCCCCGGTCTCGAGGCCGAGCAGTACGACGTGATCTTCGCCAACCTGTTCGCGACGCCCCAGCGCGCCCTCGTCGTCAACTTCACCGAGCCCTACTCCACCTACGGCTTCCACGTGGTGGTGGCGGCGGACAGCGACATCCGGTCCATCGACGACCTCAACGACGCGGGCGTCACCTTCGTCGGCATGTCCGGCACCGTGGAGGAGAGCTACCCGAAGGAGGTGTTCCCGGAGGCGACCGTGCGCGGCATCGCCACCAACGACGTCGCCGCCTGGATCGGCGAGGTGGCGATGGGCCAGGCGGACGCGGCCTTCCTCGACCCCGGCACCTACAAGATCCTCACCACCAAGAACCCGGCCCTCGGCGAGCGGCTGCGCCGCCTCAACTCGGAGGATGCGCTCCTGAAGCCGGTGGGCCTGTCCTATGCCGTCCGGCCGGAGGACATGCACATGCTGGAGTTCCTCAACACCTTCATCCGCGACGTGGTGCGCAACGGGGAGCACATCACCCTGCGCGACGAATGGTTCGAGCGGCTCGCCCGATCCGAGTGAGGCGGGTCGGAAAGTGAACCGGGGCCGGCCGCGCGGGCCGGCCCCCAGCGAGCGGCAGGACGACATGACCATCAGGCGCCATCCCGTGATCCACCAGCCCAACCGTTTTCTCGACCGCGCCCGACCGTACGGCGCCGAGGACCGGGCGATCCTGTCGGAGGAGGGCCTCCGGGCCGCGAAGGCGGAGATATCCGCCTGGCCGGGCTACGCGCCGACGCCGCTCGTGGCGCTGCCGGGCCTTGCCCGCGCGCTCGGGCTCGGCGCCGTCCACTACAAGGACGAGAGCCGCAGGTTCGCGCTCATGAGCTTCAAGGCGCTCGGCGGCGCCTACGCCGTGTCCGTCCTCCTGAAGCGGCGCATCGCGGAGGCGGCGGGCCGGGAGGCGACGACGGCGGAGCTCGTCGCGGGTGACTTCGCCGACGTCGTGAGAAACGTGACGGTGGCGACGGCGACGGACGGCAACCACGGCCGGTCGGTCGCCTGGGGCGCGCGGATGTTCGGCTGCCGCTGCATCATCTACCTCCACGCCCACGTGAGCGAGACCCGCGAGCGCGAGATCGCCTCCTTCGGTCCCGAGATCCGCCGCGTGCCCGGCAGCTACGACGACAGCGTGCGCCAGTGCGCCGACGACGCGCGGGCGAACGGCTGGCAGCTCGTCGCCGACACCTCCCTCAACGGGACGCGCGAGGTCCCCTCCCTCGTCATGCAGGGCTACACCCTCCTCACCGACGAGATCATGGCCGAGGCCACCCGCCCCACCCATGTCCTCGTGCCGGGCGCGGTGGGCGGGCTCGCCGCCGGGATCGTGGCACCGTACTGGGAGCGGGAAGGCGCGGCACGCCCGCGGATCGTGGTGGTGGAGCCGACGCGGGCGGACTGCATCACCCGCTCCCTCGCCGCTGGGCGGCCGACGGCGGTGCCGGGCGAGGTGGACACCTTCATGGCGTGCCTTGCCGCCGGCGAGGTCTCCCCCGTGGCCTGGGACATCCTGGGCCCCGCCCTCGACGACGCCATCACCATCCCCGACGCGGCGGCGATGGACGCGATGCGCCTCCTGGCGGAGGGGGTCGACGGGGACCCGCCGCTCGTCTCGGGCGAATCGGGCGCGGCCACCACCGCCGGGCTGATCGCCGCCGCCTCGGACCCGGCCGTCGCCGCCGCGCTCGGCCTCGGACCGGACGCCCGCGTCGTCCTCATCGGCTCGGAAGGGGCGACGGACGCCGACACCTACGCCCGCGTGGTCGGCGAGACGGCCGAGGCCGTCGCCGCGAAGGCGGCCTGAGATGGCCGCGCTCCTCGAGAACCGCGTCGCCGTCGTCACGGGCGCAGCGCGCGGGATCGGCCGCGCGGTGGCGGAGGCGTTCGCCGCCCACGGCGCGAAGGTGGCGCTCGCGGACGTGGAGGCGGACGCGGTCGCGGCCACCGCCGCCGCCATCGGCGAGGAGCGGGCCCTCGCCCTGCCCCTCGACGTCACCGACGAGGCGGCGACCGAGCGGGCGGCGGACGCGGTGGAGGAGCGCTTCGGCCTCGCGGACGCCATCGTGCCGAACGCGGGCATCCTCCACCTCGCCCAAGCCCTCGACACGGACGTCGCCACCTTCCGCCGCGTCCTCGAGGTGAACCTCACCGGCGCGTTCGTGACGGCGACGGTCTTCGCACGGCGCTTGAAGGCGTCCGGCCGGCCGGGCGCCGTCGTCTTCACCTCGTCCCTGTTCGGGCTGCGCGGCGGGCGGGAGAACGCGGCCTACTCGGCCTCGAAGTTCGGGATGGTCGGCCTCATGGAGTGCATGGCGGCCGAGCTCGCGCCCGCGGACATCCGCGTCAACGCCGTCTGCCCGGGCCAGATGGACACGGACATGATCCGAAAGCTGTTCGCCGACCGGGCGCGGCTGCAGAACGTCGGGCCGGAGGCAGTGCGCGGCCGCCTCGAGGCGCGGATCCCCGCCGGCCGGCTCGGCACCATGGACGAGCTCGCCGGCACCTACGTGTGGCTCGCCTCGGCCCTGTCCGGCTACGTCACCGGCCAGTCGATCGTGGTCGACGGCGGCTGGCAGGTGGGCTGAGGCGATGGACGCCGCCGTCATCGACGCCGCGGTCGCGGAGCGGGCCGAGGCGCTGTTCGCCCTCCTCGCGGACCTCGTCGCGGCGCCGAGCGTCAACCCGCCGGGGGACGTGACCGCGCCGGCCGCCGTCCTTGGCGCCTTCCTCGCCGCCCACGGGCTTCGGGCGGAGGTGGTGGGCCCATCGCCGGACAAGCCGAACCTGGTCGTCCACGTGGACGGGACGGCCCCGGGGCGCGGGCGGATCGGCCACCTCGTCCTCAACGGCCACCTCGACACGATCCCGCCGGGGGACGAGGCGCTGTGGACCGTCCCCCTGTTCGAGGCGCGGCGCCGGGACGGTCGGGTGACGGGTCTCGGCGTCGGCAACATGAAGGCGGGGACGGCGGCGCTCGCCTTCGCCGCCGCGCTCCTCGCCGAGCGGCGGGAGACGTTCGCGGGCCGCCTCACGCTGACGGCCGTCGGCGACGAGATCACCTTCGGGCCGGACGGCGCCGCCTTCCTGCTCGAGACCCGCCCGGACGTCCTGGGCGAGGCGCTCCTGTGCGCGGAAGGCCCCGGCGAGATGGGACTGGCGGTGGCCGAGAAGGGGC
Organism: uncultured Hyphomicrobiales bacterium; assembly: GCA_964547415.1. Classification (GTDB taxonomy): domain Bacteria; phylum Pseudomonadota; class Alphaproteobacteria; order Rhizobiales; family Amorphaceae; genus CAZJNX01. Next base: position 24,353 of record CAZJNX010000017.1, read on the forward strand.
TCCTGTGGCTGGAGATCGAGGCACGGGTGCGGCCCGCTCAAGGGATGCTCGCCGCCCCGCGTTCGGGGGCGGTGGCGCGGCTTTGCGACATCCTCCTCGCCCTGGACGACTGGAACGCGCGCACCGTGGCACCGCCGGCCGGCCTCGCGGTCGGCCCCCACGCGGGCGAGCACGGGCTGCGGCTGTCGGTGAACGCAGGGTCGGTGGAGGCGCCGGGCATCCCGAGCCAGGTCGCCCCGCGCGCCACGGCACGGGTGGACCTGCGCGTGCCGCCGGGCCTTGCCGTCGATGCGGTGGAAGCGCAGGTGGCCGCCCTCGCCGCCTGCCACCCGGACGTCACGGTGCGCCGGATCAAGGGCTGGGACGGGAGCTTCACCCCGCCGGACGCCCCCCTCGCCGTCGCCGTTGCGGACGCCTTCGCGGCGGTGCGCGGCGCCCCGCCTCGGCCCGTCGTGCGCCTTCCCGCCTCGGACGCGGCCCGCTGGCGCGCCCGCGGCGTCCCCGCCGTCTGCCTCGGCCCCCAGCCGACCCTCGTCGCGGGGATCGACGACTATGCCCTCGAGCGCGACGTCCTCGACTGCGCGCGCATCTACGCCCGCACCGCCCTCACCCTCCTCGCCCCGCAGCGGGCGTGAAGCCGCGTCCCGGCCTGGCGGGATGCGGCGGAGGGGGAGGCGCTCGCGACGGCGGCTGCCGGGGCTTCAGGCCGACAGGCGCTTGCGGCCCTTGGCGCGGCGGGCGGAGATGACGCGGCGGCCGCCCTTGGTGGCCATGCGGGCGCGGAACCCGTGGCGGCGCTTGCGGACGAGCCGGCTCGGCTGGTAGGGGCGCTTCATTGTTCTCGTCTCCGGAACGGAGGGCGCGTCGGCCAGACGGCCGCGACGCCGGCTCCAGGGGGGCGGTTCGGGGGCATCCTGCCGGGGCCGGGGCGGCGCATCCGGCGCCGGACGGCGGCAAGCCGGATGCGTTCGCGCAGCGGACGCGCCGCAGGCGTTCCGGTGCGAATAAGGATCCCGCGACACGAAGTCAACGGTGCGCCCCCGCCTCGGCCGCGTTCACCCCGCAAAGGGGGTACACCGCGCGGCCTTCCGTCCGGCGGGAGCGCCGCGCGCGAAAAATTGAGGCGATCGTGTGGATCGCAAGGCCTGTCATCGGCCGGCCGAACCGTTAACTAAGGGCAGGACCCACCGGAACCCGCCATGGCCGATCCACAAGACGCCCCTCGCCCCGCCGCCCCCAGGCGGACGGCGCCTTCCGCGCTCCGCCGGTACGGGCCGCTCGCGCTCCTGGCGATCGCCGCGGCCCTCGTTTACGCAAGCGGCCTCCACGAGGCGCTCTCCCTCGACCGGCTGATCCGCGAGCACGAGGCGCTGAAGGCGGCCGTCGCCGAGGACGCGGCCTTCGCCCTCCTCGGCTTCGTCGGCGTCTACGTGGCGACGGTCGCCCTCTCGATCCCCGGGGCGAGCCTCCTCACCATCCTCGGCGGCTTCCTGTTCGGCTGGCTCGTGGGCGGCCTCGTCACCGTCGTCGCGGCGACGGCGGGGGCCACCGTCATCTTCCTCGTCGCCCGCAGCGCCATCGGCGCGCCGCTGCGCAGCCGCGCGGGCCCGTTCCTGACGCGCCTGTCGGACGGATTCCGGGAAGACGCCATGAGCTATCTCCTGTTCCTGCGCCTCGTGCCGCTGTTTCCCTTCTGGCTCGTCAACATCGCCCCGGCCATCTTCGACGTGCCGCTGAGGACCTACCTGATCGCCTCGTTCGTCGGCATGATCCCGGGGACCTTCGCCTACACGCTCGTCGGGGCGGGCCTCACCAGCCTGATCGAGGCGCAGGAGCGGGCCGACCCCGGGTGCGCTGCCCGCGGCACCTGCCAGATCGACCCGTCCGCCCTCCTCACCCCCACCATGATCGCCGCCTTCGTGGCGCTCGGGCTCGTCTCCCTCGTGCCCGTCGCCGTGAAGCGCATCCGCCGCGCCCGCGCCGGGCGGACGGCACCGAGGGAGAGCCGCCCGTGACGGAGCGCATCAGAGCCGACATCTGCGTGATCGGCGCCGGCTCGGGCGGGCTCACCGTGGCGGCCGCCGCGGCGAGCTTCGGCGTCCGCGTCGTCCTCGTGGAGCGGGGCCGCATGGGCGGGGACTGCCTCAACGTGGGCTGCGTGCCGTCGAAGGCGCTGATCGCCGCCGCCCGCCACGCCGCGGTCGTGCGCGAGGCCGCCCGCTTCGGCGTCGACGCGGGCGAGCCCACCATCGACTACGCCCGCGTGGCGGCCCACGTGGCGGACACGATCGCGGCCATCGCCCCCCACGATTCGGTGGAGCGGTTCGAGGGCCTCGGGGTCACGGTCCTGAAGGAGACCGCCCGCTTCCTCGACGGGTCCACCATCGAGGCGGGCGGGCGCCGCATCACGGCCCGCCGCTTCGTGATCGCCACGGGCTCGGCCCCCGCCATCCCGCCGATCCCGGGGCTCGAGGGGCCGGACATCCTCACCAACGAGAGCGTGTTCGACCTCTCGGCCCTCCCCGAAACCCTCGCCGTCGTCGGCGGCGGGCCGATCGGTGCGGAGCTCGGCCAGGCCTTCCGCCGCCTCGGCACGCAGGTCACCATCCTCGAGCAGGGCCGCTTCCTGGCGCGCGAGGACCGGGACCTCGCCGACGTCGTCCGCCGCCGCCTCGCCGCCGAGGGGGTCGCGATCCGCGAAGGCGCGGCGGTGGAGGCCGCCCGCCGCGACGGCGGGGAAACGGCGCTCGCCCTGTCCGGCGGCGAGACGGTGAAGGCGGCCCGCGTTCTCGTGGCCGCGGGGCGCACGCCGGTGGTGGCCGACCTCGACCTTGCCGTCGCGGGGGTGGACCTCGGGACCGACGGCATCCGCGTCGACCGGCGGATGCGCACCACGAACCCGCGGATCTTCGCCATCGGCGACGTCACCGGCGGCCCCCGCTTCACCCACGTGTCGGGCCACCAGGCGAGCCTCGTCGTCCGCCAGATCCTGTTTCGTCTGCCCGCCGCCTTCGACGCCGCCCGCATGCCGCGGGCGACCTACACCGCCCCCGAGCTCGGCCAGGTGGGCCTCACCGCCGCCGAGGCCCGCGCGCGCCACGGCGACAGGGCGAGCGTCCACGACGTGCCCCTCGCCGCCAACGACCGGGCGCGCACCGAAGGGGAGACGGACGGCTTCCTGCGCCTCGTGGCGGACGGGCGCGGGCGGATCGTGGGCGCGGGCGCGGTCGCGCCCCACGCGGGCGAGCTCGTGGCCATGCTCTCCCTCGCGCTGGCGGGCAAGGTGCGGATGGCGACGCTGGCGAGCTTCGTCGCGCCCTACCCCACCTATGCCGAGCTCGCGAAGGCCGCGGCGGTCGATTACTACAAGACCAAATTGACGGGGCCGACGCTCGGCCGCATTGTTCGGCTGATCCAGCGCATCGGGTAGCCGGGTTCGCCGCCCCGCGCGCCGGACGGGTTTCGGACAGGGGCGGCGGCCGAGGCCGCGAGCGGGCGGTGCGGGACGGATGCGCGAGCTCCACGCCGACGACGGGGACATCGACGAGCCGATCCTCGAGGCCGGGGACGCGGACGAGGGCGCCTTGCCGCCCGCGCCCGATCCGCTGCCCGCCGCCCCCGTTTCCCGTCGCGGGGGGCTGTCGGTCAAGCTCCTGCTCCTCACCATCGTCTTCGTGATGGTGAGCGAGGTGCTGATCTACGTCCCCTCCATCGCCAACTACCGCAACACCTGGCTGAAGGAGGCGCACACCACCGCCTCGGTCGCCGCCGCCATCCTGGCGGAGGGGCAGGACGTGCCGCCCGCCCTCACCCAGCGCCTCCTCGAGGCGACCGACACCATCGCCATCTCCCACAAGGAGGGGAACCGCCGCCGCCTCCTCGCCCTCGAGGCCCCGCCCCAGTCGGTGGACGACCACGTGGACCTCGACGCGGTCTCCCTCGTGGGTTCCGTGCTCGCCGCCTTCGAGACGCTCGCCGCCCCGCCCGGACGCATCCTGCGCGTCACCGGCATGCCGCCGGGCTACGACGAGGAGGTGGAGGTCATCCTCTCCGAGGCACCGCTGAAGGCGGCGATGCTCGCCTACTCCCGCAACATCCTCTTGTTGTCACTGGTGATCTCGGTCCTGACGGCGACCTGCGTCTACTTCGCGCTGCGCTGGCTGTTCGTGAAGCCGATCCGGCGCCTCACCGACGCCTTCGAGTGCTTCGCCGAGGACCCGGAGAACCCGGAGTGCATCGTCGTCCCCTCCGGCCGGAAGGACGAGCTGGGCGAGGCGGAGCTGCGCCTGCGCGCCATGCAGGAACAGCTCGCCGGCACCATCCACGAGCGGCGTCGCCTCGCCGACCTCGGCCTCGCCGTCTCCAAGATCAACCACGACCTCAGGAACCTCCTCGCCTCGGCCCAGCTCTTCTCCGACCGCCTCGCGAGCCTGCCGGACCCCACGGTCCAGCGCCTCGTGCCGAAGATCCTGCGCGCCCTCGACCGGGCGGTCGGCTACACCTCCTCCGTCATGTCCTACGGCCGCGCCGGCGAGGCCCCGCCCGCCCGCCGGATCGTGGCCCTCGGCCGCCTCGTGGACGACGTGGGCGAGATCCTGGGCCTGCCCCACCACCCGGTGGTCGACTTCCAGAACCTCGTGCCCCCCGGCCTCGAGGTGGACGCGGACCCCGACCAGCTCTACCGGGTGCTCATGAACCTCGCCCGCAACGCCATGGAGGCGCTCGAGGCGGACGAGCACGAGGCGGTGGTCCAGCGCCTCACGGTGAGCGCGGAACGCACCGGCAGCGTCGTCACCATCGAGGTGGCGGACACGGGGCCAGGCGTTCCCGACCACGTGCGCGACCAGCTGTTCCTGCCCTTCCAGGGCTCGGCCCGGAAAGGGGGCACGGGCCTCGGCCTCGCCATCGCGGCCGAGCTCGTGCGCGCCCACGGCGGGGCGATCGAGCTCGTGGACGCGCCCGCGGGCGCCAGCTTCCTGATCACCCTGCCCGACCGGCCGGTGGACCTGTCGGCCCGGCGCGCCGCCGCCCGCTGAGCGGCCATGCGCGCGCCAGCGCCGCCGGCGATTGCTTTTCCGCCGCGCCTCCCCTATTGAACGGGGCCGGCTCGACACCCCTGGAGGAGAGCCGCCTTCCGCACGAAGAGCCCGCGCGCGCCCGACGGTCGGCCGACAAGTCCCCGTCCCGCACGGCGGGCCTTTGGTGCGGACCCTGCGCGAGGCCGCCTCGGCGGCCTTTTTTCGTTGGAACGCCGGGCCCGAGGGGCCCCGAGGAGTGAGAGACAATGGCCGAAGGCTTCACGCTTTCCGCCACGGCGCGCGAGCGGGTGGGCAAGGGGGCCGCCCGTCAGCTTCGCCGTGAAGGCATGATTCCCGCCGTCATCTACGGCGGCAAGCAGCCGCCGCTGCCGATCGCCATCCCCTACAAGGAAACCTTCCTGCGCCTCCACCAGGGCGGCTTCCTGACCAACATCTGGACGATCGACGTGGGCGGCCAGAAGGTGAAGGCGCTCGCGCGTGACTACCAGCTCGAGCCGGTGCGGGACTTCCTCGTCCACGTGGACTTCCTGCGGGTGTCGGCCGACACCCGCGCCACCGTCGAGGTGCCGATCCACTTCATCAACGAGGACACGGCGACGGCCCTGCGCGAGGGCGCCGTGCTCGAGGTGGTGAGCCACACCGTCCCCCTCGACTGCCCGGCCGCCGAGATCCCGGATGCCGTCGAGGTGGACCTCGCGGGCCTCGAGATGGGCGCCACCATCATGGCGCGGGACATCCCGCTGCCCGCCGGCATCGAGCTCGGCGCCGGGGCGGAGGAACTCGTCGTCGCCACGGTGACGGCGCCGACCGTCACCCCGGCCGAGGAGGAAGAGGCCGAGGCGGAAGCCGAAGCCGAGCCCGCCGAGGGCGAAGGCGAGGGCGAGGCCGGCGGCGAGGAGGAAGGCGGCAACGCCTGACGCGCCGGCGGGGCGGCGCCACCGGGACGCCCGGCGGCCCGTTCGCCAGCGGCCCCGCGCGGCCGAGCCGAGGGAGGACGCGCCATGGCACGGCTCATCGTCGGGCTCGGCAACCCGGGGGCCGAGCACGCCGGCAACCGGCACAACATCGGCTTCATGGCGGTGGAACGCATCCACGACCGCCACGGCTTCCCGCCGTGGCGGACGAAGTTCCGCGCCGAGGTGTCGGACGGGACGCTCGGCGGGGTGCGCGTCACCCTGATGAAGCCGATGACCTACATGAACCTGTCCGGCGAATCCGTCGGCGAGGCGGCACGCTTCTTCAAGGTGGACCCGGCGGACGTCGTCGTCGTCCACGACGAGATCGACCTTCTCCCCGGCCGCTTCCGCGTGAAGACGGGCGGGGGGAGCGGCGGTCACAACGGCCTCAGGTCCATCACCAGCCACATCGGCGACGGCTACCGGCGGCTGCGCCTCGGCGTCGGCCACCCGGGCGCGAAGGACGCCGTGCCCCGCTACGTCCTCAAGGATTTCGCCAAGGCCGACGCGGACTGGCTGGAGCCGCTGCTCGACGCCGTCGCGGCCGAGGCTCCTCTCCTCGCCGGGGATCAGGATTCGACGTTCGCCAACCGCGTCCACCTCGCCCTCGGCGGGGGCCGGAAGAAGGCGGACGGGCCGAAGGCGGGCAGGAAGCCGCAGAAGGCGAAGGCCGAGGCACCGGCGGCGGGCGCACCGGACGAGGCGGGCGAGGCGCCCACCGCGGCGCCGGCGCGGCCCGCGCCCGCCGCGCCCGCGGCGGAGGAGAGTTCGCCGTTCGCGGCGCTGAAGCGGCTGATCCGCCGGCCCTGAGACGGCCGGCGGCACCATTCCGGACGCCCCTGCCCGCGGGAAACGGCGCGCGGCGGGGCGAAGCGAGGGACGACCATGGGCTTCAAGTGCGGCATCGTCGGCCTGCCGAACGTCGGCAAGTCGACGCTCTTCAACGCGCTCACGAAGACGGCGGCCGCCCAGGCCGCCAACTACCCCTTCTGCACCATCGAGCCGAACACCGGCGAGGTCGCCGTGCCCGACCCGCGCCTTTCCGAGATCGCGGCGATCGCAAAATCCGCCCAGGTGGTGCCCGCCCGGCTCACCTTCGTGGACATCGCCGGCCTCGTCGCGGGCGCGTCCACGGGCGAGGGGCTCGGCAACCAGTTCCTCGCCAACATCCGCGAGGTGGACGCCATCGCCCACGTCCTGCGCTGCTTCGAGGACGACGACATCACCCACGTGGCGGGCGGGGTCGACCCGGTGGCGGACGCCGAGACGGTCGAGACCGAGCTGATGCTCGCCGACCTCGAGAGCCTGGAACGCCGCGCCCTGCCGCTGCGCAAGAAGGCCCAGTCCGGCGACAAGGAGGCGAAGGCGGACGTCGCCCTCATGGACGCGGCGCTCGAGCTCCTGAAGGCGGGCAAGCCCGCCCGCCTCCTCGAGGTCTCCCCGGAGGAGGACAAGCGCTTTCGCATGCTGAACCTCCTTACCGCCAAGCCCGTCCTCTACGTCCTCAACGTGGACGAGGCCTCGGCGGCCACCGGCAACGCCCTGTCGCGGAAGGCCGCCGCCATGGCCGAGGAGAAGGGGGCGGAATGGGTCGTCATCTCCGCGGCGATCGAGGCGGAGGTGGCCCAGCTGCCCGACGGGGAGGCGCGGGAGTACCTCGCCGCGCTCGGCCTGGAAGAGCCCGGCCTCGACCGGCTGATCCGGGCGGGCTACCGCCTCCTCGGCCTCATCACCTTCTTCACGGCGGGTCCGAAGGAGGCGCGGGCCTGGACGATCCCCGCCGGCAGCCGCGCGCCCCAGGCCGCGGGCCGCATCCACACCGACTTCGAGCGCGGCTTCATCCGCGCCCAGACCATCGCCTACGACGATTACGTCGCCCTCGGCGGCGAGCAGGCGGCCAAGGAGGCCGGCAAGGCGCGCGACGAGGGCAAGGAGTACGTGGTCGCCGACGGCGACGTCATCCTGTACAAGTTCGCCACGTGACCGGGCGCCTCCCCCCGACGGCGCCGGAGGCGGGCCTTCCGGGCTTCGAGACCTTCCGCCACCTTCAGGATTTCCTGCCGGGCGAGGTCTTCCCCCTCGGCGCCCTCCCCTTCGACCGGGACGGCATCGTCGCCTTTGCCGCGGACTTCGACCCCCAACCCTTCCATCTCGACGAGGAGGCGGGGCGGCGCTCCATCCTCGGCACCCTCGCCGCCTCGGGCTGGCACGTGATCGCGGCCCTCAATGGCCTCCTCGCCCGCGCCCTCCTCGAGTATTCGACCGCCACCGGCGTCCTGTCCGTCCCCGAGGTGAAGTGGCTGCGGCCCGTTCCGCCGGGCGCGTGCCTCGCCGTTCTCGCCGAGGTGGTCCGGGTGACGCCGCCGGCGGACGGGGCGGCCGAAGGCGTCGTCGCCTTCCGCCTCCTCGCGCACGCGGACGGGGAAAGGGCGGCGGAGATGACGGTGGAGGTCGCCGTCGCCCCGTTCGAAGCGGGGGCGGGGTGATGCTGTTCCTCGAAGACCTCGTCCCGGGCGAGGAGATCCCCATCGGCCGCCACGTCTTCGGCGAGGAGGAGACCCGCACGTTCGCCGACGCGTGGGACCCGCTCGCCCGGGCGGCGCGGGCGGGCGAGCGGACGGCGGTCTCCGGCATCCACCTGGGCGCGACGTGGATGGGGATGTGGGCCCGTTACATGGCGCGGGCCGCCGAGACGGCCGCGGACCCGCGCCTGAAGGAGGGCATCGGCGGTCCGGCGCCGGGGATCGAGGGCCTCGTCTTTCCCGTTCCCTGTCCGGTGGGCGAGCCGGTGGACTTCTTCACGCGCGTCCTCGAGAAGCGCGCCTCGGCGAGCCGCCCGGGCTGGGGCCTCGCCCGCCGGGAGAACGCGGCGCGGCTCGCCGGCGGGCAGACGGTGATGCGCTTTCAGGCGACGGCGTTCGTGCGCCGCCGCCCGGACTGACCGGGCGGAACGGCGCCAGCGCGCGAGGCAAGGGGAAGGACCGTGTTCGACTGGATCACAGGCATCATGGGCGATCTCGGCTATTTCGGGATCGCGTTCCTCATGTTCGCCGAGAACGTCTTCCCGCCGATCCCGTCCGAGCTCATCATGCCGCTCGCGGGCTTTTCGGCGGCGAGCGGCGAGATGTCCCTTTTCCTCGTGATCGTGGCGGGGTCCATCGGGTCGCTGGCGGGCGCGGTGTTCTGGTACTACGTGGGCGCCCTCGTGGGGGAGCGGCGGCTGAAGCGCTGGTCCGAGCGGCACGGGCGCTGGCTCACCCTGTCGCCGGACGAGGTGGACGAGGCATCCGCCTGGTTCGCCCGCCACGGCGGCAAGGCGGTCTTCTTCGGCCGCCTCGTGCCGGCGGTGCGCACGCTGATCTCCGTGCCGGCCGGCATCTCCGCGATGCCCATGGGCCGCTTCCTCGCCTACTCGACGGCCGGCACCATCCTGTGGACCACCTTCCTCGCCCTCGCGGGCTATTTCCTGGAATCCCAGTACGCGGCGGTGGAGGGCTGGGTGAACCCGGTCTCCAACGTGGTCGTGATCGGGCTCCTCGCCTGGTACGTCTGGCGGGTGGCGACGTTCGGCCGCCGGACCTCCCGCAGCTGATCCGCCCGCCCCCGCCGGCCGTATGCGGATCAGCGATCCACACCGGGAGACACGCCATGGTCCGCATGCTGGCCGCCGGCCTCTTCGCCATCACCACCTTCGCCGCCTGCCTGGCGCCCACGACCGCGAGCGCCCGCTCCGCCGGCGCGCCGATCGACTGGGCCGCCCTCGACCTCGTCGACATCCAAGGCGAGCGGATGGACGCGGCGTCCTTCGCGGGCCAGGTCGTGCTCGTCGTCAACACCGCCTCGCGCTGCGCCTTCACCCCCCAGTACGAGGGGCTCGAGGCGCTGTGGGACCGTTACAACGGTCGCGGCCTCGTGGTGCTCGGCGTGCCGTCCAACGACTTCGGCAACCAGGAGCC
>CAZJNX010000018.1:0-33917 GCA_964547415.1 uncultured Hyphomicrobiales bacterium
CAGGCCTTCATGACCGAGCTCCACCGCCACATCGGTCCGGACGTCGACGTGCCCGCTGGCGACATCAACGTGGGCGCGCGAGAGATCGGCTACCTGTTTGGCGCCTACAAGCGCATCACGGGCGAGTTCGAGGGCTCCCTCACCGGCAAGGCGGAGGCCTACGGCGGCAGCGCGATCCGCATGGAGGCGACCGGCTACGGTCTCGTCACCTTCCTGAAGGCGATGCTGGAGCGCCACGGCGAGGCGCTCGAGGACAAGGCCGTCGCCGTCTCCGGCGCGGGTAACGTCGCCACCCACGCGGGCGAGGCGGCGATCGCGGAGGGCTGCCGCGTCGTCTCCCTGTCCGACAGCCGCGGCACCCTCGTGAAGGAAGACGGATTCGCGCGCGAGGAGATGCCGGCGGTCCGCGCCGCTCGCGCCGAGGGCCGGCGCCTCGCCGACATCGCGGGCGACCTCGGCGCCGAGTGGCGGGAGGGCGAGAAGCCCTGGAGCCTCGGGGCCGACATCGCCCTGCCGTCGGCGACGGAGAACGAGCTCGAGGCGGACGATGCCCGGGCCCTCGCGGACGGGGGCTGCATCGCCGTCGCCGAAGGGGCCAACATGCCGGTGACGGCGGACGCGCTAAAGGTGCTGAAGGCGGCGGGCATCCTGTTCGCCCCGGCGAAGGCGGCGAACGCGGGCGGCGTCGCCGTGTCGGGCCTCGAGATCAGCCAGAACGTCACCCGCCTGCCGCGCACCGCCGAGGACGTGAAGGGCGAGCTCGTCGCCATCATGCGGCGCATCCACGACGCGGCCGCCGAGGCCGCCGAGCGCCACGGCGAGAACGGCGGCGGGCGCATCGACTACGCCCGCGGCGCCAACATCGCCGCCTTCGAGAAGCTCGCCGAGGCGATGCTCGCGCAAGGCCTCTCCTGACCCGGCGTTCGCGCCCCGTCCCGGCCGGCACGGGGCCGATTGCGGGCGCACGCCGGACCCGCTAGGGGTGGTCGCGCCGGCGAGGCGGGTGGCCGCGCCGGGCACCCTCGGGGCGGGCGATGGTTTCGGACCTCATCCACTATTCCCGGATCCTCGCGATCGTGGGGGACATTCTCGAGGTGGCCGTGCCCGAGGCGCGGGGCGGGGCCGAGCCGCCGGTCCGCTTCGGCGACCTCGCCCTCGTTGAGGCGGCGGGCGAGCGCACCTCGCTGGCCCAGGTGATCGCCATCGACGGCACCCGCGTCTCCCTCCAGGTCTTCTCGGGGACGGACGGGGTCTCCACCGGCGCGTCCGTGCGCTTCCTCGGCCGGCCCATGCAGGCGGTCTACTCGGCCAACATCCTCGGCCGCGTCTTCGGCTCGACGGGCGAGCCCATCGACGGCGGGCCGGACCTGTCCCTCGACCCGAAGATCGACATCGGCGGGCCTTCGGTGAACCCGGTGGAGCGGATCGTCCCGCGCCACATGATCCGCACCGACGTGCCCATGATCGACGTCTTCAACACGCTGGTGGAAAGCCAGAAGATCCCGATCTTCTCGACCTCGGGCGAGCCCTACAACCAGCTTCTGGCCCGCATCGGCATCCAGGCGGACGCGGACGTCGTCGTGTTCGGCGGCCTCGGCCTGATCTTCGACGACTACTACGTGTTCCGGAAGGCGTTCGAGGACGCGGGCGTTTTCTCCCGCACCATCATGTTCGTGAACCTCGCCTCCGACCCGGTGGTGGAACGCCTCGTGGTGCCGGACATGGCGCTCGCCGTCGCCGAGCGCTTCGCGGTGGAGGAAGGAAGGCGCGTCCTCGTCCTCCTCACCGACATGACCGCCTTCGCCGACGCCCTCAAGGAGGTGGGCCTGTCGATGGACCGCGTGCCGTCCAACCGCGGCTATCTCGGCGACCTCTACTCCCAGCTCGCCCGCCGCTACGAGAAGGCGTGCGACTTCGCCCGCGGCGGGTCGGTCACCGTCATCACCGTGACGACGATGCCCGGCGGCGACGTCACCCACCCGGTGCCCGACAACACCGGCTACATCACCGAGGGCCAGTTCTACCTGCGCGACGGGCTGATCGACCCGTTCGGCTCCCTCTCCCGCCTCAAGCAGAACGTCATCGGCAAGACCACGCGGGAGGACCACGGCCAGGTGATGAACGCCATGATCCGCCTCTACGCCGCGGGCCGGGACGCGGAGCAGAAGGAGGCGATGGCCTTCGACCTGTCCGACTACGACCGCCGCGCGGTGCGGTTCGCTGGCCTGTTCCGCGCCCGCTTCATGGACGTGTCGGTGGCGATGGCGCTGGAGGACGCCCTCGACCTCGCCTGGGCGACCATGGCCGAGTGCTTCGCGCCCGAGGAGCTCCTGATGCGCCAGGAACTCGTCGACAAGTATTACCCGAAGGCGCGGGCGGCCTGAGATGGCGACGGGGGCGCTCAACAAGGCGGCGCTCGCGAAGGCCGAGCGGGATCTCGCCACCTATCGCCGCTTCCTGCCCGCGCTGGACCTGAAGCGCCAGCAGCTCATGGCGGAGCGGGAGAAGGCCCGCGACGCCCTCGCCAGCCTCAGGGCCTCCGAGGCGAGCCTTGCCGCCGAGGCGGGCGCACGCCTGCCGATGCTCGCCGACAGGAGCGTCGACATCGCCGGTCTCGTCGCCCTCGAAGGGGTCGAGGTGGGCGAGGAGAACGTGGTCGGCACCCGCCTCCCGGTCCTGAAGGACGCGAGGGTGCGGGTGCTGCCCTATTCCCCGTTCGCCCGGCCCCACTGGGTGGACGCAGCGGCCGAGGCGGTCTCGGAGGCGGTCGTCCTCAAGGTGCGCGTGCGCATCGCCGAGGAGCGGCTCGCCCGCCTCGAGGAGGCGGTGCGCACGGTCACGCAGCGGGTCAACCTCTTCGACAAGGTGCTGATCCCGCGCACGGAAGCCGAGATCCGCCGCATCCGCGTCTTCCTTGGCGATGCGGAGAAGGCCGCCGTCGTCCGCTCCAAGATCGCCAAGCGCAAGCACGCCGCCGCCGCGGCGGGGGAGGGCGCGCGGTGACCATCGCCCCCCTCCTGAAGGTCACCCTGTGCGGCCTCTCCCGCGACCGGGACCGCCTCCTCGAAGGCCTCCAGGCCCTCGGCGTCATGCACCTCCTGCCCCTCGTGCCCCCGCCCGACGATCCGCAGCGCGCGATCCCCGAGCGGCCCGAGGAGGCGATCAAGGCCCTGCGCTTCCTCGCCGAGACGCCCGAGCGGCGCCGCCAGATCACCCGGGAGGAAGGCTTCGACCCGGACGCCCTCGTCGCGCAGGTCGGCGACCTGCGCGCGCGGCTGCGCGAGGCGATCGACCGGCGCGACTTCCTGAAGAAGCGCATCGCGGACGTGGAGCCCTGGGGCGAGATCCGCCTGCCGCCGCTCGACGATCTCGCCGGCCACCGCCTGTGGTACTACGTCCTGCCGGTGCGCCACCGGGCGGCCCTCGCCGACCTTCCGCTCCCCTATGCGGTGGTCCACCGGGACCCGCGCTTCCTGTGGACCGTCGTCGTCTCGCCCGACGAGCCGGCGCGGGACCTCCTGCCCGTCCCCCGCGTCCACCTCGGCTCGAAGCCCCTGTCGGCCCTCCGGCAGGAGCTCGAGGACGTGGAGATCGGCATCGAGGCGCTGGAGGCCGAGCGCGTCGCCCTCACCCGCTACATCACGCTCCTGTCGCGCAACCTGGCGCGGGCGGAGGACCGGGCGAGCCTCGCCCACGCCGGGCAGATGGTGCTCGCCGACGAGGCGATCGTCGCCGTCTCGGGCTGGGTGCCGGAGGACGCCATGCCCGCCGTCGCCGCCTTCGCGGAGGAGCGGCGCCTCGCCCTCCTCGCCGAGCCGCCCGGGCCGGGGGACGAACCGCCCACCCTCATCGAGGCGCCGGAGCGGCTGTCCGCCGGGGCGGACCTCGCCACCTTCTACCAGGTGCCGCCCTACGGCTCGTGGGACCCGACGGCCGTCATCACCGCCTCGTTCGTCGCCTTCTTCGCCATGATCTTCGCCGACGCGGGCTACGGGCTCCTGCTCCTCGCCGTCCTCGGCCTGTCCTGGCAGCGGCTCGGCACGACCCCCGCCCGGCGCGGCTGGCGGACCCTCGGCCTCTGGCTCGCCGGCGCGACCATCCTCTACGGGCTCCTCGTGGGCTCGGTCTTCGGCTTCGTGCCGCCGGAGGGGACGCTCCTGCACCACCTCCACATCCTCGAGGTCGCCGACTTCACCACCATGATGGCCATCTCCATCGCCATCGGCGTCGGCCACCTCGCGCTCGCCAACGCCATGATCGCGCTCGCCGACCGCCGCCGCTTCGTCGTCGTCTCCCGCGGGGGATGGATCGCCGTCCTCCTCGGCGGCCTCCTCCTTTGGCTCGGCGGGCGGGACGGGGCGGCGGGCGCCCTCGGCTGGGCGATGCTCGTCGGCGGCTTCCTCGCCGTCTTCCTGTTCGCGAGCGACCGGCCGGTGGACGGCTGGAAGAACGGGGCGTTGCGCCTTCTCGACGGGGGGATGGCGCTCGCGGGGGCGATGGGCCTGTTCGGCGACGTGCTGAGCTACATGCGCCTGTTCGCCCTCGGTCTCGCGAGCGCCTCCCTCGCCGTCACCTTCAACGAGCTCGCCGGCCAGGCCCACGCCGCGCTCCCCGGCCTCGGTCTGTTGATGGCGATCCTCATCCTCCTCGTGGGCCACGGGCTCAACTTCGGCCTCGCCCTCATGTCCGGCGTCGTCCACGGGCTGAGGCTCAACTACATCGAGTTCTTCAAGTGGGGCCTCGCCGGCGAGGGGCGGCCCTTCCGACGGTTCGCGCGCAAGGAGACGGCCGAGTGACCGACCTTCTGTCCCTGTTCGCCTGGGTCGGCATCTATGCCCCCATGGCCCTCGGCGCGATCGCGAGCGCCGTCGGCTGCGCCATCGCCGGCCAGGCCTCCATCGGCGCCATGCTGGACACCGACGGCGGCTACGGCCGCTACGTGGGCATCGCCGCCTTCCCCTCCACCATGGCGATCTACGGGATCGTCGTCATGTTCTCCCTCCAGCGGGAGGTGACGGCGACCAACGCCGGGGGCCTGTTCGGCGTCGGCCTGCTCGCCGGGATCGCGCTCCTGTACTGCGGGATCTGGCAGGGACGGGCGTGCGCGGCGGCGATCAACGCCTCCAAGGAAAAGCCGGAGATCTTCGGCCTGTCGCTCGCCCCCGCCGCGATCATCGAGGGCTTCGCCGTGTTCGCCTTCGTGTTCGCCCTCGTCGTCGCCGGCAACATCCCGGGTTGAGGCGATGGCGAGCCGCAACCACGAGCCGGAGCGCCTGTCGGGCGGCGTCGAGGCCCTGATCGACCGCCTCCGCGAGGAGGGCGTCGCCGCGGGCCGCGCCGAGGCGGATCGCATCGTGAAGGACGCCGAGGAGCGCGCCGCCCGCCTCCTCGCCGACGCCGAGCGGGAGGCGCGCGAGACCGTCGAGGCCGCCCGCAAGGAGGCGGACGCCTACCGCGCGGCGGGCGAGGCGGCGCTGAAGGCGGCGATGCGCGACGCGGTCCTCACCATGAAGGGCGAACTGATGGAGCGCTTCAGCGAGAACGTGCGTCGCTTCGTCGGCCGCGACCTCGCCGACGCGGAACTCCTCAAGACCCTCGTCCTCGAGGTGGCCGGCCGCGTGCGCCCCCTCGTCGAGGCGGCGGACGGGCGCGTGGAGGTCATCCTGCCGGAGAAGGCCGCCGGCCTCGAGGAGCTGCGCGCCAACCCGGAGGAATTGCAGGAGGGCCGCCTCACCAGCCTCGTCCTCGGCCTCACGCGGGAGATGCTGAAGGAAGGCGTCACCATCGCCGTCACGGAGGAGGTGCCGTCCGGCATCCGCGTCAAGATCGTGGACGAGGGGGTGGAGCTCGACGTGTCGGAGGAGGCGGTGGCCGCCCTTCTCCTCAAGCACCTGCAGCCGCGCTTCCGGGCGATCCTGGAAGGCGTCGTGCGGTAGCGTGAGTTAGGAAGGGGCTGCCCGTGGCCGAACAGGACCGTTACGTCACCCTCATCACCAGCCTGCCGACGCCCGAGAGCCTGTTCCGCAACCGGCAGACCCCGCTGTCGCGCATCCGCCTCGACGCGCGCCTCGGGATGCTGCGGCCCGAGGACGCGGCCGAGCTCGCCCAGGTCGAGGACATCGTCTCCTGGGACCGCCTGTCCCTGACGATGTCGGACGCGGACGTGATCGCCCGGGCGGAGCGGGCGATGGCGGGCCTCGGGCACGGGACGCTGCGCACCATCGTGCGCGAGCGGCTCGAGATCCGCACTGCCGTTGCGGCGCTCCGCCGCCGCGCGCACGGTGACGGGCCGCCGCCGGAGGACGCGCCCTGGGGCTTCGGCCACGTGGCGAGGCGGATCCGCGCCGCCTGGACCGAGCCCGCCTTCGGCCTCGACCGGACGATGCCGTGGCTTCCCGAGGCGGACCGGCTTGTGCGGGCGCGGGACGCGACCGCGCTGGAGCGCCTTCTCCTGGAGGTGGCCTGGCGAGGGCTCAAGCGGCGGGAGGGCGAGCACCTGTTCGACCTGCCCGCGGTCGTCATCTACGTCCTCAAGTGGCACATCGTGGACCGCTGGACGAAGGCGGACGCGGCCCTCGCCCGCCGCCGGCTCGAAGGCCTCGTGGCGGACGCCCTCGCCGCCCACGGCCCCGTCCCAGTCGAAGCCGCAGCCGCCGGGAGGGCATGAGGATGGCCAAGGACACGACGCCGACCCCGGCCGCCGCCGGGGACAAGCCCGCCCCCCGCAAGCGCGCCCCCACACGGCGCACGCGCGCGCCCTCGAGGACCCGGCAGGACCGGCCGGCCGAGGCGGGCGAGCCCACGGTCCGCGTCGTCGCCGTCCAGGACGACCTCGTCTCCATCGAGGCTCTCGCCCCGGACGGCTCGCCCGCGCCCCTCGTGAAGGACGAGCTCGTTTACATCGTCCCCTCCCGCCCGGGTCCGTCGAACGAGCGGGAGCGGCTGAAGGCGGAGGTCCTGCGGGTGCGCGGCGCGCGGGCGGACGTGCAGGTGTTCGAATCCACCCGCGGCCTCGCCGTCGGCGACAGGGTGGAGCGCACCGGCACCATGCTGTCGGCCGAGCTCGGCCCCGGTCTCCTCGGCACCGTCTTCGACGGCCTCCAGGTGCCCCTCCACAAGCTCGCCGAGCGCCACGGCATCTTCCTGCCCCGCGGCGCCGACGTCCCCGCCCTCGACCGGACGCGCAAGTGGTCGTTCGTGCCCGCCGTCCGGATCGGCGACCGGGTGCGGCCGGGCGACGTCCTCGGCACCGTCCAGGAAGGGCGCTTCACCCACAGGATCATGGCGCCCTTCGGCTGGCGCGGCAGCCCCCGCGTCGCCTGGATCCAGGAGGGCAGCTTCACCGTGGAGGAGACGGTCGCCCGCCTCGAGGACGAGGCGGGTCGCGAGCACCCGGTGACGCTGATCCAGCGCTGGCCGATCCGCCGCGCCCTCGGCAACGACCTCGCCCGCCGCGGCCTCGCCACCCGCCACTACCCGTCCGAGCCCCTCATCACCACGCAGCGGGTGATCGACACCTTCTTCCCCGTCGCCCGCGGCGGCACGGCCTGCATCCCCGGCCCTTTCGGCGCGGGCAAGACGATCCTGCAGAACCTCATCGCCCGCCACGCCTCGGTGGACGTCGTCATCGTGGTGGCCTGCGGCGAGCGGGCCGGCGAGGTGGTGGAGACCATCGAGGCCTTCCCGGACATGACCGACCCCGCCACCGGCGGGACGCTGATGGACCGCACGGTGATCGTGTGCAACACGTCCTCGATGCCCGTCGCCGCGCGGGAGGCGTCGATCTACACCGGCGTGACGCTCGGCGAGTACTATCGCCAGATGGGCTACGACGTCCTCCTCATCGCCGATTCCACCTCCCGCTGGGCCCAGGCGATGCGCGAGGTCTCCGGGCGCCTCGAGGAGATCCCGGGCGAGGAGGGCTTTCCGGCCTACCTCGAGTCCGCCATCAAGGGCGTCTACGAGCGGGCGGGGGTGATCGCGGGCGCGGGCGGGGAGGGGACGGCCGGCAGCCTCACCATGATCGGGACCGTCTCGCCCGCGGGCGGCAACTTCAACGAGCCCGTCACCCAGGCCACCCTGTCCACCGTCAAGTCGTTCCTGGGCCTGTCGGCGGAGCGCGCCTACAAGCGCTTCTATCCGGCGATCGACCCGCTGCTTTCCTGGTCGCGCTACCTGCGCCAGCTGTCGGACTGGTACGACGCCAACCTCGAGGCCGGCTGGGTGCGGCGGGTGGAGGAGATGCAGCGCCTCCTCGAGCGGGGCGAGGAGGTCGCCCGCATGATGCAGGTGACGGGCGAGGAGGGCGTCTCCATGGAGGACTTCGTGGAGCACCTGAAGGCCTCCTTCCTCGACATGGTCTACCTGCAGCAGGACGCCTTCGACGCGGTGGACGCCTCCGCCCCCCTCGAGCGGCAGGTGCGCACCTTCGCCCTCGTGCGCGCGGCGGTGACCCGCGACCATGCCTTCGCCTCGAAGGAGGAGGCGCGCGACCACTTCACCCGCCTCACCGGCCTGTTCAGAAATCTCAACTACGCCGGCATCGACACGCCGCAGTATCGCGAGCTCCTCGCCCGGATCGAGGCGATGGCCACCGAGGCCCGCCCCCGCCCCGCCGCGGACGCGCCCACGGCCTGACGGGAGGCGTCGACGCGCTTCCGTCCGGCCGCCCTCCGTGGCACGATCGGGGAGGGGGCTGGACAGGAGGATCGCGGTCATGATCAGCCTCGAGGACTGCATCGCCATGAGCGGCCTCAGCGAGGCGGAAATCCTCGCCCTCGCCGAGCACGAGCACATCCCCGAATCCGTCGCCTGCGCGCTTGCGAACTACCTGTCGGTGACGGAGGAGGGTCTCGACCGGGTGCGCGACATGATCGTCGAGGACATCCGCCACGCCCAGCTCCACGGCAGCCGCCAGCACGTGCTGGAGCTCCTCCACGTCCTTCACCACTTCCTGAGGGATCACCCGGCCGCCCGCCCCCCGGTCCATCCCTGGAGCCGCTACTACTGACCCCGGCGCCGTTGACAGGCGGGCCGCGCCTGCCCCAACGACGAGGGCCGGGCGCGGCGCGCGCCCGGCGCGGGGACGGCACGCAAGGGGCCGCCGGCAGGGGAGGACAGACGATGGACCGCCGCGACGGCGCGGGGCGGATCCGCGGGCGCCGCCCGTGAGGATCCTCGACGCCCACCAGCACTTCTGGGACCTGTCGGCCAACTACCACCCCTGGCTCGCCGACCGCCCGGTCCCCTTCCGCTACGGCGACTACGCGGCGATCCGGCGCGACTACATGCCGGACGACTACCGGCGTGACGCGGCCGGCTTCGACATCGCCGGCACCGTCTACGTGGAGACCGAGTGGGACCCGTCGGACCCGGCGGGCGAGGTGGACTGGGTGACGGCGCTCGCCGCCCGGGAGGGGCTTCCGACGGCCGTCGTCGCCCGGGCCCGGCTCGACGATCCGGGCGTCGGCGACCTCCTCGCCCGCTACGGCCGCGCGCCGCTGGTGCGCGGGGTGCGCCACAAGCCCCGCGCCGCCCGCTCGCCGGACGCGGTGGAGCCGGGCGCCCCGGGCTCCATGGGCGATCCGGCCTGGCGGCGGGGCTACGCGATGCTGGCGGCGAACGGCCTGTCCTTCGACCTGCAGACGCCCTGGTGGCACCTTCCCGAGGCCGCCGACCTCGCGGAAGCGTTCCCGGACACGCCGATCGTGCTGAACCACGCGGGCCTGCCGGCGGACCGGAGCGAGGAGGGCCTCGCCGCCTGGCGGGCCGCCATCGAGGTCCTCGCCCGAGCGCCCAACGCCTTCGTGAAGGTCTCCGGCATCGGCGTTCCCGGTCGGCCGTGGACGGACGACCTGCAGCGCCGCGTCGTCCTCGGGACCGTCGAGGTGTTCGGCGTGGAGCGGGCCATGGTCGGCTCCAACTTCCCCGTCGATGCCCTCGTCGCCACCTTCGGCGAGATCATGGGCGGCTTCGACCGGATCCTCGCCGGCTTCCCGGAGGTGGAGCGGCGGGCCCTCTTCCTCGGGAACGCCGCCCGCTTCTATCGCATCGACCCGGCCGCGCTGGAGAACGCCCCATGAGCGAGACGACACCGTTCGGACCGGCGACGCGCCTCGGCCTCGTGGGGCTCGGCATCATGGGCGTGCCCATCGCCGAGCGCTTCGCGGAGAAGGGGTACGCCGTCACCGCCTGGAACCGGGAGGCGGAGCGCCGCGCCCTCGTGAGGGACGCCGGGGTCGCCTGGGCGCCCTCGCCCGCGGCCGTGTGGCGGGCGGCGGACGTCGTCTTCGTGTGCGTCCTCGGGGACGAGGCGATCGAGAGCGTGTGCCTCGGCCCGGAGGGGTTCGCGGCGGCCGGCAAGGGCGCGGCGGTTTGCGTGGACCTGTCCACCACCGCCCCGGCGACCACGCTCGCCGTCGCCCCGCGGCTCGAGGCGGCGACGGGCGCGGCCTTCGTGGACGCGCCCATGTCCGGCGGGCCGGCCGCCGCGCGCTCGGGCGAGCTCGCCCTCATCCTCGGCGGCGAGGAGGCGGTGTGCGCCCGCCTCGCCCCGCTGCTCGCCGTCATCGCCCGCAACGTCACCCGTATGGGCGAGACGGGCGCGGGACAGAAGGCGAAGGTGCTCAACCAGGCGATCGTCGGCACCAACTACGTCCTGATGGCCGAGATCCTGGCGATGGCGAAGGCGGCCGGCATCGACCCGACGCGGATCGCCCCCGCGCTTGCGGGCGGCATGGCCGACAGCGTGATTCTCCAGCGCATCTTTTCCCAGATGGCGGCGGACGACTTCGACCCGCCGCGGGGCTATGCGCGCCAGCTCGCCAAGGACCTCGGCGTCGTGCGCGCCTTCCTCGACGACCACGGCCTCGACCTGCCGGTGGTGGCCGAGGCGACCGACCGCTACCGCGCCTTCGCGGCCGCCGGCAACGGGACGGCCGACAGCGCCGCCATCGCCCGCTTCCACGACGGCCGCCGCCGCACCTGACCGCCGCCCGCGCGGCGCCTCGTCCTCGCCGACGTTCCGCCGCCCTCGCCTTGTCCCGCCGGGCCATTCGCCCGGCGGGACAAGGCGAGGGCGTGCCGGCCCATGCCGTTTGCCGCGCATCGCGTGCGTGGCCGCCATGCGCGCGGGCATGGTGGGTGCTGATCTTCCTCAACGTTTCGCCGCCGATGCGGCGGTCTCGTGTCCCCGTGGCTGCAACCGAAGGATACGAGAACGATGGCCATTTCAGGAACACCGACCGGTCCGGGGCCCGACGTCGTCGTCGTGGAGCCGGGCGGCGACCACCGCGTGAACGGCGAGGGGGGCGAGGATCTCCTGCGCGTCCTCTACCAGACCCTCGCCACGGACGTGGACTGGGAGGCCGCCGGCTTCGGCTGGCAGCGCCTCGCCGACGGCTTCACGTCGTCCGTCGAGTACGTGAACTTCGAGCGCTACGACATCCGCACCGGCCGGGGCGACGACGTGGTGCACGGCGGCGAGGAGGCTGATCGCCTGTCCACCGGGGCCGGCGCCGACGGGATCGTCACCTTCCTGGGCGCCGACACGGTGGACGGCGGGCGCGGCCGCGACTGGGCGGAGATCGACTATCGCTCCCTTACCGACGATGTCGACGTCGCCCTCCACCAGCGCCGCGCCGTCACCATCGACGCCACCGGCGCATCCCTGAAGCGCATCGAGGCCTTGAGGATCGACACCGGCGCGGGCGATGATGCCATCGACACCCGCCGCGTGTCCGGCGACGACCGGGTGACGACGCGAAACGGCGACGACGTCTTCGCCACCCGCTCCGGCCGCGATACCTACGACGCGGGCGACGGGCGCGACACCCTGATCGTGGACTACGGGGCCGAGACGGCGAACGTGCGCCACGTCGCAGAAGGCTTCGGCTGGACCCGGATCGAGGCCGGCCCCCGCGGCCCCGCCGTCTCCTACGCGGGCGTCGAGGCGTTCGACCTCACCGGCGGCGCGGGCCACGACCGGCTCGAGGGCCGGGCGGACGACGACCGCCTCGTGGGCAACGGCGGGGACGACCGCTCGTCGGTGGCGGCGGCAAGGACACCGTCGACGGCGGCGCGGGCACGGACCTTTGGGTGGCGGACTTCTCCGGCGAGAGCACCCGCGTCGTGGTCGACCTCGTGCGCGGGCGCGTCGCCGGCGCCACCCGCATCGACGGGATCGAGCGGATCGACTTCACCGGCTGCGTCGCGAGCGACCGCGTCGTCGCCCGCCCTGGCCCCCTCGACGACACCTTCGCCACCGGCGAGGGCAACGACCAGGTGACGACCGGGCGCGGCCGCGACGAGGCGAACGGCGGGTCGGGCGAGGACCTCCTCGTGATGGACTGGAGCGCCATCGACGACCCGCTCGCGGGGATCGTCCACCGCGCCGAGGGGTTCGGGTGGGCGAGCTTCGCCGCCCGCTCGGGCGACCGGCTCGACTACGCCGGCTTCGAGCGCTTCGACCTGTCGGGCGGCGCGGGCGCGGACCACCTGGTCGGCGGCGATCTGGCCGACACGCTCTCAGGCGGGGCGGGCGAGGATACCCTCGACAGCCGCGGCGGCGGCGGCGCGATCGCGGGGGGCGCGGGCGACGATCTGTGGATCGCGCGCCTCGGCGACATCGACGCCCCCGTCGTGTTCGACGCCCGCCAGAGCCAGAACCGGCCCCAGGGCCGCAAGGCGGACCTGGCGGTCCGCGACGTGGAGGCCGTCGACATCGAGACCGGCGCGGGCCGCGACAGGATCTCCACCAAGGGCTACGCCCTCGACGACATGATTAAGACCGGCGCGGGCAACGACCGGATCGACCCCGGGCTCGGCTGGAACGAGGTGAACGGCGGCGAGGGAAGGGACATCCTGACCGTGAACATGTCCTCCGCCGAGCGGGCGGTCACGGTCGTGCCCATCGGCTTCGGCTGGTACCGGATCGCCGACGAGGGCGGGGAAGGCCGGACCGAGTTCACCGGGATCGAGCGGTTCGTCTTCATCGGCGGCACCGCCGACGACGCGCTGATCGGCGGCGCCGACAACGACCGGCTCGTCGGCGGCGCCGGGAACGACACGCTCGAGGGCGTGGCGGGCCGCGACGTGATCGACGGCAAGGCGGGCGAGGACACCTGGATCGCCGATTACGGGGCCGAATCGGGTGGTCTCGCCCTCGCCCTCAACGGGGCCGGCAACGGCCGGCTCGGCGGCGTCGGCACGCGCCTCAAGAGCGTCGAGAACGTGGACCTTTCCACCGGCGAGGGCGCCGACCGGATCGACCTGTCCCGCGGCACCGGCGACGACCGGGTGCGCACCGGCGAGGGCGACGACGCCGTCGACGTCGGCCGCGGCCACCGGGAAACCGCCGCCGGGGGCGAGGGCGAGGACGTGCTCGGCGCCTCCGCCGCCCTCGCCGGGGCGGGCGTGCGCACCGCCCCCGCCGGCTTCGGCTGGTGGACCATGGAGGCCCGCGACGGCAGCTACGACCTCGACTACCAGGGCTTCGAGCGCGTTTCCCTCGCCGGCAGCGCCCACAACGACCGGCTCACCGGCTTCGACGAGGCCGACACCTTGTCGGGCGGCGAGGGACGGGACATCCTCGACGGCGGCGAGGGGGACGACCTCCTCACCGGCGGCGCGGAGGGGGACCTCTTCCGCTTCTCTCGGCCCGGCGAAGCGGGGATCGACACGATCACCGACGCGGGCGGCGGCGACCGCCTGCGCCTTGCCGGCCTGGAGCTGACGGGGCCGGTCCGCACGGGCGGGGCGGGGAACCTCCTCGAGGGCGAGGTGGCGGCCGACATCCGCGCCGACCGCACGACCATCGGCATCGGTCTCGACGACACGCCGGGGGCCGACTTCGCCGTGGTGCTCCTCGGGTCCTACGCCCTCGCCGACTTCCGGGTGGACGGCGGCGACCTCCTCGTGGGCTGAGGCCGGCCGGCGGCGGGCGGCTGGCGGATCAACCGCCGGGCCCGCCGCCGGTGAGGCTCGCCCCGAACACGCCGACGCCGTAAGCGACGGCTCCCGCCGCCGAGCCGATCAGCAGCATCTCCAGCCCCGCCCGCGGCCACGACCGGTCGGTGAAGAAGGCGCGGGCGGCGCCGACGGAAAACAGCGTGACGGCGGCGAGGCCGGCGGCGAGGGCGAAGCGCCCCTCCTCGATCCCCGGCAGCAGGTAGGCCGACAGCGGGATGATCCCGGCGCACACGAAGCCCGCGAAGGTGGCGAGGCCGTTGCGCGCCGCGGCCTTCAGGGGCGGGCGCTCGTCGCCGGACTTGGACCGCTCCGACAGGACGTCGCTCGCCCCCATGGAGATCCCGTCCGCGAAGAGGTTGGCGAAGCCCAGGATCAGGATCACCTGGGTCGACATCTGCGCCCCCACCACCCCGGCCACCACAGCGAGCGTCGTCACGATCCCGTCGTTGGCGCCGTAGACGAGCTCGGGCAGGTAGCGCCGCGTGGTGTCGCCGATGGGGGGCAAGGGGCCTCCTCGAGGTGTTGCGCGGTCGACCGCGCCCTGAACCGGACGCGAAACGGAAGGCGCGCCGGCAGGTTCCGGAGCGCCCTCCCGGCGCGCTCACTCGGCGTAGCGCATGCGCTTCGCCATCCCCCCGTCGATCGTCAGCGTCTCGCCGGTGACGAAGCCCGCCCCCTCGCCCGCGAGGAACTCCACCGCCGCCGCCACGTCCTCCACCGTGCCGATCCGGCCGGCCGGATGCTGCGCCCGGTCCTCGGCGTCGTGCTCGGGGAAGGCCCGCACGGCGCGCCTTGCGAGCGGAGCCGTCTCGATCCAGCCCGGCGCGACGGCGTTGACGCGGATCGCGGGGCCGAGGCTGACGGCGAGCGCATGGGTGAGGGCGACGATGCCGCCCTTCGCCGCCGCGTAGGCCTCCGTGTGGGGCTCGGACTGGAAGGCGCGGGTGGAGGCCATGTTGACGATGGCGCCCCGGGCCGCCCGGAGCGCCGGGATCGCGGCGCGGGTGACGAGGAAGGCGGCCGTGAGGCTGGCGTCGATCCGCCGCCGCCATTCGGCGAGGGACAGGGCCTCGACCGGCCCCGTCACCGGGTCGGCGATGCCGGCGTTGTTGAACAGGAGCTCGATGCCCTCCTCGCCCCGCCAGTCGTCGATCCGGGCGAAGGCCTGCGCCACGTCCGTCTCCTGCCCGACGTCCGCGGCAACGGCGAGGAGGGCCGCCCCGCCCCGCTCGTCCACGAGGTCGGCGAGCGCCTCCCGGTCGCGGTCGAGGGCCGCGACCTGCCAGCCCCGGTCGAGGAAATGCTCCACCGTGCCGCGGCCGATCCCCTGCGCGCCGCCCGTCACGATCGCCCGCTTCATGGCCGTCTCCCGTTCGCGCCGGCTGAACGGGCGAGGGTGGGCCCGGTTCCGGTGGCCGGCCTACAGGATCTCGGGCTCGCCCGGCGACGGGCCGTGGTTCGTCTCGAGGAAGTCGAAGTCGCAGCCCTCGTTCGCCTGCAGGACGTGGCGGGCGAACATCCACCCGTAGCCGCGGGCGAAGCGGGGCGGCGGGGGCACGAAGGCGGCGCGGCGGCGGTCCAGTTCCTCCTCGTCCGCCTCCATGTGGATGGTGCGGGCGGGCACGTCGACCGCGATCGCATCGCCCGTCTTCACGAGGGCGAGGGGCCCGCCCACGTGGGCCTCGGGCGCCACGTGCAGGATGCAGGCGCCGTAGCTCGTCCCGCTCATGCGCGCGTCGGAGATGCGCACCATGTCGCGCACGCCCTTCTCGAGGAGCGTCTTCGGGATCGGGAGCATCCCCCACTCGGGCATGCCCGGCCCGCCCTCGGGGCCCGCCCCGCGCATCACGAGCACCGTGTCCTCGTCGACGGGAAGGTCCGGGTCGTCGATCCGCGCCTTCATCTCGGCGTAGCTGTCGAACACCAGCGCCGGCCCCCGGTGGCGCAGGAGCCTTTCGGCGCACGCCGACGGCTTGATGACGCAGCCGTCCGGGGCGAGGTTGCCGGTCAGCACCGCGAGCGCGCCTTCCCGGTAGACCGGCCGGTCGATGGGGCGGATGACGTCATCGTCGAAGACGCGGGCGCCGGCGATGTCCTCGCCGAGCGTGCGGCCCGACACGGTCCGGGCCGAAAGGTCGAGGCGGGAGGCGAGCCGCCCCATCAGCGCGCGCAGGCCGCCGGCGTAGAAGAAGTCCTCCATGAGGTAGGTCTCGCCCGAGGGGCGGACGTTGGCGATGACGGGCACTGTCCGGCTCGCCGCGTCGAAGTCCTGAAGGCCGACGGGGTGGCCGGCGCGGCGGGCGAGCGCGGTGAGGTGGATGACGGCGTTGGTCGAGCAGCCGAGGGCCATCAGGACCGCGATGGCGTTGGCGAAGGCGGCGGGCGACAGGATCTTCGACGGGGTCAGGCCCTCGCGCACCATCTCCACGGCCCGCCGGCCGCAGGCGGCGGCCATGCGCGGGTGGCCCGCGTCCGCCGCGGGGATGGAGGACGCGCCGGGAAGCGTCATGCCGAGCGCCTCGGCGGCCGCCGTCATGGAGCTCGCCGTTCCCATGGTCATGCAGTGGCCGAAGGAGCGGGCGATCCCGCCCTCGATCGCCTGCCACGTCTGCGCGTCGATCAGCCCGGCCCGCCGGTCGTCCCAGTACTTCCAGGCGTCCGAGCCGGAGCCGAGCGTCCTGCCCGCCCAGTTGCCGCGCAGCATGGGCCCGGCCGGCAGGAAGATCGCCGGCAGGTCCATCGAGATCGCGCCGAGGAGGAGGCCGGGCGTGGTCTTGTCGCACCCGCCCATGAGGACCGCCCCGTCCACCGGGTGGGAGCGCAGGAGCTCCTCCGCCTCCATGGCGAGGAAGTTGCGGTAGAGCATGGTGATGGGCTTCACGAAGGTCTCGGCGAGCGAGATCGCCGGCAGCTCCAGAGGAAAGCCCCCCGCCTGCCAGACGCCGCGCTTCACGTCCTCCACGCGCTGGCGGAAGTGGGCATGGCAGGGATTGATGTCCGACCAGGTGTTCAGGACAGCGATGACCGGGCGGCCCGACCAGTCCTCCGGCGCGTATCCCATCTGCATGAGGCGCGAGCGGTGGCCGAAGCCGCGCAGGTCGTCGGTGTCGAACCAGCGCGCGCTGCGGAAGGATGGCCGGTCGTCGCTCATGGTCGCCTCGCGCGGGTGAAAGCGGGGCGCCCATCATGGGGCCCCCGCGCCCGCCCGACCAGAGGCGGGACCCGCCCCGGCCGTCCCGCGGCGCCGCCGCCGGCCCGCCGGCTACATGAGGCCGAGGCTCCTGAGGCTCGCCGTGCCGCTCTTGCCGATGATGAGGTGGTCGTGGACGCGGATGCCGAGGGGCTCGGCGATGGCCGACAGCTTCAGGGTCATGTCCACGTCGGCCTTGGAGGGGGAGGGGTCGCCCGACGGGTGGTTGTGGACGAGGACCACCGCGCTCGCCGACAGCTTGAGGGCGCGTGCCACCACCTCCCGCGGGTAGACCGGCGTGTGGTCGACGGTGCCGACGCCCTGGACCTCGTCGGCGACGAGGCGGTTCTTCTTGTCGAGGAAGAGGACGCGGAAGCGCTCGCGCGTGTCCTGGGCCATGGCGATGCGGCAGTAGCGCACCACCGCCTCCCAGCTCGACAGCACCTCGGCCTCCATCACCTCCTCCCGCGCCGCCCGCTCCACCGCGGCGCGCACGAGGCGGAAGTCGTGGACCACCTGCGGGCCGACGCCGGGGACGGCCCGCAGGGCCTCGTCGGAGGCGGCGAGGACGCCCGCGAAGGTGCCGAAGCGCTTCAGCAGCGCCTTCGCCGTGCCCTTGGTGTCGCCGCGCGGGATCGTCCGGAACAGGAAGAGCTCCACGAACTCGTAGTCGGCGAGCGCCGCCGCCCCGCCCTCCTCGAAGCGTGACCTCAGGCGCTCGCGGTGGCCCGCGTTCGGGTTCTCCGCCCGCCGCCCGCCGCCCGCGGCCGGGCGCGTCGCGTCCCCGTCGGCCGCCGGCGCCGCGCCCGCCCTCTTGCCGGCCGCCTTGCGCTCGCCTTTCGGGGACGCCGGCGGCGGCTGTAAGAGCCCGGCGAAGCGGGATCCGTCGTCGGCGCCGAGGGGCGCGCCGGGACGGTGCGGGTCGTCGTCGGGCCCGCCGGGCGTGGGGGCCGACTGCCCCCCGGCGGAGGTGCGGTCGGCCGTGTCCGGCGCGAAGCCGGGGAGGAAGGACGGTCCGTCCGGCTCGCGGGCGAGCCGGGTCGGCGACCGGTCGGCCGCGCGGCCGCGCCTGGTCTCGCCCCTACCCATCCTGCGGCTTCATGAGGGGCGAGGCGGTGAACACCTCGTGCCCCGTCGCCGTCACGCCGACGGTGTGCTCGTACTGGGCCGACAGGGAGCGGTCCCGCGTCACGGCCGTCCAGCCGTCGGACAGGATCTTCACCTGGGGCCGCCCGAGGTTCACCATCGGCTCGATGGTGAAGATCATGCCGGGCTGCAGCGGGATCCCCTCGCCCGGGCGGCCGTAGTGGAGGATGTTGGGCATGTCGTGGAACAGGCGGCCGATGCCGTGGCCGCAGAAGTCCCGCACCACGGAACAGCGCTCGCCCTCCACATAGGCCTGGATGGCCGCCCCGATGTCGCCCGTGGTGTTGCCCGGGCGGACCTCGGCGACGCCGATCTCGAGGGCGCGGAGCGTCACGTCGAGGAGGCGGCGGGCGGCGCGCTTCACGTTGCCGACGGCGTACATGCGCGAGGAGTCCCCGTGCCACCCGTCAAGGATGAAGGTCACGTCGATGTTGACCACGTCCCCGTCCCGGAGCGGCTTTTCCGACGGGATGCCGTGGCACACCACGTGGTTGACCGAGGTGCAGCACGCCTTGCGGTAGCCGCGGTAGAACAGCGTCGCGGGCAGGGCGTCGTGCGCGCGGGCGAAGTCCATCACGAAGTCGTCGATCGCCTGGGTGGTGACGCCGGGATGGACCCGCTCCGCCAAGGCGTCGAGGCACTTGGAGGCGAGGGCGCCGGCCTTGCGCATCCCCTCGAACGCCGCCTCGTCGTAAAGGCGGATCTGCCCGGTGTTCCTGAGGGGTGCGGCATCGGCGTCCACGAACTCGACCATGGGAACGATCCTGCGCGTCTGGCGTGGCCGCCGGCCAACGCAACCTAGGGGAGAAAGACCCGCCCGGCAAGGTACGGGTCCGCGGAAAAGTCGGTGTCGTGCAACATCGGCAATGCGCGCCCGTCGGGCAAGGGCCGGGCGAGGGGGGCGGAGCCGGCCTGCGGTCGCGCTCATTCCTCGACCGGGAGGCGGTGGACGGCGCGGATGCCCGCCCGCGTCACCTCGCACGCCGCGGCGAGCATGACGACACCCGCCGCGCGCGCCGCGTCGAAGGCGGTGCCGTAGGCCGGGTCCACGTCGCGGGCGAGGCGGAAGCGGTCGGCGTCGGCGCGCTGCACGAGGTAGAGCGTGAAGGCGCCCTCGCCCGCCGCCGCCACGTCCGCGAGCTCGGCGAGGTGCTTGGCGCCCCGCGCCGTCACGCAGTCGGGGAACTCGGCGAGGCGCGGCGCGCGGACGAGGTGCACGTTCTTCACCTCCACGAGGCGGCGCGGCCCGCCCCCGCCTTCCAGCAGGATGTCGATGCGGCTGTTGCGCCCGTAGCGGACCTCGCGGGTCAGCGCCTCGAAGGCACCGACCTCGGGAAACAGGCCGGCGCGGATCGCGGCCTCGGCGAGGCGGTTGGGGTGGCCGGTGTTGATGCCGACCATGGTCCCGTCCGCCTCCACCGCTTCCAGCGTGAAGGGGAGCTTGCGCTTCGGGTTGTTCGAGGCGGACACGAAGCAGCGCATCCCCGGCGCGCAGACGCCGGTCATGGCGCCGGTGTTGGGGCAGTGGGCGGTGACCGTCGGCCCGTCGTCGAGGGCGACGTCCGCGAGGAAGCGCTTGTAGCGGGCGAGGAGGGTGCCGGGAAGGAGCGGAGGGTCGAAGGCGATCATGGCGCCGTCATAGCCGCGAGGCGCCCGGGCCGAAAGCGACCCGGCGCCGCTCCGCCGGCCGCTCGTCCCGCCGCCGCCATCGCGAGGTGCACCCGCGGCGGGCAAAAAAAAAAAACAAGGCCGAAGCCTTGTTTTGTTCAGGACAGTCGCGTCACCCCTTCTTGAAGCTCGACGGTGCAGGGGGGAGCACCGGAGCGAGGGCGCGGTTGGACGGACCACGCCCGTCGGGGTCTTCCTCCCAAGACTTAGACCGCGACGCAACGAGCCTAATGATCGGAGCGGCTCGCTTTCTGGTTATTGCCGAACCATAGCGCCTCCGTTTGCGCTTGTCACCCGTTTCCATAAGGGAGCGCTGAAATTTTTGGCGTCCTGCCGCTTTTGACGGCGCGGCGGCCGCGGCCGGCCGCGGCGTTGACGCGGCAGGTCAGGTGTGACCAATGGTGGGACCGCCGGCCGCCGCCGGAGGCGGCCGCAGCACGATCCCAAGGCACCCATGCGACTGTCGCGATACCTGTTGCCGATCCTCAAGGAGACCCCCAAGGAGGCGGAGATCGTCTCCCACCGGCTGATGCTGCGTGCGGGCATGATCCGCCAGCAGTCCGCCGGCATCTACTCCTGGCTGCCGCTCGGCATGAAGGTCCTGACACGCATCGGCGACATCGTGCGCGAGGAGCAGGACCGCGCCGGGGCGCAGGAGATCCTGATGCCCACCATCCAGCCCGCCGACCTGTGGATGGAATCGGGCCGCTACGACGACTACGGCCTCGAGATGCTGCGCATCACCGACCGGCACGAGCGGCAGATGCTGTTCGGCCCCACCAACGAGGAGATGGTGACCGACATCTTCCGCGCCTACGTGAAGAGCTACCGGTCCCTGCCCCTCAACCTCTACCACATCCAGTGGAAGTTCCGGGACGAGGTGCGCCCCCGCTTCGGCGTCATGCGCGGCCGCGAGTTCCTCATGAAGGACGCCTACTCCTTCGACATCGACGAGGCGGCCGCCGCCCGCGCCTACCACCGCATGTTCGTCGCCTACCTGCGCACCTTCCAGCGCATGGGCCTCGTCGCGATCCCCATGCGCGCGGAGACCGGGCCCATCGGCGGCAACCTCTCCCACGAGTTCATCATCCTCGCCTCCACCGGGGAGAGCGAGGTGTTCTGCGACGCCGACCTCCTGAAGAAGCCCATCCCCGGCCCCGACACCGACTTCTCCGGCGACCTGAAGCCCATCGTGGACGACTGGACCTCCCTTTACGCCGCCACCGACGAGATGCACGACGCGGCCGCCTTCGAGGCGATCCCCGAGGAGCGGCGGATGGCCGCCCGCGGCATCGAGGTGGGGCACATCTTCTATTTCGGCACGAAGTACTCCGAGCCCATGGGCGCGACCGTGGCCGGGCCGGACGGGGAGGCGCGGCCCGTGCACATGGGCTCCTACGGGGTGGGCGTGTCGCGCCTCGTCGGCGCCATCATCGAGGCTTCCCACGACGAGGCAGGCATCGTCTGGCCGGACGAGGTGGCCCCGTTCAAGGTCGCCCTCGTCAACCTGAAGCCGGGCGACGCGGAGACCGACGCCGTGTGCGAGCGCCTTTACGGGGAGCTCGCGGCCGCCGGCCTCGACCCGCTCTACGACGACCTCGACCAGCGGCCGGGCGCGAAGTTCGCGGCGATGGACCTCGTCGGCATCCCCTGGCAGCTGATCGTCGGGCCCCGGGGGCTCGCCTCGGGCGAGGTGGAACTGAAGCGCCGGGCGACCGGCGCCCGCGAGACCATGACGCCGGAGGCGGCCGTGAACCGCCTCGTCGCCGCCTGACCGCCGACCAATCGGGAAAGCCGCCTTGAGCGAAGCTACCGGCTCCATGGACGCGCGCGCGGCCGCCACCCTCGACGACCTCGACGGGGGCACCCGCCCGTTCGGCGCCTTCGAGCGGATGATCGCCGGGCGCTACCTGCGCTCGCGCCGGCGCGACGCCTTCATCTCCGTCATCGCGGTCCTGTCCTTCCTCGGCATCATGCTGGGGGTGGCGACGCTCATCACCGTGATGGCCGTCATGAACGGCTTCCGGACCGAGCTCATCTCCAAGATCCTCGGGGTCAACGGCCACGTCCTGGTCCAGCCCATCGACATGCGCCTCACCGACTACGACGCCGTCGCCGAGCGCATCGCGGCCGTCGAGGGCGTGACCCACGCCGTGCCGTACGTGGAGGGGCAGGCGCTGATCTCCGGCCCCGCGGGCTCCTACGGCGCGCTCATGCGGGGCCTGAGGGCGGAGGACCTCGCCCGCCTCGAGCTCGTCGCGGGGAACATCCGCCAGGGCTCCCTCGAGGGCTTCGGCGAGGGGCGGGGGCTCGCGCTCGGCTCCCGCCTCGCCTCGTCCCTCGGCGTCGTCGTCGGCGACCGCGTGACGCTGATCTCGCCCGACGGCGCGGTCACCCCGTTCGGCGTCACCCCGCGGGTGGAGAGCTACCCCGTCGCCGCCATCTTCCAGGTGGGGATGAGCGAGTACGACGCCTCGATCCTCTACATGCCCTTCCGCGAGGCCCAGCTCTTCTTCAACGAGGAGGACGCGGCGACCGCGATCGAGGTGTTCGTGGAGGACCCGGACGCCGTCGGCGCCCTGCGCGATCCGATCCGCCTCGCCGCCGACCGGCCGGTGTTCATCTCCGACTGGCGCTTCCGCAACACCACCTTCTTCTCCGCCCTCGAGGTGGAAAGGAACGCCATGTTCATCATCCTCACCATGATCGTGGTGGTGGCGGCGCTCAACATCCTGTCCGGCCTCACCATGCTGGTGAAGGACAAGGTGCGGGACATCGCGATCCTGCGCACCATGGGGACGAGCCGCGCGGCAATCATGCGCATCTTCATGCTGATCGGGCTGATCCTCGGCACCGTCGGCACCGCGGCGGGCTTCGTCCTCGGCCTGGTGCTGTGCTACAACATCGAGAGCATCCGCCAGTTCGTCTCGTGGCTGACGCGCACGGAGATCTTCTCGCCCGAGCTCTACTTCCTGTCGCGGATGACGGCGGACATCAATTCCGGGGAGACGATCGCGGTCATCGTCACCGCGCTCCTGTTGTCGCTGCTCGCGACGCTCTACCCGGCCTGGAAGGCGGCGGCCACCGATCCGGTGGTGGCGCTGCGCTCGGAGTAGGGAAGTGGCGACGGCGCTCGAAGCACCGGCCGCGCGGGAGACGGCGGCCGCCGCCCCGCCGCTCGTGCTCGCCGGCATCGAGAAGTCCTACGAGGAGGCCGGCGGGCGCCTGCGCGTCCTGAAGGGCCTCGACTTCCGCCTCGGCCGGGGGGAGCTCGTGGCGCTGATCGCCCCGTCGGGGGCGGGCAAGTCCACCCTCCTCCACGTGGCGGCGCTCCTTGAGCGCGCGGACTCGGGCAAGGTGATGGTCGGCGGCCTCGACGCGACGGCGCTGCCCGACCGGGAGCGCACGCGCCTGCGCCGCGAATCCATCGGCATGGTCTACCAGTTCCACCACCTCCTGCCGGACTTCACCGCCCTCGAGAACGTCGCCTTCCCGTTGCGGATCGCCGGCCACGGGCGCCGCGCGGCGGAGAAGCGGGCGGCCCGCCTGCTGGAGCGCCTCGGCCTCGCCCCGCGCGCCACCCACCGGCCGGGCGAGTTGTCCGGCGGGGAGCGCCAGCGGGTGGCGATCGCCAGGGCGGTCGCCAACGCCCCGGCCGTCCTCCTCGCCGACGAGCCCACCGGCAACCTCGACCCGGACACGGCCGACCTCGTGTTCGACGCCTTTCTGGACCTTGCCCGCTCCACGGGCCTCGCCGCCCTCGTCGCCACCCACAACCACGAGCTCGCCGCCCGCATGGACCGCGCCGTCCACCTCGCCGACGGCCGCATCGTCGCGCTGTAGGCCCTGTCCGCCGGGTGGGCGGCGAAGCGTGGCGCTTCAGGTCGCCCCCGTTCGTCCGGAGCCGGGCAGAGGTTCGCCGGACGGCCCCCCGCGGCAGGCGCCCTCCATCCCGTCCCGCTTCGTCCCGCACCGGCCGCTCCCGGACGTCCCCCGGAAATTGTCGGGGCGCCGCGCCGGTCCCGTCTCGCTCTGCGGGCTGCCGTTCGCCCCTCGCACCGGCATCGCCTCCGTTCGATCGCCCCGACCGCGCCCGCGGCCGAGGGACGGTCCCGCCGGCGTCCCGGCCGCGCGTTTCGCCCCGGGTGACGCCGCCGGAAGGGATTCCGGCGTGGCGGCGCGGGTCACGCGGGCGCCCAGACCGCGGGCGCGATCCCCGCCATCCCACCCCTTCGGGGGGCACCGCGCGCGGCTCCGGCACCACCAGCGGGGGCACGCCCCCTGCTGCAGGCGAGCCGCTGCCGCCGCAGGCAGCGGGCGAAGCGGCGCGGGTGCGGCGTGATCGGGCGCCGCCCACGCCGCGCTGCCATGAACGGGTCCTGAAAGGGCCCCTCAACGGCGGTTCAGCGCGCTCGGGCGAGGTTGGACGGGCCGGGGAGACGCCTCCGGCCGAGGCCCGGGAGACGACGCGGCGCCGCGGCGCGCCGCCCGAACCGTTCGAGGAGTGCAAGCGATGGCCCGATTTCGACCCGTCCGCCTGTTGATGGCCGCGCTCGCGGCCGCCGCCCTGTCCGCCGCCCTGCCGGCGGGTTCCGCCGCGGCCGGTACCCGCGGCCTCCCCGCGGCGGCCCATCCGGCAGCGGCCCCGGCCCCGATCGTGGCGGTCGGCGGCTACCGGCACCGCCACGCGCCCCGCTGGCACGGCCGGCACTGGCGCGGGAAGGTCTACCGTCACCACCCGCGCCATCGCCCCCGCGCCTTCCACCACCGGCGCGGCGTCCGGGTGATCCGCCGCGGGCCGTGCATCGTCCGCATCGTCCGGCCGACCCGCTACGGCCGCGTGGTGCGCGTCATCGACACCTGCCGCTACTGACGAACGGCAGCCGCCCAGCGGCTCGCCTCGCCCGGGTCGGCCGGGTGCCCCCACCGGGGCGTTCCGCACCCGCCCGGCCGGTAGTGCTTCGGGGGCCACGGCAGCCCTCTGCCGGTCGGCGCATCGAGCGGCCGGGTCGGCCGCGCGGCGTGGGCGGGCCGCCGCCTCGTCAACGGACCGGTGGCGTGGCGCAGGGACGCCGGGCGCCGGACGAGCCGCGCCGGGCGCCGGACGCCGGCATGTCTCGCATCGCGGGAAGCGGCCGCCCGGGCGCCGTGCAGCCGACCCCGACGGGGCGGAGGTTGCGCCTGGAGCGCCAACGCCGAGGCGGCCCGCCAGAGCCTCGCGGCGCGCTCCGGCGACCGCCGGGGCGGACGCTCAGCCGCCGCGGTGCCGGGAGCCGGCGTCGGCCGGCGTCGCCTCCGGGGCGTCGTCCGCCCCGTGCTCCTCGTCGTGGTCCGGCGTGGCGCCGGGGGCCTCGTGGCGGGGCTCGCGGGCGCGGACTAGCTCGTCGATGCGGGCCTGCATGGCGGCGACCTGGGACTTCAACTCGTCGAGGTCGCCGGCCGGGGCGCGGGGCGCCTCCGCCTCCGGCGGCGCGTCCTCGCCCTTGCGCTCCCCGGCCGTCTCCGCCCCGTGGAACGGCATGAACATGCGCATGGACCGCTCGAACAGCTCCATGTTTCGCCGCGCCTGCTCCTCCATGGCCTGGACCGCGCCCGGGCCGAACGTGCCCTCGAGGCGCGCGCGCATGCGCTCCTGCTCGCGGATGAAGTTGCCGAGGGAGTGCTCGAGGAAGGGTGGCACCAGCGTCTGCATGCTGTCGCCGTAAAGGCGGATCAGCTGCCGCAGGAACGTGGTCGGGAGCAGGTTGTGCCCCTTGCTCTCCGCGTCGAAGATGATCTGCGTCAGCACCGTCCGGGTGATGTCCTCGCCCGAGCGGGCGTCGCGCACCACGAAGTCTTCCCCCGCCCGCACCATGGCGGCGAGGTCCTCCAGCGTGACGTAGGAGCTGGTGCCGGTGTTGTAGAGCCGCCGGTTGGCGTACTTCTTAATCACGACCGGGGTCTGGTGGTTCGCCATGTCGTCGCTCTCCGACCCCTCTGGCATTGCCGCGCGCGGCCCGCCCCGTCGCCCGGAGGGCACGCGCTCCCGCGCCGGGCCCCCGCACCTTACTAGCGTCAACGGCGCGCCCCGTCCAAGAGATCGGTTGACACGCCGCGAGGGCCCGGCGACTAGTCGCAGGCATCGGGCGCCCCGTGGCCCGACCGCGGGGGCGCCGGACGGTCCGTCCGATCCAGCCCACGAGGACTTGCATCCATGAGCCCAGACGACATCGTCATCGTCGCCGCCGCGCGCACGCCGGTCGGCGCGTTCAACGGCGCCTTCGCCACGACGCCGGCCGCCAGCCTCGGCGCCGTCGCCATTTCCGCCGCGCTCGAGCGGGCGGGCGTTTCCGCCGAGGACGTCGACGAGGTGATCCTGGGCCAGGTGCTCACCGCCGCCCAGGGCATGAACCCGGCCCGCCAGGCCGCCATGATGGCCGGCGTCCCGAAGGACAAGACCGCCTGGGGCCTCAACCAGGTGTGCGGCTCGGGCCTGCGCGCGGTCTGCCTCGGCATGCAGCAGATCGCCGTCGGCGACGCGGACGTCATCGTGGCCGGCGGGCAGGAGAACATGACCCTGTCGCCCCATGCCGCGCACCTGCGCGCGGGCCACAAGATGGGCGACTACGCCATGATCGACACCATGATCAAGGACGGCCTGTGGGACCACTTCAACGGCTACCACATGGGCACCACGGCCGAGAACGTCGCCCGTGAGTGGCAAATCACCCGCGAGACCCAGGACACCTTCGCCGTCGCCTCCCAGAACAAGGCCGAGGCGGCGCAGAAGGCCGGCCGCTTCAAGGACGAGATCGCGCCCGTCACCGTCAGGACCCGCAAGGGCGAGACGGTCGTCGAGGACGACGAGTACATCCGCCACGGGGTGACGATGGACTCGGTCGCCAAGCTGCGCCCGGCCTTCGACAAGGAAGGCACGGTGACGGCGGGCAACGCCTCGGGCATCAACGACGGCGCGTCGGTGGTCGTCCTCATGAAGCGCTCTGAGGCGGAGAAGCGCGGGTGCGAGCCGATCGCGGCCATCGCCTCCTGGGCGACGGCGGGCGTCGACCCGAAGGTGATGGGCACGGGGCCGATCCCCGCTTCCCGCAAGGCGCTCGACAAGGCGGGCTGGGAGGTTTCCGACCTCGACCTCGTGGAGGCGAACGAGGCCTTCGCCGCCCAGGCCTGCGCGGTCAACGCCGACATGGGCTGGCCCGACGACATCGTGAACGTGAACGGCGGCGCCATCGCCATCGGCCATCCGATCGGCGCCTCGGGCAACCGCGTCCTCGTCACGCTCCTCCACGAGATGAAGCGGCGGGACGCGAGGAAGGGCCTCGCCACCCTGTGCATCGGCGGCGGCATGGGCGTCGCCATGTGCGTGGAGCGCGGCTGACGGCGCCGTCGGGCCGGACCGTCCGGTGGCCGCCGCGGCGCCCCGCTTCGATGCCGTCGTCTTCTCGGGCGGCGGCACCCGCTGCTTCTGGCACGGCGGGTTCTGCGAGGTCGTGGCGCCGGCCATCGGCCTTTCGCCGGCCCACGTGGCGGCCGTAAGCGGCGGCGCCCTGTCGGCCGCCGCCTTCGTCGGTGGGCGGGAGGAGACGCTCCTTTCCGTGATGGGCGAGGCGTTCGAGCGGCTCGACCACAACGTGCGCCCGCACAAGCTCCTCGAGGACGGGAAGGCGACGCCCCACCAGCGCACCTACGGGAAGGTTGTCGCCGCGACGCTGGACGAGGAGGCCTGCCGGCGGATCGCCGACGGGCCCACCTTCGAGGTCCTCCTGTCCCATCCGCCCTCCCGCCGCCTGCCGCGGCTTTCCACCTATGCCGCCATGGCCGCCTACGGGCTCGAGCTCAAGGTTCGCTCCACGCCCCACATGGACTGGCCCGACCGGCTCGGGATGCGCCACACCCTGGTGGACGCCCGCGCCGCGGCGCGGGAGGGCCGGCTCGTCGCCCTCGTCTGTGCGGCCGCCACGATCCCGCCTGTCTTCGACATCGACCTGTGGGAGGGGGAGCAAGTGGTCGACGGGGGCATGTCCTCGAAGGCTCCCTTGCCGGACCGGGACCTGCGGAACGCCCTCGTCCTGCTCACCCGGCGCTTCCGCAACCTGCCGGCCCACGCGAACCGGACCTACGTGATGCCGTCGGAGGAGACGCCGGCCGACAAGATCGACTTCACGAGCCGCCGGAAGATCGAGGCGACCTGGGACGCGGGGACGGCCGACGCTTCCTCGAGCAGAACGGGATCCGGTCCGGCGGCCGGGAGGGTCGCACGTCCGCCTGAGGGGGCGGGCGCGAACGCCGCCCGCCCGGGCGGCAGGGAACGAAAGACGCCATTCAAGGAGGAAACGATGGCTCGGACAGCACTCGTCACCGGTGGAACGCGCGGGATCGGCGCGGCGATCTCCGTCGCGCTGAAGGAGGCGGGCCACACGGTGGTCGCCAACTACGCCGGCAACGACGAGAAGGCGGCCGCCTTCAAGGCCGAGACGGGCATCCACGTGGAGAAGTTCGACGTGGGCGACGTGGAGGCGTGTGCCCAAAGGCTGAAGGCGATCGAGGCGGAGGTCGGGCCCATCGACGTCCTCGTCAACAACGCCGGCATCACGCGGGACGCCACCTTCCACCGCATGACCTTCCAGCAGTGGTCGGAGGTCATCAACACCAACCTCAACTCTCTGTTCGCCGTCACGCAGCCGCTCATCAACGGGATGCGCGACCGCGGCTGGGGTCGCATCGTCAACATCTCGTCCATCAACGGCCAGAAGGGGCAGGTGGGTCAGTCGAACTACTCGGCCGCCAAGGCCGGCGTCATCGGCTTCACAAAGGCGCTCGCCCAGGAGAACGCCAAGAAGGGCATCACGGCGAACGTGATCTGCCCGGGCTACATCAACACCGACATGGTGGCCGCGGTCCCCGAGAAGGTGCTCGAGGGGATCATCGCGACGATACCGGTGGGTCGCCTCGGCGAGGCGAGCGAGATCGCCCACCTCGTGCGCTACCTCGCCTCCGACGAGGCGGCCTTCATGACGGGGGCGGTCCTCACCATCAACGGCGCCCAGTACATCGCCAACGGCTGACGTCGCCGGGGGCCGCGCGCCCCCGCCTTCCGCCCGAGGGCGGGGGCCGCCTGGCCGGGCGGCCGTCAGGAGGTGCGGTGCGCGACGAAACGGGCGGCGGCGAGAAGGACGTCCGCCCGCTCGCCGAACGGGCCGAGCTCGTCCTCGGCGGCGGCGACGAGGCGCGTGAGCTCGGCCCGCGCCCCGTCGACGCCCCACAGGCGAGCGAGGGTCGCCTTGCCCGCCGCGTCGTCCTTGCCGGTACGCTTCCCCGTCGCGGTTTGCGAGCCCGACACGTCGAGGAGGTCGTCCGCCAGCTGGAAGGCGGCCCCGACCGTGGCGCCGTAGCGGGTGAGGCGGGCGACGTCCGCCTCGTCCGCGCCCGCGAGCAGCGCCCCCGCCTCACAGGAGGCGCGGATGAGGGCGCCCGTCTTCATGCGCTGCAGGCGGGCGACGGCCTGCGCGTCCACCCGCGCCCCCGCGAGGGCCGGGTTGAGGTCGAGGAACTGGCCGCCCACCATGCCCGAAAAGCCCGCCGCGGACGCGAGGCAGGCGACGAGCCGCGCCCGCGCCCGCTCGTCCGCGGGCGGGGGGAGGGTGGCGAGCGTCTCGAAGGCGCGGGCCTGCAGCCCGTCCCCCACCAGGATCGCCGTCGCCTCGTCGTAGGCCCGGTGGACCGTCGGCAGGCCGCGCCTCAGGTCGTCGTCGTCCATCGCGGGCAGGTCGTCGTGGACGAGGCTGTAGCAGTGCAGGAGCTCGAAGGCGGCGGCCGCCTCCACCACGTGCTCGCCCTCCACCCCGAACAGCCGCGCCCCCTCGATCACGAGGAACGGGCGGAAGCGCTTGCCTCCACCGAGGACGGCGTGGCGCGTCGCCTCCACGAGGCGCGGCGGCACCGGCTCGCCCGGTCCGCGGGGCGGGGTTTCCGCCACGAGGCGGGCGAGGACGGGCTCGACCGCCTCGCGCACGGCCTTGAGCCTGTTGCCGAGCGTCTCGTCGGCGCCCGTGGCGGAGCTGTCGGAGCTGTCGGAGCTGTCGGAGCTGTCGGAGCGGGTGGCGGCGGTCGGTCCCATGGGCTGTCCCGGAGCGTGGTCGCGGCCGCCTCGACGGGCGGCCCGTTCGAGCGGTAGCAAGGCGGCCGGGCGGTGTCGACGGTCGGCGCGCCCCTGTGGGCGAGGGAGCGGGACGGGTGGCACGGCGCACGTGGCCGAGATGGCGGACGAGGCTCGCCGTCGGGGTTCTCCTG
Source organism: uncultured Hyphomicrobiales bacterium (assembly GCA_964547415.1). GTDB lineage: Bacteria > Pseudomonadota > Alphaproteobacteria > Rhizobiales > Amorphaceae > CAZJNX01. The sequence goes on from CAZJNX010000018.1 coordinate 30,260, forward strand.
GCGCTTCTCGTCGGCGGCCCGCTCGCCGTCCTCGTCTCCTTCGCGGTGCGCGACCCGCCCTCGACGCTGATCGGGCTCCTGGAGCGGTCGGGCCGCCGGGCGCGGCAGGACTGGGTGCCGCTCGAGGCCATCGCGCCCGCGCTGCAGCGCGCGGTGATCCTTTCGGAGGACGCGCGCTTCTGCCTCCACTACGGGGTCGACCTCAGGCAGCTGAGGATCGTGCTGGAGGAACTCGTGGAGGGCGGGCGGGTGCGCGGGGCGAGCACCATCACCATGCAGGTGGTCAAGAACACGCTCCTGTGGCCGGACCAGAGCTACCTGAGAAAGGCGATCGAGATCCCGCTCGCGGTGGTGCTCGACCTCTTGCTGTCGAAGGACCGGATCCTCGAGATCTACCTCAACGTCGCCCAGATGGGGCCGGGCGTGTTCGGCGCCGAGGCGGCGGCCCGGTATCACTTCGGTGTCCCGGCGGCGGCGCTCGATCCCGGGCAGGCGGCGCTCCTCGCCGCGACCCTGCCGAGCCCCGGCGTGCGCGATCCTGCCCGGCCCGGCCCTCGCCAGCGCGCCCAGGCCGCGCGGGTCGAGCGGGAGCTGCCGCGCTCGGCCTGGCTGTTCGCCTGCCTGGAGCCAGCGCCCTGACCCGCCCCGAGGGGCTTGCATTGCCGGGCTGCCGAGGGTATCTGACGGGTCCTCCGGGGACGACGCGTCCGCCGGACGATCATGTTTTGCCCGCCAGTGCCGGCCGTTGACGCGGCGACGGGTTGCCGGACCGCCGCCCGGCATTGCTGTGGGGTGGCCGACCGGCCGCGCCGGGGCGTCCAGCCGCGCCGGGGCATCCATTTGCGGGATCGAGACGGCCCTCCCCGGGCGAGGGGGCGGCCGGCAGGGAGAAGACGATGGCCGTTCCGAAGCGCAAGGTGACGCGGATGAAGCGGGGTTTCCGCCGCTCCGCCGATGGCCTGAAGGCGCCCACCTACGTCGAGGACAAGGATTCGGGCGAGCTCCGTCGCCCCCACCACATCGACCTGAAGACCGGCCGCTACCGCGGCCGCCAGGTCCTGAAGGTGGACGACGAGGACTGACGGGCGGGCCTCGCGGCGGCCGGCCGCCGGCCACCGACCCGTCCTCGCCGGTATCTCCGGCGTGGGGGGCGCACCGCGTCCGCGCCACGCCTGCGCATCCAAGGGGCCGTGCGGCAGACCCGGTCGCCGCAGCGGATCGGCCCCGCGGGGCGCGAAGGCCCGTCGTGCGGGGTTCTTCCCTGTCGTGCCGGCGACCGGCAGCGGTAATGCCGCTGGCGCCCGTTGATGGCGGCTTCGCGGCGGTGGTCGCCTTTCCACGCTCCTTGCTCGATCGCAGCCCGTTCCGGGCGCGCTGGACCGGTCGCCCCATCGGCGGCCTGTCCGGACGCGCCACGGCCGCCGATCGCTCCGGCTCGTGCCGCAAGCGCCGCGGCAGCTGCCGCCTGGCCGGGACAGCCGCGGGCCGCGCGTGCAGGGATCGCCCGATCCGGCGTGGCGCCGGGCGTGCCCCCCCACTCGTCGAGGCGTCTCCGCGCTGACCGGCCCGCTTGCCCCGTCTTGCGCGCCGGGTCGCGCATTGCCTGCGCGACACCGCCGGCACCGGCGGCGCGGTGGGCGCCGGCGCTCGCGCCCATCGACCGGGCTTGCGCGTCCGGGACGGTCCGCGGGCTCGCCCGTTCGGTCCTGCGGCGGCTCCCCGCGCGAGATGGGCGCCCCACGGGCGGAGGCGTGCGCCGCCGCGACGCAGGGCGCTGACGAGGGTTTTGACGGCGGTGCCCTTCGCGATCGGGCCGAGAGCGCCGAATGCCCGTCCGCCGCCGCTGCGAGCGACCCGTGGGACGCGTCGCCGTGCTTGTCGTCCCGCTCCAGCCATGCCGCCCGGTCGCGGGCCTCGAGACCGCGCCCGTCCGCCCGTCGACCCGCGCGGGCGGATGGCGCCCCCCCTCGCCCGACACGCCGCGCCCCCACCCCGGGCGGGGAAGGGGACGACTGTCCCTGATTTTTCGTGCGTTTTGCGATCCGGCCGGACCGCCGGGCCGTACAGGAGACCATCGCAAGGGGGCGCGCACGGGCGCCGCCCCAGCCAGACTGCAGGAGGTCGCGATGGCCGGGACGATGGCCCGCAAGACCGCCGACGGGGACGTCGCGCACAAGATCCTCGCGGTGGCGGAACACCTGAAGGACGGCGAGCCCCCGCGGCCCGCCTTCGACGTCGCGCGCGAGCGCGGCTGGATCGATCCGGAAGGGGAGCCGACGAAGGACGGGCGGGACCTGGTGGCCGCCCTCGGCGAGCAGGCCGGCACGCGCACGGTGTTCCGCAACGTGTGACGGTCGTCGTGGCCGCCTGGCAGCGTCCGGCGGCCATTCGCTTCTCGCTGGCGATCTTGCGGTCGCGCGGCCGACGTGCGCCCGCAACGCCCGGTCCGGCTCCCGGGGGGTCCACTGCAGCGCAATTCGCCGGCGGAAGAGTGCCGGCGGCGCCGACGACAGGCCGGCGTCATCCGTCCGGCCGCGACGCTCTGCGGCCGGCCATCCGTCCACTGGCCCGGCAACGATCCCGCCAATTCCGTCCGCGCGAACTGCGCCGCAAGCCCGGCGCGCGGGCGCTGGCCTCGGCGGGACACGAAATCGCGGCGGCGGCGGCACCGGCCCGTTCCGCCCGCCGATCGGGCGAAGGCGCCGCCTCCCCCGTCGGCCGGCGCACGCGGCGTTTCCGAGCCGGCGTCCGCCCGTCAGAGGTCCCGGACCAGCATCGAGATCACGATGAGGAGGGCAGCGACGTTCTCGGTCGAGAAGTCGTCGCACAGCCGGTCGAGGCAGTCGTGCAGAGCCGCCGCGTCCTCGGGGGCGAGCGGCCGCGTGTTGGTGGTGCTCATGGGTCTCGTGGTCCGGTTCCTTCGGGCCCGGCGGGCCGGGCGTTCGGCGGGCTGATAGGTTTATTTTCCGTGAACCTCAACCCCTCGCCGCGCGCATGGGAGATGCGAGCGGCGCGGGCGCGGGCGATTTTCGCCTTTCTTCCCGATCGGGACGCCGTTAGAAGGGCCGGACGTCCTGCCGCCCGGCCGGCGGACCGACATCTTCGCAAAAGCTCGAGAAGCGATACTCAAACGGGAAACGTCAGCCGATGCGCGTCTATTACGATCGTGATGCCGACATCAACCTCATCAAGGCCAAGAAGATCGCCGTCGTCGGTTACGGCAGCCAGGGCCACGCGCACACGCTGAACCTGCGCGACACGGGTGTCGCCGAGGTCGCGGTCGCCCTGCGGCCCGGCTCGGCCTCCGCCGCCAAGGCCGAGAAGGAGGGCATCAAGGTCCTGTCCGTCGGCGAGGCGGCCGAGTGGGCCGACGTCGTCATGATGCTCACCCCGGACGAGCTCCAGGCCGACATCTGGAACGACCACCTGAAGGCCAACATGCGCGAGGGCTCGGCCCTCATGTTCGCCCACGGCCTCAACGTCCACTTCAACCTGATCGAGCCGCGGGCCGACCTCGACGTCCTCATGGTCGCGCCGAAGGGCCCGGGCCACACCGTGCGCTCGGAATACCTGCGCGGCGGCGGCGTGCCCTGCCTCCTCGCCATCCACCAGGACGCCTCGGGCAACGCCCACGACGTCGGCCTCGCCTACGCCTCGG
>CAZJNX010000019.1:0-7173 GCA_964547415.1 uncultured Hyphomicrobiales bacterium
CGGCACGGCCGGGCCGCGGTCGGGCGCGCGGTCGGGCGGGCGCGCCCCGGGGCCGATGACGGCCGGGTCCGGGGCCGCGTCCCGCGATCGTTCCGGGGCGCGGCCCGGTCGCGGCTCGGCGAGGTCAGAAGCCTGCGGCCGGGGAACGACCGCCGCGCCCGGGATCGGCCGGTTGATCACCCGCGGTTCGGGCGCGGGCGCGCTGCGGGCCGCGGTGCTGCGGCGCGGCGCGGTGGAGCGACGGGCCTCTCCGAAGCTGCGGGGCGGGACCGTGGTCGGCGAGACGCTTCGCTCGGGCAGGATCGGCTCGCCGAGCTCGCCGAGGTCGTCGTTCGGCTCGGGCGGGTCGCCGTAGGGGTTCCAGAAGCCGGACATGAAGTAGCCGGTCACGGTGAGGCCGTAGGCGACGAACAGGAGGTCGCGCGCCGAGGCGTGGGCGTCGCACAGACGGAGCCGCCAGGTGATGGCGCCCCGCTGGAACGAGAAGACCCGAGGCTCGGCGGCGATACGCTGCCAGGCGTAGAGGCAGGTGGCGCCGGACCGGGAACGGCCGGTGGCGTAGCCGAAGGGCCCGTACTTGTTCTGCACGTAGAGGCCCGAGATTTCCATGTGGACGCCGGGGAAGCGCTCGCGCATCTCGCGGCGGATGCCGGTCGCCGACGGGATGTCGGTGCCGAGCCGCTCGCGCCCGGCCTCGGCCCCCATGGGCCCGAAGGCGCGGACGATGAGGACGTTCTGGCCGGCCGCGCCGCTCGCGTTCTCGAGGACGATGTCCTGGGCGACGGCGTTGGCGTAGCGCCGCTCGAGGACGGCGATCGGCCGCGGCCCGCCCGCTGGCGGCACCATGAAGGCACGGGTGAGGGGCACCTCCTCAACGAGGTTGGCCGTGCGCCATCCGCCCTGCGGCGCAGCGCATCCCGCGAGCGCGCCGGCGGCGAGCGCCGCGACGACGAGCCTCGGCGGCCGGTTCCCTCGTGCCATGGCGCCCTGCCCTTTCCCGTTCGCGCGGGGCGGCCCGAGGGACCTCCCGGCGTTCCCAACCCGCGTGGCGCCGGCGAATCGCCCCGCCGCGCCATCGAGCGTTGAGGCCATTTCCTTTAACGTCTGTTAACCATGCAACCGGAAAAGCTTGACACAAGCGTCCTGTGGGAGTGTGAGGGGCCGTGGGTGTCACCGGGCGGCCCCACGCTCGCCCTGTTGTAGCCGTCAACGGCACGGTGCGACGGGCGACGGCCCCGGTCCTGGCGCATCGGTGCCAGGGCCTTTCTATGAAAATGCGGCTGGTGTAGGTGTTCATGACCACTCCGCGTTCCGGGGCAGGTCGCTGGCCGCGACATCGGGCGAGGATCGGGCGGGCGCGGCCGATCCCCGGCAGACGGTGGGCGAGGGTCGTGCATGGCCGCAGCCGTCGATGGCGGATGCCCTGGGGCGGCGGGTCCGAGGGTTCGCCGATCGGATCATCGCGCACGGCCGGGTGCACCCCGACCGGTGGCGTCGGCGCGGACCTGCGGCGGACTGGAGACGAACCGGTGAAGGACCCAGCCCCCACGATAGGAACGCCGTCCGCACCGGCGGCATGGCGCCGCAGGCCGCCCGCGCCGGGCGGCGGGATCGCACGAGGCGTTTGATCGGATGAAGCTCCTGATCGCGATCCTCTGGGCGTCGGCCGCGGCCCTCGTGCTCTTTCTGGTCACGCAGCCCATCGACCTCAACACCCACCTCGTGACGGCGCTGGTCGTCGCCATCATCATCGCCGTCCTCAAGATGTTCCGGCGCGAAGGGGTGCTGCGCGCCGTGGTCTTGTCGCTCGGCACGATCATCGTCCTGCGCTACGTGTACTGGCGCACCACCTCGACGATCCCGCCGATCGAAGAGCCGCTGAATTTCGTGCCGGGTTTCATCCTGTACCTGGCCGAGATGTACAGCGTGCTGATGCTGTTCCTGTCGACCTTCACCATCGCCGAGCCGATGGCGCGGCCGCTGCGGCCGGTGGCGCGCCACGGGGACTACCCGACGGTGGACGTGTTCGTTCCCACCTACAACGAAGACCCGGCGCTCCTCGCCACCACGCTGGCGGCGGCCCGGCAGATGGACTACCCGGCCGAGCGGCTGAACGTCTATCTGCTGGACGACGGCGGCACGGACGAGAAAGCCGACCACATCGACCCCCGCGTGGCGACCGAGGCCCGCGCGCGGCGCCGGGAGCTGCAGCAGCTCGCCCGGGACCTCGGCGTCCACTACCTCACCCGCGCCCGCAACACCGGCGCCAAGGCCGGCAACCTCAACAACGGGCTCGCGCACTCGACCGGCGAACTGGTCGCCGTGTTCGATGCCGATCATGCGCCTGCCCGCGACTTCCTGAAGAACACGGTCGCCCACTTCGAGGATGACCAGCGCCTTTTCCTCGTCCAGACGCCCCATTTCTTCATCAATCCGGACCCGCTGGAGCACAACCTCGGCACGTGGGAGCGCATGCCGTCCGAGAACGAAATGTTCTACGGGCTGATCCAGCGCGGCATGGACAAGTGGAACGCCAGCTTCTTCTGCGGGTCGGCGGCCGTGCTGCGCCGCACCGCCCTCGAGGAGGTCGGCGGCTTCCAGGGCGTGTCGATCACGGAGGATTGCGAGACGGCGGTGGACCTCCATGCGAGCGGCTGGCGCAGCGTCTACGTCGACCGCCCGATGATCGCCGGGCTGCAGCCGGAGACCTTCGCCAGTTTCATCGGCCAGCGCTCCCGCTGGGCACAGGGCATGATGCAGATCATGCTGCTCAAGTCGCCGCTCTTCCGGTCGGGCCTGAGCATGCCCCAGCGGCTGTGCTACATGTCCTCGATGATGTTCTGGCTGTTTCCGTTCGCGCGGCTGATCTTTCTGTTTTCGCCACTTGCGTATCTCTTTTTCGGCGCATCTATCTTCGACGCATCTGGAGCCGAGTTTGCCGCCTACACGGCAACCTACATCGTCATCAATCTTCTTCTGCAGAACTACCAGTTCAGTCGGTTTCGCTGGCCTTTCATCTCGGAACTGTACGAGACGATCCAGTCGGTCTATCTGGTGCGGGCGTTGACGAGCGTCATCGCCAACCCGCGAAAACCGAGCTTCCGGGTGACGGCCAAGGGAGAAACCACCTCCCGGAGCCGCGTGTCCGAGCTCGGCTGGCCGTTCTACGTGATCTTCCTGATCCTGCTGCTGGGCGTCGCGGCCACCGCCTGGCGGCTCACCTACCAGCCCTACACATCCGACATCACCCTGGTCGTGGGCGGGTGGAACATCTTCAACCTGCTGCTCATGGGCGCGGCGCTCGGCGTCGTCGCCGAACGCCGCCAGCTGCGCCGCAGCCAGCGCGTCTCCATCGAGCGTCCGGCGGAAATAATCTACGGGGACCGGGTGATCCCGGCCCGCATCGACGACGTGTCGATCTCGGGCGCGCGGCTCATCGTTCCGGTGAACGTCCTGCGGGGCGTCAAGCCGGGCGAGCGGATCGTGATGCGCTTCCAGCCCATGGCGCCGCTTTCGGGCAACGAATTGCCCGTGGTGGTCCGATCCGTGATGCGGGACGACACCGGGCTCGGCCTCGGCTGCGCGTTCGCGGTGACGGAGCCGCGCCACCATCAGCTCGTGTCCGACCTCGTCTTCGCCAATTCGGACGAATGGGTGAAGTTCCAGGCCGGCCGTCGCAAGGACATCGGCGTCGTCCGCGGCACCCTCGAGTTCATCCGCCTCGCCATCTACGAAACGGGCCGGGGGATCGCCTACCTGTTTCCGAAGGACGACGCGGTGCCGCCCGCGCCGCTGGAGCGGTCCGAGGACGGGGCTGGACCGGCCCTCCTCCACGAGCCGGCCTCGTCACGGCGCCGCGGGCTCAAGGCCGTCGAGCGGGACGGCGAGCGGGACGGCGGCGGGCCGAGCCGGGGAACGGCCGCGCTCCGGCCCGCGCCGGTCCAGCCGGAGACGAGGTGAGCCATGGCCACCGTCCACGCCCCTTCCGCGCCGCGCCGGTGGCTCGCGGCGGCCGTCGCGGTCCTCGGCGCGCTCACCGTCGGCGCGACGGTCGCGACCGCCGAGGACGCGCCCGCGCGCGCGGGCGAGGCCGCCGCCCCGTTCGCGCTGGCGCCAGCGGGCGATCCCGGCCCGGATGCGCCGGCGCGCGCAGGCGACGACATCGCAGGCGACGGCATCGCTGGCCCCGGGCGGAACGCCCTGCCGGAGGCCTTTCCCTTCGACATCAACGCCGACGGGCGGGCGCCAGCGGACCTGTCGCCGCCCGCCGGCCGCGCCGCGCCGCTGCCGACGACCACGGTCTCTCCCCTCGGCCGGGTCCGTGGTTCCCCCGAGGAGACGCCGGTGGACGCCCTGTCCGCCGAACAGCGCCAGGAGCTCAACCGCCTCCTGAAGGAGGGGACGGACACGCTGAGGGAGCTTCGGGTCAACGTGGGCGGCGAGGACGGTTGGCTCGAGAGCGTCGTCGATCGCCCCGTCGTCCCCTTCCGCGCCCTGCGCCTCGAGGGCGAGATCGACGCCCGCAGCTGGATGGTGTTCCTGTCGGGAACCGAGGCCAACCGGGGGGCGACCCTGTCGGTCGCCTTCACCAACTCGGTCCTGGTGCTGCCCGAGGCCTCCCGGCTGCGCGTCTTCGTCAACCAGCGCCTCGTCATGGAGACGGCGATCGATTCCCCGGGGCGCACGAAGGTGGTGGCGATCCCGCTCATTTCGGAGATCCTGCGGGCCGGGCCGAACGCGATCCGCATGGAGGTGGACCAGCGTCACCGGATCGACTGCTCGCTCGCCGCCACCTGGGAGCTGTGGACGCGGATCGACACCCGCCTCACGGGCCTCACCTTTCCCGGCGGGCGCATCATCCTGTCCGGTCTCGCGGACCTGCCGGCCGTCGGGGTGGGGGTGAACGGGGCGACCACCGTCCGCGTCCACGAGAGCGGCGTCGTCGGGCGGCTGCGCCGGGACGAGACCATGCGCGCCGTCCAGGTGGCGGCGCTGCAGGGCCGGTTCGGCCATCCCCTCGTCGAGGTGGTGGACCTCGCTTCCCGCCCGCCGGTGGAGCGGGGGACGGTCAATCTCCTGATCGGCCCGTTCGCGGAGGTGCGCCAGGTGGTGCCGACGGTGCCGGCGGAGGGCGAGCTCGCCCCCCTCGTCACCCTCGTCGACACATCCGACCTCGGCCCCACCGTCATCCTGACCGGCCCGAACGACCGGGCGGTGTCGGCCGCGATCGACCGCTTCGCCGCCGGGATCCAGCCGCTCGCGCCCGACCTGCGGATCGCCGCCGTGCCGCCCTGGCTCGCCCCCCTCGGCGTCCGGGTCGACGGGGCGAGCAGCTTTTCCCTGCGCGAGGCCGGCGTGCCGACCCAGGAGTTCTCCGGCCGGCGGTTCACGACGAGCTTCGAGGTGGCCCTGCCGCCGGACTTCTACGCCGCCGCCTACGGGGAGGCGAAGGTCCTCCTCAACGCGGCCTATGCGTCCGACGTTCTGCCCGGCAGCCGCATCAACGTCCTCGTGAACGGCGCCCTCGCCACCTCGTTCAGCTTCACCTCGCCGGACGGAGAGGTCTTCGAGCGCTACCCGATCTCGCTCGGGATGCGCGGCTTCCGCCCCGGCATCAACCGCATCACCATCAGCGCCGAGCTCCTGACGGAGGCCGACGCCGTGTGCCTGCCCGGTGGCACCGTGCCGACGCGGCCGCGCTTCGTCCTGTTCAACTCGACGCGCATGGTCTTCCCGGACTTCGCCCGGATCGGCCAGCTGCCCAACCTCGCCGCCTTCGCGACCAGCGGTTTCCCCTACGGCCGGGACGGGGAACCGCTGGCCCTTCGGCTCGGCGGCAGCTCCCCCGATACGGTGGGCGCGGCCGCCACGCTTCTCGCCCGCCTCGCCAGCAACCGCGGCCAGCCCCTCGCGGTCGAGACCGTGGACACCGACGCCCTCATCCTCGATCGCCCCGCCCTCGTGGTCGCCCCGCTTTCGGAGACGGGAACCGCCGTCCTCGACGTGACCGGGGCGAGCTTCGCCGTGCCCGGCACCTGGCTGTCCGCCTTCCCCGATTCGCCGCAGGCCGGCCCGGAGGGGCTGGACCGGTACGACGACGTGCTGCGCCGCCTTCGCCAGCAGCAGCGCCTCGACGACCTCGAGGCGAACCAGGCGGACGGGGTGGAGACGGGCGCGCTCGTCGACCGCTCGACCGACCAGCTCGGCGAGACGGAGCGGCTGCGACGGGCCTGGCTGGAGGATGTCACGGAAGGGGGCACCATCCGCCAGGCGCTGTCGGAGGCGACCGAGTGGCTCGGCGAGCGGTTCGCCTTCGACTTCTCGGTGAGGGACGAGCTCGTCGATCTCGAGCAGACGCCGCTCCTGGCCGAGACCACCCTCATTCTCGCCCAGGCCGCCGCCCCCCAAGAGCCCCGCACGGCCTGGACCCTCGTCACGGCACCGACGCCGGGCATGCTTTCGGCGAGCGTGGCCGCGGCGACCGCCGAGGACACGTGGTCGCGAATGGATGGCCGTCTCGCCGCATTCTCCCTCGAGACGGGCGTCGTGACGACGATCCCCGCCCGAGAGGTCACCTACATCGCGACCGCGCCCCTGTCCTTCGGCAACCTGCGTCTCGTGGCGGCGAACTGGTTCTCCCTCAACGACGGCATCTACGCGGTGGCGACGGTGCTCGCGGGTCTCCTGCTCGCGATCGCGACGGCCGCATTCGTCCGCCGCTCCGGCCGCACGGGCCGCACGGGCCGCACGGGCCGCTAGGTGGCGCCCCCGGCGCGAGCGTCGGGGCGGCCTCGCGGCCATCCACCGCGGCCAACGCGGGAGACCGGCGGCGCACGACCGACGAGAAGCCGCGCGGCCACGCCGCATGGCCGACGGCGGCAAGGGGCGGCGATGTCAGGGCGTGGCGGTCGCGGGCGCCCTCTCTTCGTCCCTTCGGCCGGTTGGGAGCGATCCGCGGATCCGTCCGCGGCAGGGCGGCCAGCTCGCCACAAGGCGTCCGCCGCCGTTTGTCCGGCCCGGCCCCGGCGCTTCCCCATTCGGGCCACGTCGATCCGCCTCGGCACCCGCGGCATGCTCCCGCAAGGCTCGCACCGCACCTGGGATCCGTCCGGCTCTCACCTGCCCCGACGGCATGGGCCGACGTCGCCCCGCCCGTCGCGCCGCGTCCGACGA
>CAZJNX010000019.1:7273-32910 GCA_964547415.1 uncultured Hyphomicrobiales bacterium
GTCCTCCGGCCCGGGCGCCTCGCCCGACCGGCGGCGGCTTCGGGCGCCCTCGCCGCCGCGCGATCCTCCCACGAAGCCTCCGACTCCCCGGGCGACGGCCCTCTCGGGCCTCTCGGACCTGTCGGACCTGTCGGACCTCTCGGGCCGCGACGGGCGGCGGCACGCGCCCGGGAGCCGTCCGGCTGCCGCCTGCCCCGACGGCATGGGCCGACGTCGCCCCGCCCGTCGCGCCGCGTCCGACGAGACGACCCGCGGCCCCCGGAACGCCCTGCACGCAACGCCGCCCGACCGGCCCGCGCGGTTTCTTGGCCGGCATCGGCCTCGGGGTCCCCCGACCGGCGACGCCCCGCGTCCTCCGGCCCGGGCGCCTCGCCCGACCGGCGGCGGCTTCGGGCGCCCTCGCCGTCGCGCGATCCTCCCACGACGCCTCCCACTCCCCGGCGACGGCCCTCTCGGGCCGCGACCGGCCGCGACGGGCGAAGGGACGCGGCCGTGCCGTTTCCCGACGTGCCAACCGGCCGGCGCGGGCCGGGTGGCACGCGACCAGCCCCGCGCCGGCATGCCGCGTCCCGCCGCCCCGTGGCCCACACGCCGTCTCGTCTCGCCCGCACCTCGCGCACCGTGGCTTCTGGCCCGCGCGCGCCTCCCATCGCGCCGCGCCCGCCACGCCCGTCCCTTCGCTTCGCGCCCCTCATGCCGAGCGCCGTCGCTTCGCGCCCGCAACCCGCGCACCGTCGCCTCTCGCCCCTTTCCGACGCGCCGCCGCTCCCCCGCTCCGACCCGCTCCCAAGGCAATCGGCTCGCCTGCCCGGAGCGTTCCGGCGCCTCGGGTTTCGACCCCGTCATGCTGTCCGCAGGTCCTCCGCGCCGCCCGAACCCAAGGAGCCACACCCACTCCCGAGCCCGCCACCCTCGGCGGCAACCCGGCGTTCGCCCGCGGGCTGCCGCCGGCCATCGTCCTTCGTCGCGTTCGAGGGAACGGGCCCGTCGCGCCCTCCTGGCGCCGGCTACCTGCGTCGGATTCGCAGGCAGCGGCCGCAAAGCCCGCGTCCGGCCATCGCGGGCCGTTCACCGCACGCTTCACCATGGATACCCGGGCGGCTCACCACGTCAGGGGCGGTCCGCAGCCCCGGCGCACGACCGTTCACGGATCGTCGCCAGCCGGCGAGGGCGGGCGAGGAACGGGACGTCGGCCGCACCCTCGCCCGGCCGTCGCCCGGGGTTTCCGGGGGCGCACCGGCCGCGGCGACGCGCACCCCTGGTCCCCCCTCGCGTGCCCTCGCAAGGGCGCGGGGCCGGCAAGCCGATGATTGCCGGGCAAGATCGCATGCAGCGGTGCGAGCGGCAAACGACGCTGCGCAGGCCACGGGCACGCCCCTCGCGGCCCTCCGGCGGTCCGGTCCTTTCGGCGCCGCGTGCACCCGCCGCGGGCCGAACCGGACGGTCGCCGTGTCGCCGCCCCCCTCGCCCTGCCGTCCGGGTTCCTCCCGGCGCCGCGGGCACCCGCCGCGGGCGAACCGGACGGTCGCCGTGTCGCCGCCCCCCTCGCCCCGCCGTCCCGGTCCTCCCGGCGCCGCGTGCGCCCGCCGCGGGCGAACCGGACGGCCGCCGTGTCGCCGCCCCCCTCGCCCCGCCGTCCGGGTTCCTCCCGGCGCCGCGGGCACCCGCCGCCGGCGAACCGGACGGTCGCCCTGTCGCCGCCCCCCGCGCCCCGCCGTCCGGGTTCCTCCCGGCGCCGCGGGCACCCGCCGCGGGCGAACCGGACGGTCGCCGCATCCCCGCCCCCTCGCCCCGCCGTCCAGGTTCCTCCCGGTGCCACGGGCACCCGCCGCGGGCGAACCGGACGGTCGCCGCGGCACCGCCCGCCGCCGCGGCGCCGGCGAAGCGGCGCCGGAACCTGGCCGGCGGACGACGGCCGGCCTCGCCGACCAGGCAGCGGCGGATGCCAGACGGTATCGTCCGCGCCATGTCGCGCGCCCATCGGCCAGCGCCCGAGCCAGCGGCCACGCCGTCGTCGCGAGCGCGGGCGCCACGACGACCCGTCGATCCGCCCCCCTTCCGCGACCATGGCGCCGGGCCTTCGGCGCCCGGTCGCTGGCCGCGGGCGCACAGGTCCGCCGGTGTGGTGCCGCGAACCGGGATACCGGGACCGCCCGGCCACCCGTCACGGCGATGCCGGCGGGCAGCGGGCGGCGACCGACGCCCCCGAGTTCGCCCCGATCCCGATCCACCCGCCCGCAGCCGGATCCGTCTGCGTCGGCGGCCGCGGTTCCACGGGTCCGTTCCTCCCGAGGCGGCAGACCCGGCGGCCTCGGTCCGGGATCGTCGGCCGGCCACCGGCGTCAGCGGCCGCACCGTGGCTGCGGGCGCGGGCGACACGACGGCTCGCCACGCGGGCGGCGGCACGCATCGCGCGTCACCGGGGCGGGCCCGCAGCGACGGCCCGCCAGCGCGTGGCAGCTTGCGCGCGAACGAAAAATTAACCATGCCGGTAGAGATTGAATCCGGGTCGATGGTGAAGGTTGGCAGCGGGTGGTCCCGCCACTCCGCCGTCGTCCCGAGCCCCGATCGTGGGAACGGAGCCCCATGACGCGTCGAGTGCCACAGCCCGTCACCATCGATCCCCCGCGCATCCTGCGATCGGGCCTTACGGACGACGCGTCGCATGCCCGCCCGCACCGGGCCCACGGGTCGGGTCCGGCCGCCTTCCTCGCCGCCGTGCCGCCCGACAAGCGGATCAAGCCGGTGGTCGCCGGCAGCCTCGCCGCCTTCCTCGCGGGGGGTGCCCTCGGGCTCGGTCCGGTGCCGCACCTCGCCGCGCCCTTCCTCGCCGTCGCCGACGCGCAGGAGAACGGCGCCTCGCCGGCCGCGAGCGCGGCCGAGCCGTCGGAGGCCGACAAAGCGGCCCTGCGCTACTTCGCCCGGCAGGGCGACGTGGAACGGCTGGAGGCGGAGCTGAGGCGTCTGCGTGCCCTCTACCCGGGCTGGCAGCCCTCGCGCAACCTCCTCGATCCGGAGGGCGAGGACGTGGAGCTGCAGGCCGTGTGGGACCTGTTCGGCCGCGGCGACTACGAGGGGGCGCTGGCCGCCATCCGCGAGCGGCAGGAGCGGGAACCGGGCTGGACGCCCCCGGCCGAGCTCGACCGGGCCCTGAGGCTCGCGATCGCGCGGGACGACATCGTGGAGGCGTCGGACGCCGGCCGCTGGCAGGAGGTGCTCGACCTCGCTTCCCAGAACGAAGCGCTCCTCACCTGCGCCAACGTGGACACCCTCTGGCGGGTCGCCGACGCCTTCGCGAAGACCGGGAACACCCGCCGCGCCTACGACGCCTACGCCTACGTCCTCACCTACTGCGAGAACCCGGCCGAGCGGATCGCCAGCCTCCAGAAGGCGGCCGACACCCTGACCCCGGCCGAGATCACCGAGCTGTTCGCGCTGGAGCGCACCGGCGCGGCGGGCGCGGGCGAGTTCGAGGCGGCCAAGCTCGACATCGTGCGCGGCGCCGTCGCCCGCGGCGGCGAGGACGCGGACTACGTGGTCCCGGACGGCTGGCTCGCCATCCTCGCGGACAGCGCCCGGGGCGGGCCGGTGGAGGACGCCGTCACCCTCGCCTGGTACCTCTACCGCCACGGCAACCCGGAGGACGCGGCCGGCTGGTTCCGCTACGCCCTCAGCCGCGGCGCCGGCCCGTCCGCGGCGGAGGGCTACATCGTGTCCCTGCGCGCAACCGGCGACCGGGAGAAAGAGCGGATCGCCCGGGAGGTCGCCTACGCCTGGCGCAACGAGTCGGCCACCCTCATGGACTCCTACCTCAACGCCGTCGCCTCCCTGCTGACGGCGGACTTCGACGGCTACCCCGCCTTCGAGGACGCCGACCAGGGGACGGTGGACCGCTTCGTCCCCGTCGTCATCGAGCAGCGGGACGCCAACGGCGCCCAGGCCCTCGGCTGGTACGCCTTCAACACCTGCCAGTTCATCATCGCGGAGGAATGGTTCATCACCTCCGCGAACTGGCAGCCGACGGAGGCGGCCCTGTTCGGCCTCGCCCTGTCGCGCCTCAGGATCGGCGACCTCGAGGGCTTTCGCGAGGTGGTGGACGAGTGGGGCGGGATCTATCCGGCCGTCGCCGCCCTCGAGCTCGACGTCGACCGCGACCCGGAGGACCCCGTGACGGGGGATCCGGACGACCCGACGCGGCGGGTGGGCGTCGAGAGCGTCGTATGCGACCCGGACGAGATCGAGCGCCTGCGGGAGCGGGCGCGCCTTGCCGGCAACGACGTGGTGATGGTGGCCGCGGGCACGGCGACGGCGGGTCCGCCCGTCGGCGCGGGACGCGAAGCCCGCACCCGCACCGTCCAGCGGGACGCCCGCCCCGCGATCCCGCGCCCGGACGGCGAGCGCACCCGCAGGACGGCGGACGGAACCACCGCCACCGTCGAGCGCCGCGTGCGGCAGGACCGGGACGAGGACGGGCCGCGCCGCCTCGCCTCGGCCGGGCCCGTGCGCACCGGCGGCGGCGGGACGGCGGCCCAGGGTGCCCTGTCCGCCCGCAACTACGCCCGGTGCGTGGCGATCACCGACCGGGGCATCCGTTCCGGGACCCTCTCGGCCGACGACGCCCTCGCCCGCGGCTACTGCCTCCTCGAGCTCGAACGGCCGGTGGAGGCGGCGGAGGCCTTCCAGCTCGCCTTCGCGGGCACGCGCTACGCCACCACGCGCTACCAGGACGCGGCTTACGGCCGGACGCTCGCCGCCCTCGCCTCCCGCCAGACGGACGAGGCGGCGATCGCGGCGACCGCGGCGCCCCAGTCGCGGGCGCGGCGCACCGAGGTCACCATCGAGATCCTGACCCAGCGGGCGCTCGCCGCCTACGAGGACGGCCGCTACGTGGAGGCGATCCTCTACCTCGACGAGCGGGACGGGATCGCCCCCCTCCAGAACGACCTGATGGTCCTGCGCGGCTTCGCCCACTACAACATCGGGGAGTACCGCGAGGCGCGCCGCCTGTTCGACGCGGTGAACCGCACCGGCACGACGAACGACGCCCTCAACGCCTTCTCGGTGGTGAACGAGCGCGTCTTCACCCCCGCCTCCAACCGGATGACCTTCTGACGCGCGCCGCCCCCTCGCCCCTATCCCGCGCCGCCCCGCCACGGTAACGTCACGCCGCGCGGGGCGGGACGGCCGGCGCGCTCCGTGTCCGCCACAACCGGGAAGCCGACCATGACACGCATCGCCTTTCTCGACGGGGCCTACGTCGCCATGGAGGACGCGAAGGTCTCGATCCTCGACCGGGGCTTCAACTTCGGCGACGGCATCTACGAGGTGGCAGGCGTCCTCGACGGCGCCCTCGTGGACGTGGAGGGCCACCTCGCCCGGTTCGACCGCTGCCTGAAGGCCATCGGCATCGCCCTCCCCTTTCCCGTCGAGCGCTTCACGGAGATCGCCCTCGAGCTCGTGCGCCGCAACGCCGTCGGCGAGGGCCTCGTCTACTTCCAGGTCACCCGCGGGGTCGCCGAGCGGGCCTTCGCGACGGCTGAGGACCCCGCGCCCACCATCGTCGGGTTCACCCAGGAGAAGGCGATCCGCAACGCGCCGAAGGCCGAGCGCGGCGCCTCCCTCAAGAGCGTGCCCGACCTCAGGTGGAAGCGGCGGGAGGTGAAGAGCATCTCGCTGCTCGCCCAGGTGCTCGCCGTGCGCGCCGCCCACGCGGAGGGCTTCGACGAGGCGCTGATGGTGGAGGACGGCCTCGTGACGGAGGGCGGATCGTCCTCCGTCATGATCGTGGCGGAGGACGGGACGATCCTCGCCCGCCCGCTCGGCAGCGGCATCCTGCCGGGGATCACCCGCCAGTCCGTCGCCGCCCTGTGCGCCGAAAAGGGCATCCCGTTCGTGGAGCGCACCTACACCCTCGAGGAGGCGAAGGCCGCGCGCGAGGTCTTCCTCACGAGCGCGTCGAGCTTCGTCCTGCCCGTCACGCGCATCGACGACACGCCGATCGGCGACGGCAAGCCCGGCCCGCTCGCCCGGCGCCTGCGCGAGATCTACATGGACCACGCCCTCGCGACCGCGGTCCGCCCGGCCCTGTCCTGACCGCCCTTCCCTCCCCGCCCACACCGACGAGGCGCCCCATGCTCGACCACGGGACAGGCACGAGAGCCCGCGGCGGGCAAGGGCGGCACGGCCGGGGACCCGCGGCGCTCGGGGCCGTCCTTCCCGTCCTGATCCTGGCGCTTGCGCTCGCGGGCTGCAACGCGCGCCTGCCCTCGCTCGGGGCGGACGCCCTCCCCGCGCCGCCGCAGGACGGGAGCGGCGCCGCCGCGACGGCGGATGCCGACGCGGAGGCGGACGGGAACGCGGACGGGGGGAGCGAGACGGCGGACGCGGGCGGGGCGCCGCCCGGCGTCGGCTCCACCGCGGGCGTCTCGGGCGGGGCGATCGCACTCGCCCCGGTGGCCGCGCCCGCGATCCCCTTCTTCGCCCGCGGCGGCGGCGAGCCGGAGGCGCGCGCCCACGCGGCCATCGTGGTGGACGCCCCGTCGGGCCGCGTCCTCTTCGAGGAGGACGCGGAGGGCCTGCGCTACCCCGCCTCCCTCACCAAGATGATGACGCTGTACCTCCTGTTCGACGCCGTCGAGGCGGGGCGCTTCAACCTCGCCTCGGAGCTTCCCGTGTCGCAGGAGGCCGCCTCCCGCCCGCCCGCCAAGCTCGGCGTGAAGGCGGGCGACACGATCACCGTCGACCAGGCGATCCGGGCGATGGCCGTGCGCTCGTCCAACGACGTGGCGGTGGTGGTGGCGGAGGCCGTCGCGGGCTCGGAGGAGCGTTTCGTCGACCGCATGAACCGCAAGGCGTCGAGCCTCGGCATGCGCCGCACGCGCTTTTCCAACGCCTCGGGCCTGCCCGACCCGGACCAGGTCTCCACCGCGCGGGACATGGCGATCCTCGGGCGCGCCCTCGTCACCCGCCACCGTCGCTTCGCCGGCTACTTCTCCCTGAGGGAGTGGACCTTCGAGGGCCGGCGCATCCGCGCGACCAACAAGCTGCTCGGGCGGGTCGACGGGGTGCGCGGCATCAAGACGGGCTACATCCGCCTGTCGGGCTTCAACCTGGCGGTCCACGTGCAGCGGGGCGGGCGCTCGCTCATCGTCGTGGTGTTCGGCGGGCGGACCGGCGCGGCGCGGGACGCGAAGGTGGAGGAGCTCATCGAGGCGTGGATGCCGAAGGCCTCCCGCCGGGCGAGCCCCATCCTCGTGCGCAACTGAGCCCGATTGCGGCGGCGCGGCCCCTTGAGCCGGGCCGCGCGCCGGGCCATTGATGGGGGAGGAAGTCGCTCCCCCGGAACGCCATGCTCGCCATCGTCCAGGACTGGCTCAGCCTGTTCCTTCGCTGGGCCCACATCGTCGCCGCCATCGGCTGGATCGGCTCGTCCTTCTATTTCATGTGGCTGGACGCCACGCTGAAGCGCCGGGAGAACATGGACCCCGGCATCAAGGGCGAGAACTGGTCGGTCCACGGCGGCGGCTTCTACCACACGCAGAAGTACACCGTCGCGCCGGCGCACATGCCGGAGGACCTGCACTGGTTCCGCTGGGAAAGCTACATGACGTGGCTGACCGGCTTCTTTCTCTTGGTGGTGGTCTACTACTGGGGCGCGTCGGCGCGGATGATCGACCCGCTCGTCGCCGATATCGCGCCCGCCCTCGCCATCGCCCTGTCGCTGGCCGGCCTCGCCGGGGGCTGGCTGTTCTACGACGCCCTGTGCCGCTCGGCCCTCAAGGACCGGCCGGCGGCCATGTTCGCCGTCCTGTTCGCGGCCATCGTGGCGGTGGCCTGGGCCTACAGCTTCGTCTTCTCCGGGCGCGCCACCTTCATCCAGGTGGGGGCGATGATCGCCACCATCATGAGCGCCAACGTCGCCATGGTCATCATCCCGAACCAGCGGGTGGTGGTGGCCGACCTCAAGGCGGGCCGCGTGCCGGACGCGGAATACGGGCGGATCGCCAAGCTGCGCTCCACCCACAACAACTACCTCACCCTGCCGGTCATCTTCCTGATGATTTCCAACCACTATCCCATGACGTTCGGCCACGCGTGGAACTGGGCGGTGGTGGCGTTCGTGCTGCTGCTCGGGGCGGTGGTGCGCAACTGGTTCAACACCTGGGAGGCGGGCGGCACGGGCCTCGAGGTCGCCTGGCAGTGGCCGACGGCGGTGGCCGCGGCGGCGGGCCTTGCCCTGTTCGTGAGCCTGCCGTCGGCGACGGAGGCGGACCCGCGCCTCGCCGCTGCGGTGAGCGGGACGGAGGCGTTCGCCATCGTGGAGCGCCACTGCGCCGCCTGCCACGCGGAAAGCCCGTCCCAGCCGGGCTTTGCCGCACCGCCCGCGGGCGTTCGCCTCGACACGCCGGGCGAGGTGCGCCGCCACGCCGATGCCGTCCTCGCCCAGTCGGTGACGACCCGCGCCATGCCGCTCGGCAACCTCACCGGCATGACGGAGGACGAGCGGGCCCGCCTGGGCGCCTGGGTCCGCGCGGGCCTTCCCGACTGAGGGGGCGGCCCCCTCCCCTCGCGACGGGATCAGACGGCGAGCTCGGCGATGCCGCCGTGGGCCGCGGACCAGGCGAGCGGCTTGTCGAGGAAGCGCTCCACCTCGGCCGTCACCTCGTCCGGGAAGAGGCCGTCGCGGCGGGCGACGGCGAGCACGTCCCACCAGGTGGCGAGGGCGTGGAGGGAAAGGCCGTGGCGGGCGAGCACCTCCCGCGTCTCGGGAAAGATGTCGTAGTAGAAGACCACCAGCGTGTCGGTGACGACGGCGCCCGCCTCGCGCAGGCCCTCGCAGAAGCGCACCTTGGAGCCGCCGTCGGTGGTGAGGTCCTCCACCAGGAGCACCCGCTGGCCCTCCCGCACGTCCCCCTCGATCCGGGCGTCACGGCCGAAGCCCTTGGGCTGCTTGCGCACGTACAGCATGGGCAGCGACAGGCGGTCGGCGATCCAGGCGGCGAAGGGGATGCCCGCCGTCTCCCCGCCCGCGACCGCGTCGAACGCCTCGAAGCCCGCCTCGCGCAGGATGACCGAGGCGGCGAAATCCATCAGCGTGGAGCGGACCCTCGGGTACGAGATGATCTTCCGGCAGTCGATGTAGACCGGGCTCGCAAGGCCGGAGGTGAAGGTGTAGGGCGGATCGGGCCGGAAGTGGACGGCGCCGATCTCGAGGAGCATCCGCGCCGTCATGGTGGCGACGAGGTCGCGGTCGGGAAAGCTCGTCACGTTCATGCCTGGGCCTCCGGTCACGCGACCTGCCAGTGGAGGGGAAAGCCGGGGTCGAACACGGTGATCGGCCCCGCCCCGGTCTCGATCTTGCCGGGGGGCGGGAGGGGCTCGCCGCGCTTTTCGAGCCGGACCGTCTCCTCCGACGGCGCGCGACCGTAGAAGGCGGGCCCGGCGAGGGAGGCGAACGTCTCGAGCCTGTCGAGGGCGCCCGCCGCCTCGAACACGTGGGCGAGGACGGGAAGCGTCACCGGCGCGTTGAAGACGCCCGCGCAGCCGCAGGCGCTCTCCTTGGCGTCATCCGCGTGGGGCGCGGAATCGGTCCCGAGGAAGAAGCGGGGGTGCCCGGAGGTCGCCGCCTCGACGAGGGCGAGGCGATGGATCTCGCGCTTGGCGACGGGCAGGCAGTAGTAGTGGGGCCGGATGCCGCCCGCCAGGATGTGGTTGCGGTTGATGACGAGGTGGTGGGGCGTGATCGTCGCCGCGAGCCGCTCGCCCCCGCCGCGCACGTAGGCGACGGCCTCGCGCGTCGTCACGTGCTCCATCACGACCCGCAAGGTCGGCAGGCGGCGGCGGACGGGCTCCAGCACCCGCTCGATGAAGACCGCCTCCCGGTCGAAGATGTCGATGTCCGCGTCGGTCACCTCGCCGTGGACGCACAGGGGAAGGTCCACCTCCGCCATGCGCTCGAGCACCGGGATCACGCGCTCCACGTCCCGCACACCCGAGGCGGAGTTGGTGGTGGCGCCCGCGGGGTAGAGCTTCACGGCGGCGACGATCCCGTCCGTCGCGGCGCGGGCGACGTCCTCCGGGTCGGTGTCTTCCGTGAGATAAAGCGTCATCAGCGGCTCGAAGGCCGCGCCCTCCGGAAGGGCGGCCACGATGCGCGCGCGGTAGGCGATGGCGTCGGCCGCCGTCACCACCGGGGGGACGAGGTTCGGCATCACGATGGCACGGCCGAAGTGGGCGGCCGACAGCGGGGCGACGGCGGCGAGCATCGCCCCGTCGCGCAAGTGCAGGTGCCAGTCGTCGGGGCGGCGGATGGTGATGGCGTCCGGCATTCTCTCGGCTCCTTGCGGACGTTCCTACGCGAGGGCGCGCACCCCGTCGACCGCCCTCAGCCGAGCACCAGCCGCGGGATCGCCAGCGAGACCGCCGGCACGTAGGTGACGACGGCGAGGACGGCGAGGTTCGCCACCACGAACGGCCACACCCCCGCCACGATGGTCGTCACCGGCTTTTGCAGGGTGGACGAGGCGACGAAGATGTCGAGACCGAACGGCGGGGTGATCATGCCGAGCGAGATGTTGAGGGTGACGATCAGCCCGAAGTGGATCGGGTCGATGCCGAGGGCGGTCGCCACCGGGAAGAGCGGCGGCACCAGGATGAGGAGCGCCGAGTTCGGGTCGATGAACATGCCCGCGATCAGGAAGGCGACATTGACGAGGAGGAGGAAGAGGACGGGCCCCGCGTCGATCGCCTGGAGGCCGGCGGAGATCGCCTGGGGCACCTGGGCAAGGGTGATGAAGAAGCCGATGACCGCCCCGAACGCGATGAGGAGGAAGATGACCGCGGTGGACACGGCGCTCCGCTCGGCGACGGTGACGAGCTTGGCGAGCGACATGTTGCGGTAGACGAGGGTCTCGACGGCGAGGGCGTAGACGACGGCGACGGCCGCCGCCTCCGTCGGCGTAAAGACGCCGCCGTAGATCCCGCCGAGGATGATCACGGGCATCCCGAGCGCCCAGGACGCGGCCTTCAGCGCCGCCCCCCGCTCGGCCCACGACAGCCGCTCGCCGCCCGGGATGCCCCGCCGCCGCGCCTCGATCGCCACCATGAGCGCGAAGGCGAGGCCGAGGACGAGGCCGACCGCGAGCCCGCCCGCGAACAGGCCCGTGACGGAGGTGCCCGTCATCCAGCCGTAGATGATGAGGGTGATGGACGGCGGGATGAGGAGCGCCGTCTCCGCGCTCGCCACCACGAGGCCGAGGCCGAAGCGCTCCCGGTAGCCGGTCTTCACGAGCTCCGGGTAGAGGATCCGCCCGAGGGCGGCGACGGTGGCCGGCGCCGAGCCCGAGACGGAGCCGAACATCATGGACCCGCCGATGGCGGTGTGGCCCATGCCGCCCCGGGTGTGGCCGACGAAGGCGCGCACGAGGCCGACGAGGCGCTCGGCGATCCGGCCCGACGCCATGATCTCCGCGGCGAAGATGAAGAAGGGGATGGCGAGCAGCGTCGTGTGGTTGATCCCGCCGACGAGCTTCTGGACGAGGACCGCGTCCGGCAGCCGCTCGAAGAAGATCTCCTTCGCCGCGAGCGCGGGCAGCCCGAGCACGAGGAACATCTCGAAGCCGAGGACGAGGAGGACCGCGGCGAGGACGACGACGACGGCGATCACGACGGCGCCCCCGCGCGCGCCCCGCCGAACCGGTCGATGAGGCCGAGGAGGCTCAGGAGGTAGCGCAGCGAGAGCAGGGAGAAGCCGATCACCGGGGCCACGTAGACCATGGCCATCGGTACGTCGAGGGTCGGCGAGGTCTGCCCGGTGCGCCACACGAAGGCGACCATCCGCGCCGACAGGACGACCATGAACAGGGAGAAGAGGAGGCCGACGAGGTCGATCCCCCGGTAGAGGACGCGCCGCGCCCGTTCCGGCAGGCGCGCCCGGAGGCTGTCCACGGAGACGTGGCGCCCCCGCTCGAGGGCAAGGCCCAGCGCCCCGAACACGAGGAAGAGGTTGAGGAGGCGCACCGCCTCCTCGATCCACGCGAAGTCGCTGGCGAGCTGGCCGCCGAGCTCGCGCACGAAGACGCCCCAGGAAAACAGCGCCACCATCAGGAGGAACACGGCGGCGAGCGTCACCCGCTCGGCAAGCCGCAGGGCCGCGACCAGCCGCCTCACCGGGCGCGCGCCCGCCGCCCTCTCCGCCGGCCGATCAGTTCGTGGCCTCCTCATAGGCGGCCTCGTAGATCTCCACGAGGCGCTCGCCCTCCTCGCCCGCGCGCTCCACGTAGGCGGCGCGGCCGGCCGGGTACATGACCTCGCGCAGCGCCGCCTTCTCCTCCTCGGACGCCTCACGCACGGAGATGCCGCTCGCCTTGATCTCCTCGAACGCCGCCTCGACCGCGCCCGCCTTGTGGGCGACGAGGTCCGGGATCACGGCCTCGAACTCCTCGCGGATGATGGTCTTGTACTCGTCCGGCAGGCCGTCCCAGAAGGTCGGGTTGAACAGGACCACGTCCTCCAGAGCGCCGTGGCCGGAGACGACGAGGTTGTCCTGCACCTCGTAGAACTTCATCTTCAGGATGGTGTCAAGCGGGTTCTCCTGCCCGTCGACGACGCCGGTCTGCAGCGAGGTGTAGACCTCGCCGAAGGGCAGGGCGATGGCCGAGGCGCCGAGCGCGTTGAACTGCTCGATCAGGATGCGGCTGTCCATCACGCGGAACTTCTGGCCCGACAGGTCCGTGAGGTCGTCGAGCGGCTTGTTCGATGTGAAGTGCTTGTGCCCGTTGGGCCAGAGCGCGATCGCCGTGACGCCGCGGTCGGAGAAGGTCTCGAGCAGCGCCTCGCCGAAGTCGCCGCCGCGGATCTCCTGGGCCGTCTGCTCGTCGGCGGGCAGGAGGAACGGGATGTCGAGGATGGAGACGGCCGGGTTGAAGCCGCCGAGGAAGGCGGCGGGCGAGACCGTCGCCTCGATGACGCCGAGCTGTGTCGCCTCGGTCATCTCGCGCTGGGTGCCGAGCTGGCCCTGGGGGAAGAGCTGGAACTCGACGGCGCCGCCGGTGCGCTCCTTCACCCGGTCGGCGACCTTCTGAAGGTGGATGTGGCGGGACTGCTCCGGGCTCTCCAGGTGCCCGATCCGGGCGACGTGGTCGGCGGCGTCGGCGGTCGTGGCGAGAAGGGCGGCGGCAAGCGCGCCCGACAGGGCGAGGCCGAGGCTGCGGATGGCGGCTTTCATGGACGGTCGTCTCCTGGAACGTTCAGCGGCGCGGGCCGCGGGCGCTGCCTAACAAGAACCGTACCGAAGCGGAACGCCCCGGCGGGTGCGGGTCGCGATGCGCACTGTGTGCATCCAGGCTGCGGCTCTTGAAATGGCCGTTGCGGACCATCACAACGGTGTTGTCATCCAATTGTCATCGAGGAGGGCGGGCCGTGGCCGCCGCTGCGCGCGAAATGGAGCTGAAGGTGGAGCTGTCGGACGAGGCCTTCGCCGCGCTCGCCGGGACGCCGCGGCTCGCCGCCCCCTCGCCGGACGGCGCGCCCGCGGAGCGGCTCCACGCCTATTATTTCGACACCCGCGATCACCGCCTGTGGCAGGCGGGCCTGTCGCTCCGGGTGCGGCAGGAGCCCGGGGGATGGGTCCAGACCCTGAAGCTCGGCAAGAGCATGAAGCTCGGCGTGTCGAACCCGGTGGAAGCGGAGTGGCCGCTCGCCTCGGCCCACCCGAAGCTCGACCTCGTCACCGAGGAGCCCCTCAAGGACGCCCTCGTGCGCGCCCTCGGCACGCGCTACCTGCGGCGCACCTTCGAGACCGTCGTGATGCGCGCGGCCCACGACCTCGCCGTCCCCCACGGCCGGGTGGAGATCGCCCTCGACCACGGGCAGGTCCACGCCGAGCGGGGCGAGGAGGTGGTGCGCGAGGTGGAGATCGAACTGAAGGCGGGCGAGCCCGTCGCCGTGCTCGAGGCGGCCGAGGCGCTGCTCGCGGACGTCCCCTTCACCCTGTCCACCGAGAGCAAGGCCGAGCGCGGCTACCGCCTCATCGCCGGCACGCCCCGCCCGACCCTGAAGGACCGGGTGGACCCGGACGCCTTCCCCGCGGGCCTGTCGGCCGACACGCCCGCGCGGGAGGCGCTCGCGGCCATCGGCTGGGCCTACGGGGGGGCCGCCCTCGCCTTCCGCGACGCGATCCCCCGCTCGCCCGACCCGGAGGGACCCCACCAGCTGCGCGTCTTCCTGCGCCGCCTCAGGACCGTCCTCAAGGCCTTCCGCCCCGCCCTCGACGGCACGCGCATGCGCCGCATCGCCGCCGACGCCCGGGACCTCGCCCGCGTCGCCGGCACCTTGCGTGACGCGGATGTCCTCGTGGACGAGATCGTGCCGCGCGAGCCGGTGAAGGGGGCGGACGCCGCCGCCCTCGCGGACCTTTCCGCCCGCCTCGCGGCGGACCGGGACGGGATCCGCGAGCAGGTCGTGGCGGACGTGGCGGGCGGGCGCTGGTCCTGGCTCGCCCTCCAGCTCGCCCTTTTTCCGCTCGCCGTGGAGAAGGCCGCCGCGGAGGCGGGCGAGACTGAGGACGCCACGACCTTCGGCGCGGTGGGCGGACGGGCCCTCGCCCGCGCCTTCAAGGCGTGCAACCGCTGGGGCAAGCGCATCGAGACGCTGACGGTAGAGGAGCGCCACGAACTGCGCAAGGAACTCAAGGGCCTGCGCTACACCATCGAGGCCTTCCGCCCGCTCTACCCGCCGGAGGAGGTCGCCGCCTTCCTGAAGCAGCTGAAGCGCATGCAGGACGTCTTCGGCTACCTCAACGACGTGGAGACGGCGCGATCCGTCCTCGACCCCGCGGCCCACGCGGGCATCGCCGGCGGGCCTGCCGCGGCGGCCGCCGAGGCGGTGGTCGCCTGGCACCTTCGCCGGTCGGAGAAGGCCTGGAAGACCGCCCGCAAGCGCTGGAAGGCGCTGAAGGCGACCCCCCGCTTCTGGGAAGCCGGCCCCGGCGCCGCCCCCGTCCCGGACGGCGCGACCGCCCCGGCCTGACGGCCTCGCCCCGCTTGACACGATCCGGCGGCGCGGCGCGCAATGGTCGCGCGGAAAGCCCCGGGCCGGGGCGGCGAAGGGGGCGCGGGCGATGGCGACGCTTCTGGTGCGCGACGCGGCGGTCCTCGTCACCATGGACGAGGCGCGGCGCGAGATCCCGGGCGGAGGGCTCTTCGCGCGGGACGGCGTGATCGAGGCCGTCGGCCCGGCCGACGCGCTGCCGGCGGGCGCCGACGAGGTCGTGGACGCGCGCGGCCTCGTCGTCACGCCCGGCCTCGTCAACACCCACCACCACATCTTCCAGAACCTCACCCGCGCGGTCCCGGGCGCCCAGGACGCGAGCCTGTTCGGCTGGCTGAAGCGGCTCTATCCGGTGTGGCGCCACATCGGCCCGCAGGACGTCTTCCACTCCGCGCGTCTCGGCCTCGCCGAGCTCGCCCTGTCGGGCTGCACCACCACGTCCGACCACCTGTACCTGTTCCCGAACGGCGCCCGCCTCGACGACGAGATCGCCGCCGCCCGCGAGATCGGCGTGCGCTTCCACGCCTGCCGCGGCGCCCTCACCCTCGGCGAGAGCGGCGGCGGCCTGCCGCCCGACGACCTCACGGAGGACGAGGACGCGGTGATCGCCGACACCATCCGCGTGATCGACGCCTTCCACGACCCGCGGCCGGGCGCCATGGTGCGCGTCGCCGTCGCCCCCTGCTCGCCCTTCACGGTACGGCGGGAGCACACCCGCGTCGCCGCCCTGCTGGCCCGCGACAAGGGCGTGATGCTCCACACCCACCTCGCCGAGGACGACGACGACGTCGCCTTCTCCCTCGCCCGTTTCGGCGAGCGGCCGGGCGCCTTCGCCGAGGGCCTCGGCTGGACCGGGGCGGACGTGTGGCACGCCCACTGCGTGAAGCTCGACGGCGCCGAGATCGACCTGTTCGCCCGCACCCTCACGGGCGTCGCCCACTGCCCCAACTCCAACATGCGCCTCGGCTCCGGAATCGCACCGGTGCGGGCGATGCGGGACGCGGGCGTGAAGGTGGGCCTCGGCGTCGACGGCTCGGCCTCCTCCGACGCCGCCGACCTCCTCGGCGAGGTGCGCCAGGCGATGCTTCTGCAGCGGGTCGCGGAGGGCGCCGCCGCCATGCCGGCCCGCGAGGCCCTCGAGATCGCGACCCGCGGCGGCGCCTCCGTCCTCGGGCGCGACGACGTGGGCGTCCTCGCCCCGGGCCGCCGTGCGGACTTCGCCTGCTTTTCGACGACCGGGATCGAGATGTCGGGCGCGTGGGACGTGGTGGCCGCCCTCGTCCTCACCGGCCCCCACCGGGCGCGCCACACCTTCGTCGAGGGGCGGGCCGTGGTGCGCGAGGGCCGCCTCGCCACCGCCGACGAGGACGAGGTGATCGCGGCCCACGGCGCCCGCGTCCGCCGCCTCATGGCGCTGTGAAAGGGGGAAAGCCCCGAGCCGTGACGACCTTGCCGCAGGTCTGCGTCCGGGGCGAATCGATCCCGGGCCCAGGCCGGGGCGGTCGGGCTTTCGGGCAGGCACCCTCCGTCCACCCGCACCGCGGGCCGTTCAGTCCTTGAGGGGGTCGTGGCCCCAGTTCATCAGCGAATAGCGCCAGCGGGTCCGGGTCGGGTCGCCGCTCGGCGGCTGCTCGATGTGGCGGTGGACGTAGCCGATCACCTTGCGCATGTGCGCGTAGTCGTCCTCGCTGTAGTCGTCCTGCCGCTTGCGCTTGATCTCCACGATCCGGCGGCCCGAATGGTGGCCGACCGACTCGCCGCCCAGCGCCTCCTTCGGCCAGCCGACCGACCGGCTCTCCTCCGTCCCGAGCCAGTCCTCCAGCTCCTTCGGGCTCATGTTGACGACGTTGCGGAATTCCTCCCGCGTCGCCCTGCGGTCCTCGGCATCCATTCCCGCACCCCTTTTACCGCACTCAGCCGAGCGCCGCCCGCAACTCGCCCTTGCTCATCTTCGAGCGCCCCTCGACGCCGCGCCGGCGCGCCTCCTCCATGAGCTCGGCCCGGGTCGGCTCCCGGTCCGCCTCCGCGATCGCCTTGCGCAGGGCCGCCTTGTCCATCTTCGAGCGGCCCTCGATGCCCCGCGCCCGCGCCTCGTCCGTCAGCTCGGCCTTGGTCGGCTCGCTCCCGCCGCCGCGCTCGCTCTCCCCGCTTCCGTCGATGGCGGCGGCGAGCTCTTCCTTGTCCATCTTCGAGCGGCCGGCGATGTCGCGCTCGCGGGCGATCTCCCTCAGCTCGGCCAGCGTCGGCTCGCCCTCGGCCCCGCTCTCCCGGAACCGCGCCGTCTTGCGCGCGATGTCGGACGGCTGGCCGGAGAACTGGCGGCCGCGCCGCATGTCCCGCCGCTTCTTCTCGCTGGTGCGACGGTACTCCTCCGCCGTCAGGCTCTCCCGCGCCTTGCGGGGAAGATACCGCTCGCCGGTATCGCGGCTGCGCCGGCCGGACCTCGTCCCCCAGTCCTCCCGGGTCCATTCGTCGAGGTGCGTGTCGGGCTTCTTCCCCTCGTAACCGCCGCCGCGGCGCTTGTACGCCTGCACGGCGAGCTGCGCCTTGCGGGCCGACCACTGGCCGGGCTCGCCCCCCTTGTCGCTGTTCGTGATCTCCCGCTTCACCCGTTCCCAGAGCGCCGGGTCGGTCCGTCTGGGGCCTGCCATCGTGAACTCCCGTGCCATCGCGCGACGGGCAGGCAACGCCGGCGGGTCGGGCCCGTTCCGCCGGGCGACGGCGCGCCGCCGGCGGCGTTGCCCGGTCCGCCGCGGTGGTCTATCGTCACCGCGCCTGCCGGAACGAGTCCCCCATGCACGCAAGCTCCCTGGAGAACATGGCGCTTTGCGTCGAGCGCTTCGCCCCGGCGGCCTTCCTCGACGGACACGGCCGTCCGGTGCGGATCCTGGACGTGGGCGCCGCCGACGTGAACGGAGGCTATCGCGTCCTGTTCCGGGACCGGCCGGTGGAATACACGGGCGTGGACATCGAGGACGGGCCGGGCGTCGACGTGGTGCTGGAGACGCCGGACCGGCTGCCCTTCCCGGACGGCCATTTCGATCTCGTCCTGTCCGGACAGATGCTGGAGCACTGCCCGCGGTTCTGGGTCGTGTTCCCGGAGATGGCCCGGGTCCTCGCCGACCACGGTCGCCTGTTCCTGATCGCCCCGTCGGCCGGGCCGGTCCACCGCTACCCGGTGGACTGCTACCGCTTCCTGCCGGACGCCTACCGGACGCTGGCGGAGGTCGCCGGCCTCCATCTCGCAGAGGTCCGCCGCGACGAGCGCGGCCCGTGGCGGGACCTCGTCGGCGTGTTCGTCCGCGATGCGGCGATCGCGCCAGCGCCCCCGCCCCCCGTCGCCGCCCCCGCGGATATCGCGGCCGGGACGCCGGAGGAGGAGGCGACGGCGGGCCGCCGCCGTACCTTCGACGTCCTGAGGCAGATCCACGAGCGGCTGGCCCCCCGGCTCTACGTGGAAATCGGGGTGCGCCACGGCGCGAGCCTCGCCCTGGCGACGGGTCCGGCCGTCGCGGTGGACCCGGCGCCCGCGCTCGAGGACCCCGTCCCGGGGAACGTCCGCCTGTTCGAGATGACGAGCGACCGCTTCTTCCGCGAGGCGGCGGACGAGGCGATCGGCCAACCCGTCGACTTCGCGCTCGTGGACGGGATGCACCTTGCCGACTTCGCCCTGCGCGACGTCATGCACCTCGAGCGGCGGATGGCCCGTTGCGGGATCATCGCCGTCGACGACGTCTTCCCGAACCATCCCGTCCAGGCGGCCCGCGACCGCCGCACGCGGGTGTGGACGGGCGACGTGTGGAAGCTCGCGGTCGAATTGAAACGGATACGGAAGGACCTCGTGATCGTGGAGCTCGACACGGCGCCGACGGGCCTCATGCTCCTCATGGCGCCCGACCCGCAGAGCCGGCACCTGTGGGAGAGCTACAACCCGCTCGTGCGCCGCATGCTCGGGACGGCGGACGCGCCGCCCGCCGGTCGACTGGCCCGGGAAGAGGCGGTCGACCCCGCGCCGGAGCGGATCGACCGCCTCGTCGAGATTTTGCTCGCCGCCCGTGCGGCCGGGCGCCAGCCGCCCCGCCACCAGCTCGCGAGGGCCGTCCTTCCGTGAGCGCGCCCGCGGTCTCCATCGTGGTGGTCGCCTTCGAGATGGAGCGGGAGCTGCCGCGCACCGTCCTGTCCCTCGCGCCGCCCTACCAGCGGGGCGTGGCGCCGGGGGCGGTGGAGATCGTCGTGGTCGACAACGGCTCGCGCCGGCCGGTGCCGGAGGAGACGCTCCGGGCGGCTGCCGGCGAGGCGCGGCTCGTGTCCCTCGCCTGTTCGGCGCCCACGCCCTCGCCCGCCCGGGCCCTCAACGAGGGGATCGCCGCGGCGCGGGCGCCCTTCGTGGGCCTGTGGATCGACGGCGCGCGGCTCGCCTCGCCCGGGCTCCTCGCGGCCGCCCTCGACGTCCATGCCCTCGACCCGACGGCCGTGGTCGCCACCCTCGGCTTCCACCTGGGCCCGAAGCCACAGGCCCTGTCGGTCAAGGAGGGCTACGACGCGGCCGCGGAGGACGCGCTCCTCGACGGCATCGGCTGGCCGGCGGGCGGGGACCGGCTGTTCGAGATCGCCTCCCTCGCCCTCTCGGCGCGCCATGGCTGGTTCGCGCCCCTTCCAGAATCCAACGGCCTGTTCCTGCCGCCTGCGACCCTCGCGGCGGTGGGCGGCGCCGACGAGGCCTTCCGGAGCCCGGGCGGCGGCCTCGTCAACCACGACCTCATGATCCGCGCCGCGGCGGCCGCGGGCGGCAACGTGGTCACGCTCCTCGGCGAGGGAACCTTCCACCAGGTTCACGGGGGCGTGTCGACGAACGCTCCCACCTCGCCCTTCCCGGCGTTCGCGGCGGAGTACGAGGCGCTGCGCGGGCATCCCTACCGTCGCGCCGCCTACGAGCCGCGCCTTTACGGCCGGATGCCGGCTGCCGCCCTGCGCTTCTGTCGCGTCGAGGGCGCGCAGTGACGGCAGTCGGGCGGGGGCCTGTGGATCGTCGGCGCCCTGTCCGCGCGACGGCCGGGACGCCTCGCCGTTCGCGGCCGCTCCGGACGACGACCCAAGGCCCTTCATCTTGATGCGCGCCGCCGGTGAGGTCCTCGCCGGGCAGGGGCCGGGTCCATCCCCTCGCCGATCGCGCGGTTCGTGTCCGGCCCCTCCACGGGCGAGATCGTCAGGCGTCCGCGCGCTCCGGCGCGGGCGCGTTCCGCCGCTCCACCAGGCGGGCCACCACGTTGCGGACGATGGCCATGCCCGTCCCGTTCGCGAGGGTCATGATGGATTCGGGGTGGAACTGGACGGCGGCGACGGGCTCGCGCGCGTGCTCCACCGCCATCACCACGCCGTCCTCGGTACGGGCCGTGACGCGCAGCTCCGGCGGCAGGCTCTCGGGCAGCGCCACGAGGGAGTGGTAGCGGCCGACGCGGATCGTCCGGGGGAGGCCCTCGAACAGGCAGCTGTCCGGGTCGACCCGCACCTCGGAGGGCTTGCCGTGCATGGGCACGTCGATCTGCCCGAGGCGGGCGCCGTAAGCCTCTGCGATCGCCTGCAGGCCGAGGCACACGCCGAAGACGGGCAGCCGCCGTTCGCGCGTGGCGGCGATGGTGCCGGCGGTGTCGAAGTCGGCCGGGCGGCCGGGGCCCGGAGAGAGAACCACCACGTCCGGCTTCACTCCGTCGATCTCCGCCGCGCCGACGGGCGCGCGCAGGGTGACCACCTCGAGCCCCGCCTCGCGCAGGTAGCCCGCGAGGGTGTGGACGAAGGAATCCTCGTGGTCGACGAGGAGGGCGCGGCGGCGCGGCCCCCGCTCCTGCCGCGCCTCGGCGGCGGCCTCGGGCGCGGCCGCTTCGCCGGCCGTCTCGATGGCCGCCATCATGGCCGAGGCCTTGAGCACGGTCTCCCGCTCCTCCGCATCGGGATCGGAATCGGCGAGGAGTGTCGCGCCCACCCGCACCTCGGCGAAGCCGTCGCGCACGTGGACCGTGCGCAGGGTGAGCCCCGTGTTCACGTCGCCGTTGAAGTGGAGGAGGCCGACGGCGCCGCCGTACCAGCGACGCGGACCCCGCTCGTTCGCCTCGATGAAGGCCATCGCCCGCCGCTTGGGCGCGCCCGTCACCGTCACCGCCCAGGCGTGGGACAGGAACGCGTCCAGCCCGTCGCGGCCGGGCGCGAGCATCCCCTCGATGTGGTCGACGGTATGGATGAGGCGGGAGTACATCTCGATCTGCCGCCGGCCGAGGACGCGGACCGAGCCCGGCACGCACACCCGCGCCTTGTCGTTGCGGTCGACGTCCGAGCACATGGTGAGCTCGGTCTCGTCCTTCTCCGAGTTCAGGAGCTTCCTGATCTGCGCCTCGTCCTCGATGGCGTCGCGCCCGCGGGCGATGGTGCCGGAGATGGGGCAGGTCTCCACGCGGCGGCCGGTGACGCGCACGAACATCTCCGGCGAGGCGCCGACCACGTATTCCTGGTTCCCGAGGTTGATGAAGAAGCCGTAGGGCGACGGGTTGATCTCCGACAGGCGGCGGGACAGGGCCGAGGGCGGTGCCGACAGGGCCGCGCGAAACACCTGGCTCGGCACCACCTCGAAGAGCTCGCCCCGGGCGAAGGGACCGAAGGCGCGGCGCACCACGTCAGCGTACTCGCCCGGCAGGTGGTCGCCCGCGGGCGGCGGCCCGTCCGCCGGGCGGAACGGCTCCACCGTCGGCGCCGGGTGCACGCTGGCGGACGTCTCGCCCGCGTAGGCGAAGTCGTAGGAGGAGACGGTGGCGCGGCGGGCGTAGTGGTCCACCACCAGGATCTCGTCGGGGAGATAAAGGACGAGGTCGCGCACGTCCGCCGGCCGCTCGATGGACAGCGGCATCGGCTCGAACTGGAAGGCGAGGTCGTAGCCGAAGGCGCCCGCGAGGCCGAGGTTGGCGTCCTCCTCCGAGGCGAAGAAGGCGACGAGGGCGCGAAGGGCGGTGAAGACGGTGGGCTGGCGGCTCCGCTCCTCCTCCGGAAAGCGCTCGGCGGCGGGGATCACCGTCACCTCGAGCCGGTCTTCCCCCGCGCGGGCGACCTCGAGGGAGGAAACGCCGGTCAGCGCCGCTTCGGCCGCCCTGACGAGGGCGCGGCCGCGCGCGTCGAGGGCGGAGACGGTGAGGCGATGGCCGCGGCTTTCGACCGCGAGCGGCGGGTTCACGAGGGCGAAGTCCCAGCGGGTGTAGCGGCCCGGATACTCGTAGGAGGAGGAGAAGACGGCCCCGCGCTCCCCGTCGAGGCGGCGGACCCATTCCTCGAGCGCGCCCGGATAGGCGATGTCGCGGGACCGCCGCGTGACGGCGACGCCGCCGGCGGTCGTGAAGGTGGCGGTGGTCTCCCCGCCCATGGCGCTCTCCCGGTTCACCGTGAAGGTGGCGGAAGCCTAGCGCCGCACGGCGCCCGTGCGCAACGGCGGCGGCGGGCCGGCCGGGACACGCGGTCAATGCGTCCCTGCTTGGCACCGGGCGCGGCACCCACCTATAAGGGCGCGGCCGATCGAGGGGCGCAGGGCGCGCCGCCGCGGCCACAATCCCCACCCATGAGGGAGAGTTTCGACGATGACGGACAAGAGCTTCCTGAAGGGCGCCTCGCTCGGCGTGATCGCGCTCGCGCTCGCGGCGGCGCCGGCGATGGCCGAGCCCTTGAAGATCGGCTCCCTGAAGCCGCTGACGGGCGACCTGCAGGCCTACGGCGAGGCGAACGTGAACGGGGTTCGCCTCGCGGTGAAGCAGATCAACGAGGCGGGCGGCGTCGGCGGCGAGCCGGTGGAGCTCGTGGTGGGCGACACGCAGACGAACCCGCAGGCGGGCGTCGACGCGGCGCAGAAGCTCGTCAACGTGGACAACGTGGACGCCATCGTGGGCGCCATGGCCTCGGGCGTGACGATGCCGGTGACGACGTCGGTGACCGCGCGCGAGGGCGTGGTGACGATCTCCCCGTCGGCGACCTCCCCGTCGATCACCACGCTCGACGACAACGACTTCCTGTTCCGCACCGCCCCGTCGGACGCCTACCAGGGCGTGGCGCTCGCCAAGCTGGTGACGGACAAGGGCCTCACGAACGTCTCCATCATCTACATCAACAACGCCTACGGGGAGGGCCTCGCCAACGCCTTCGAAGAGGCCTTCACGGGCGAACAGGGCGGCACGGTCTCGGAAAATATTCCTTACGAGCAGGGCCAGGCGAGCTACAGGGGCGAGGTGCAGCGGGCCGACACGGGCGGCGCCGAGGCGCTCGTTCTCATCGGCTATCCCGAGAACGGCGTCGTCATCCTGCGCCAGGCGCTCGAGGGCGGCCACTTCGACCGCTTCGTCTTCACCGACGGCATGAAGGCGCCGCAGATCGTGGAGCAGATCGGGGGGCAGTTCCTGAACGGCTCGTTCGGCACGGTGCCGACGGCGCCCGACAGCGCCCAGCTCCAGGCGTTCCGCGACGCCTATGAGGCGGAGTACGGCGAGGTTCCGCCGCTCCCCTACATCGACTCGGGCTACGACGCGACCATGCTGATCGCGCTCGCCGCCGCCAAGGCCGGCTCCACCGACCGCACCGCGATCCGCGACGCGCTGCGCGAGGTTGCGACGGCGCCGGGCGAGACGGTGGGCCCGGGCGACTTCGCCAGGGCGCTGGAGCTCATCTCGGCGGGCACCGACATCAACTACGAGGGCGCCTCGGGCCCGGTCGACTTCGACGAGAACGGCGACGTTCCGGGCGTCATCGGCGAGTGGGTGATCGAGGACGGCGAGATCCGCGACGTCGGCCCGATCTCCATGGACTGAGGCCGTCCGTCCTTTTCCGGCGGGCCGCCACGGCGCGGCCCGCCCCTTTCCATCCGCCGGCCCGTCGCCGCTCGCCGAACCGTCTGGCGGCATCGGTTCCGCCCGCCCCGCCCGCTGGCCTTGCGGGCCGTTCCCGGCGGCCCCCGCCTGCCGCGAGCGTCCGGCGCCCGATCCCCTCGCCCCGCTCCCCTTGTCCATTCCGGTGGTGAGACACCCCTGCCGACATTCCGGCGGAGCCGACCCTTCCGGAAACGCGCCGGGCGCGGGCCGCGTCAAGGGCTCGAGGCGAAGCCGTCCCTTGACGCGGCCCGTGGCCGGCGCGAGCATCCGGCCCCCTTGGTCGAGCGAGCCCCGCCCCCGCCGGTCGGGTTCAGCCGCCGTTGGCGATCTTCCCCGCCGCCTCGAGGAAGGTCGCCAGGTGGTCCGTCACGAAGTGGACGTGAGGGGCGTTTCGCCCTTCCATCTCCCAGTCCTCGCGGAAGACCTCGCGCGTGCCCTCGGGCACCACGAGGACGGTGGTGACGCCGAGGCGCGAGGGCACCTCGAGGTTCCTCGACAGGTCCTCGAACATGGCCGCCCGGGCGGGCTCGATCCCGTGGAGGGCGTGGAAGCGGTCGTAGGTCTCGGCGTGGGGCTTCGGCAGGAGGTCGGCCGCCACGATGTCGAAGATGTCCTCGAAGTGGTCGTGGACGCCGAGACGCCGGGCGACCGCCATGGCGTGGGCGCGGGTGCCGTTGGTCATGATGAAGCGGCGGCCCGGCAGGGCGGCGATGGCCGCGCCGAGGCGGGCGTCCTCCGCCACCGGCGAATGGTCGATGTCGTGCACGTACTCGAGGAAGGCGTCGGGCGAGATGCCGTGCTCGATCATCAGCCCGCGCAGGGTGGTGCCGTACTGGCGGTAGTAGTCCTTCTGGAGGCGCTGGGCCTCCTCGGGCGGCACCTTCAGAAGGTCGGCCACGAAGTCGCGGATCTTCACGTCCACCTGGGCGAACAGGTTGGTGTGGGCCGGATAGAGGGTGTTGTCGAGATCGAAGATCCAGGTGTCGCGGCCGGCGAACGCCTCCTCGAAGGGGGGCGAGAGGGGGTGGCGGCGGGCCTCGACGGCCGGGTCGCCCGCGGGCGTTTCGGCATCGGTCATGGGCTGTCCGGCGCTCAGCGGGTGATGAGGGTGCCGGCGCCACCCTCGGTGAAGAGCTCCAGGATGACCGCGTGGGGCACCTTGCCGGACAGGATGACGACGCCCTCCACGCCCCGCTCGAGGGCGGCGATGCAGGTCTCGACCTTCGGGATCATGCCGCCGGAGATGGTGCCGTCGCCGATCATGCGGCGGGCGTCGGCGGCGGTGAGCTCCTTCATGATCTCGCCGTTCGCGTCCTTCACGCCGGGCACGTCGGTGAGGAAGAGGAGGCGCGTGGCGCCGACCGCGCCGGCGATGGCGCCCGCGAAGGTGTCGGCGTTGATGTTGTAGGTCTCCCCGTCCCGGCCGTTGGCGACCGGGGCGATGACGGGAATGGTCTCGGAGCGGGCGAGGAGGTCGAGGACGTCGCGGCGCACCTCCACGGGCTCGCCCACGAAGCCGAGGTCCACCACCTTCTCGATGTTGCTGTCCGGGTCGGTCATGGTGCGGCGCACGGGCTCGGCGATCACCATGCGCCCGTCCTTGCCGCACAGGCCGACGGCGCGGCCGCCCGCGTCGTTGATGGTGCGCACGATCTCCTTGTTGATGGAGCCGGCGAGGACCATCTCGACCACCTCCAC
>CAZJNX010000020.1:0-22658 GCA_964547415.1 uncultured Hyphomicrobiales bacterium
AGCGCAACGCCCACCCGCACGTCTGGGGCCCGGTGGCCATCGTCCACAACGGCATCATCGAGAACTACCGCGCCCTGCGCGCCCGCCTCGAGGCGGACGGTGCGCGCCTCGAGAGCGACACCGACACCGAGGTCGCCGCCTGCCTCCTCGCAAAGGCCTTGGCGCGGGGGGAGGACCTCGCCGCCGCCCTCACCGGGACGGTGGCCGCCCTCGAGGGCGCCTACGCCCTCGCCTTCCTGGTGGACGGGGTGCACGGCCGCCTCGCCGTCGCCCGCACGGGCA
The DNA here is from genome assembly GCA_964547415.1 of uncultured Hyphomicrobiales bacterium. Lineage (GTDB taxonomy): Bacteria > Pseudomonadota > Alphaproteobacteria > Rhizobiales > Amorphaceae > CAZJNX01. Next base: position 283 of record CAZJNX010000020.1, read on the forward strand.
GCCCCCTCGCCGTCGGCTTCTCCGACGAGGGCGACGGGGTGTACGTGGGCTCGGACGCCATCGCCCTCGCCCCCTTCGCCGACCGGATCACGTACCTCGAGGACGGCGACCACGGGATCCTGTCGGAGGACGGCCTCGTCCTGTTCGACCGGCGGGGCGAGCGGGTGGAGCGGCCCGTGCGGCCCCTCCCCGCCCAGGTCTCCCTCGCCGAGAAGGGCAACTACCGCCACTTCATGGCGAAGGAGATCCACGAGCAGCCCGTCGTCATCGGCCACGCCATCGCCCATTACTGCGACGTGCCGAACCTTGCCGTGCGGGAGGAGGCGTTCGCGGGGATCGACCTCGCCGCCACGGGGCGCCTCGCCGTCACCGCCTGCGGCACGGCCTACTACGCCGGCCTCGTCGGCCGCTACCTGGTGGAGCGGCTCGCCCGCCTGGCCGTCGACGTGGAGGTCGCCTCCGAGTTCCGCTATCGCGACGCGCCCCTCTCCCGGGACACGATCGCCCTCGCCGTCTCCCAGTCCGGCGAGACGGCCGACACCCTGGCGAGCCTGCGCCATGCGAAGGCCGCGGGCCTTTCCTCGGCCGCCATCGTGAACGTGGAGACCTCCACCATGGCGCGGGAGGTGGACGCGGTGCTGCCCACCCTCGCGGGGCCGGAGATCGGCGTGGCCTCCACCAAGGCCTTCACCTGCCAGCTCGCCGCCTTCGCCGCCCTCGCGATCCGCGCGGGCCGCGCCCGCGGCACCCTCGACCAGGCGGCGGAGGAGCGGCTCGTGGCCGCCCTCGTGGAGGTGCCGCGGCTGATGGGGCGGGTGCTCGCCCTCGAGCACCGCATCGAGGAGGTGACGCGCCAGATCGCGGGCGCCTCCCACGCCCTCTACCTCGGCCGCGGCACGGCCTACCCGCTCGCCCTCGAGGGCGCGCTGAAACTGAAGGAGATCTCCTACATCCACGCGGAGGGCTACGCGGCGGGCGAACTCAAGCACGGCCCCATCGCCCTCGTGGACGAGGAGATGCCCGTCGTGGTGATCGCCCCCTTCGACGACCTCTACGCCAAGACCCAGTCCAACATGCAGGAGGTGGCGGCCCGCGGCGGCCGCATCGTGCTCCTGACGGACGAGCGCGGGGCGGAGGCGGCCGGGGACGCCCCGGCGGAGACCATCGTCCTGCCCGACGCCCCGCCCCTCGTGACGCCGCTCCTCTACGCCGTGCCGGTCCAGCTCCTCGCCTACCACGCGGCCGTCATCAACGGGACGGACGTGGACCAGCCGCGCAACCTCGCCAAGTCCGTCACCGTCGAGTGACGCGGCCGCGGGCCGAGCCTCAGGCGCCGGGGCCGCAGTCGATGCAGCGGGGCGGGAAGGCGGGGCCCATCTGGAGGTTGCGGTTCAGCGTGCGCAGGGCCGTGCGCACGCCTTCCTCGAGCACCGGGTGGTAGAACGGCCGCTCCAGCATCTGCGACACCGTGAGGCCCGACTGCACGGACCAGGCGAGAAGGTGGGCGAGGTTCTCTGCCCGCGGGCCGATCATCTCCGCGCCGAGGAAGCGCCCGTCGTCCCGGTCGCCGTAGACGCGGATCAGCCCCCGGTCGACGCCCATGACGCGGGCCCGCCCCTGGTCCGACCAGTCGAGCGCGCCCACCGCGAAGTTCGCCCCGCTCTCGTTGAGCTCTGCGAAGGTGGCGCCGACCAGCATGATGCCCGGGTCGGTGAAGACGACGGAGATCGGCGCGCTCTTCACGAAGCGCCGCACCTCGGGGAAGTGCGCGGCGTTGTAGCCCGCGGCGAACCCCTCGTCCGCCGCCTCGTGCAGGAGGGGGAAGCGGTCCATCGCGTCCCCCGCGATGAAGATGCGGCTGTCCCCGCACCGTCCGGTGTGGAAGTCGAACACCGGGACGCCCCGCCCGTCCCGTTCCAGCGACGTGTTCTCGAGGCCGAGGTCGTCCACGTTCGGTCGCCGGCCGGTGGCGACGAGGACCTGGTCGTACCGCTCGGTCCGCGTCGTCCCCTCCACCACGTGGTCGATCTCCACGCCAGCCTCTGTGCGCTCGAGCCGCGTCACCTCGGCGTCGGGAAAGAACGCGAGCTCTTCCCGGAAGAGCGCGAGGGCCGCCGCGCGCACCTCGGGATCGCTGATCGGGCCTGCGAGGTCGTCCCGGCCGAACAGGGTGGTGCGCACGCCGAGCCGGTGCAGCGCCTGGCCGAGCTCCAGCCCGATGACGCCCGCCCCGAAGACGGCGACGGACCCCGGCAGCGTCCGCCAGTGGAAGACATCGTCGTTGACGACCAGCCGGTCGCCGAGCGGCTCGAACATCTTCGGCACGCTGGTCCGCGAGCCGGTGGCGATGACGATCCGCTCCGCCGCGACGACGCGCCCGTCGGACAGCTCCAGCTCGTTATCGGACCGGAAGCGGGCGTGGGCCTTCGCCCGGTGGTGCTCCGGCCAGCCCTCGACCGCCTCGAGAACGAAGCCGACGAACCGGTCGCGTTCCGCGCGCACACGGCCCATCACCGCCTCCCCGTCGATCTCCGGCGGCCCGTAGCGCACGCCGAAGAGGTCGGCGTGGCGCCCGTGATGGGCGGCCTCGGCGGCGGCGATCAGGAGCTTCGACGGCATGCAGCCGACGCGCGCGCACGTGGTCCCGTACGCCCCGCCCTCGATCAGGAGCACGCTGTCGGTGACCTCGGAGACCTCCCGGTAGGCCCGCATCCCGGCCGTTCCGGCCCCGATGATCGCGACCTCCACCTCGACCCTGTCCATGCCGTCTCCCCTGTCGCTCAGCCCGGCCCCGTGGTCCCGCCCGCCGTTCCGCAGGTCGCGACGCGGCCACTGTCCGCCTCGGCGCCCGAGCGAGGCCCGATGCGGCCGCCGCCGCCCGGCCGGCCCGGCGGCCGCGGGAACACTCCCTCGCCAAGAGACCCCAAGGAACAGTCGTCCCGGCACGGACCGCCGGCGAATGCCGTCCCGCGCCCGTGGTTCCGCCCGGCGCGGACCGGTCGCAGGCGATCGCGCGGACGGCACGGCGCCTCGTCGTGCCCGCCGTCCGAAGGCGTCTCGTCCCGCGGGACTGTCGCGGGGGCTGCCGGCCCTCGTTGCCGAAGGCGGGCGCCACGTCCCCGGTGCGTCAGGCGCGCGGCCCTACCGCGGCCGAACGGCGACGGCGATGTTGTACCACCCTTCGCCATGCCGGTTCCTCACCCGGAAGGCGAGGCCGAAGCTGTCCCCGCCGCTGCCCGCCTGGTAGATGACCTCCGCGCGCGTGGCGCGGATCAGCCTGCCCTGGTCCGGCCGCTTCGTCACGCGGACGGCGAGGAGCATCACGTTCTGATTGCCGATGCTGGTGTTGAACCGGCACCGCGTCCCGGCCCGCGGACGGATCAGGAAGCGCTGGTACTCCACGCCCCGCACCGTGACCGGCCCCATCCGCCGCTCGTTGCAGGGCGGCACGGCGGTGAACGCCGCGGCCGGATCCTGAAGCAGGACGAAACACAGGGCGACCAGAACGAGCTTCATGCCATTTCCCGCAGAATGCGCTCTCGCAGAGCACCCGTTGCGACGGCGAAGACGCCTCGCGAAGCGGCACCGCCGCGGAACGCGGCATTCGCGCGGAACGAAGTCCCCGGCGCGGACACTGTCACAAGTTGGGCGGATTGTCGATCTCGAGGAGCCGCCCCCTTGTCTCTCGCCGCTCATCCACGGCCGGAGAGGTTCCCGTCCCGTGCCCGAAGCGCGGAAGGTCGTGCCGCGCCTCGGCGGCCTTGCGGCGAGCGAGGCGGGCCCGCCTGGCACGGCTGTCGACCGGACCGGCCGCCCGGCCGTGGCAGTGTCGTCCGCCCGGCGTCCGCCGGATCGGTTCCGGCAAGAACGGGGCAAGCGCCGGGAGCTTCCGGGAGGGGATGGAAACGGCGGAAGCGAAAGCACCGCGTTTCCGGAGGCTTGGTCGTGGAGCGGGTGAAGGGAATCGAACCCTCGTCGTCAGCTTGGAAGGCTGCTGCTCTACCATTGAGCTACACCCGCGCAGCCCCCGATGTAGCGAATGGCGGGGCGTCCCGCAATCGCCCGGCCGCTACTCCGCCGCGGCCGCGGGCAGGCGGTCGGCGATGAAGCCGCCCGACTGGCGCTGCCACAGGCGGGCGTAGAGCCCGTCCGCGGCGACGAGGTCGGCATGGCGGCCCTCCTCCACGACCCGTCCGCGGTCGAGGACCACGAGGCGGTCGAGGGCGGCGATGGTGGACAGGCGATGGGCGATGGCGATCACCGTCTTGCCCTCCATCAATTCGAACAGGCTCGCCTGGATCGCCGCCTCCACCTCCGAATCGAGGGCCGACGTGGCCTCGTCGAGGACGAGGATGGGGGCGTCCTTCAGGAACACGCGGGCGATCGCGATGCGCTGGCGCTGCCCGCCCGACAGGCGCACCCCCCGCTCGCCCACGTGGGCGTCGAGGCCGGCGCGCCCGGACGCGTCGACGAGCCCCTCCACGAAGGGAAGCGCCTCGGCGCGGCGGGCGGCGGCGATCACCTCCTCGTCCGTCGCCTCGGGACGGCCGTAGGCGATGTTGTCGCGGATCGAGCGGTGCAGCAGCGCGGGCTCCTGGGTGACGACGCCGATGGCCGCCCTCAGGTCGTCCTGCCGGACGGCCGCGATGTCCTGCCCGTCGATCAGGATGCGCCCGCCCTCGAGGTCGTGGAGCCGCAGCAGGAGGTTCACGAGGGTCGTCTTGCCCGCGCCGGACGGGCCGACGAGGCCCACCTTCTCCCCCGGCGCGACCGACAGGTCGAGCTTCTCGATCACCCCGCCTTCCTTGCCGTAGTGGAAGGTGACGTCCTCGAAGCGGATGGCGCCGCGGTCCACCGCCAGGGGCCGGGGCGCGGGCGGGTCGACCACCGCCACGGGCCGGGACAGGAGCTCGCGCCCGTCGGCCACGGTGCCGATGCTCTCGAACAGGTTGGCCGCCTCCCACATGATCCACTGGGAGATGCCGGCGAGGCGCATGACGAGGGCGATAGCAACCGCGATCTCGCCGAGGGTGACCGCCTCGAGGAGCCACAGGCGGATCGCGACGGCGCCGACCGCGAACAGAAGCACCGCGTTCGAGAAGTAGATGAGCGAGTTGAACCAGGTGATGAGGCGCATCTGCCGGTGGACGGTGCCGAGGAAGCCGTCCATGGCGTTCCGCGCGTAGGCCTCCTCCCGCCGGGCGTGGGAGAAGAGCTTCACCGACTGGATGTTCGTGTAGGCGTCGACGACGCGGCCGGTCATGACGGAGCGGGCGTCGGCCTGCTCCTCGCCGACGCGGCCGAGGCGCGGCACGAACCAGACGAGAATGGCGACGTACACCACGACCCAGGCGAGCATGGGCAGCATGAGGCGCACGTCCGCCCCCGCGGCGATCGCCAGCATCCCGACGAGGAAGGCGAGCACGTAGACCAGCATCTCGCAGATGCGCATGACCGTGTCGCGCACGGCGAGGGCGGTCTGCATCAGCTTGGTCGCCACGCGCCCGGCGAACTCGTCGGCGAAGAAGCCCATGCTCTGGCGCAGGAGCAGCCGGTGGCCGAGCCAGCGGATCCGCATGGGATAGTTGCCCGCGAGCGCCTGGTGGGTGAGCATCGAGGCGACGTGGTTCAGCACCGGCAGGACGAGGAGGACGAAGGCGGCCATGAGCGCGAGCGTCCATCCCTCCTCCGCGAGGAAGGTCTCCCGGCTCTCGTTCGCCAGCCAGTCCACGAGCTGGCCGAGGAAGTAGAACAGGAACGCCTCGCCGAGCCCGACGAGGCCCGCGAACAGGGCCATCAGGGCGACGACCGGCCAGATCCCGCGGGTGTAGTGCCACACGAGGCCGAAGGTGGTGGCCGGCGGGATCTCCGGCGCATCGGGCGGGTAGGGCTCGACGAGCCGTTCGAACCAGCGGAACATGGTGCACCGGCGGATTGGAGTCGGCGGACGCCACTCCGGCGCCGCGGGTCGCTTCCCCTGTACGCGCCGGGCGGCCCGCGGACCACCCGGCCCGTTGGATGGCTGCCCGCCGAGCCATGCGCGACCGCCCCCTTTCGTCCACCGCCCCCGCGACGCCCCGTCGCCCAGGCAACGGCGGGAGCGGCGGGAGCGACGGCACGACGCGCCCGGCCGGCCGGCGCGGCAGCCCGCGCCCGGCAACGGCTCCCCGCGCGTGCTGTCGCGCACGTTCCGGCGCTGCGCGGGGGCTCGTCGGCGGGCCGGCCCACCCTTGGCGGGATCCGGGCGCGGAGGACGGGCATCGCCGTCGCCAGCGGCGAGCACACGCCCTCGATGCCCGCCCTGACGGGATCGCGGCCCACCGTGTGAGCGCCCGCCCGTCCGGCGAGCCTCAGTTCCGGGCGAGGATCCGGTCGAGGAGGGCGCGGGGGGCGAGGCGGCGGAGGACCTCGGCCACGTGGGTCGGCGTCGTCACCCGGTAGCGCGCGCGGGGGCGGGGGCTTTCCAGGGCGTGGACCAGGACACGCGTCACGGCCGCGGGCGGCAGCTCGAAGCGCGAGCGGGTCTTGCCGCTCGCGTAGCGCGCCTCGATCGCCGCGAGCTCGGCCGCGCGCGGCGAGGCGTCCCGGTCGATGTGCCGGCGGTACTGGGCGATGGCGTTCTCGTTGAAGCGGGTGGCGATGGGGCCGGGCTCGATCAGGCTGACGCGGATCGGCAGGTCGCGGCACTCGAGACGCAGGCAGTCGGTCAGCCCCTCGAGGGCGAACTTGGTGGCGACGTAGGCGCCGCGGTAGGGCGCGGCGACGAAGCCGAGGACGGACGAGCACTGGACGATCCGCCCGTGCCCCTGGCGGCGCATCACCGGCAGGACGCCCCGGGTGAGGGCGTGCCAGCCGATGAGGTTGGCCTCGAAGATATGCCGGAGGGCCGCGGTCGGCAGGTCCTCCACGAAGCCGGGGATGGCGTAGGCCCCGTTGTTGAACAGGGCGTCGAGCGTGCCCCCGGTCGCCGCGAGCACGTCGGCGAGGGCGGCCTCGACGCTCGCCTCGTCCTCGTAGTCGAGGCGCGGGCTCTCGAAGCCGGCCGCCGCCAGCCGGTCGCAGTCCGCCTGCCTGCGGCAGCTCGCGAACACGCGCCAGCCCCGCGCCCTCAGGGCATGGGCCGCGTCCGCCCCGATCCCGCTGGAGCAGCCCGTGATCAGGATCGTCCGCCCGGCCATCGCCCGCCGTGCCCCGTCCGTGGAAGGCGCGCCCGGGCGCCGCGGCGGCCTCAGGCGGCGGCTTCCTCCGCGTAGAGGGCGGCTTCCTCGGCGGTGTCCGGGCGGGACAGGACGTGGACCTCGTCCGCCGGCCAGCTGGCGACGGCGGCGTCCCCCGGCGACAGCGGATCGGCGAAGTAGCCCGTGTCGGACATGAAGACGACGAACGGGTCCCGGTCGTCCACGTCCAGCGTCACCTTCACGAAGGTGCCCTGGTACTCGGTCTCCGTCACGCGACCGACAAGGGCGTTCGGCCGGCCCGCGGCTTCCCCCGCCCCCTTCACGAGGTGGATGCGGTCGCGCCGGATCGAGAAGGACATGGGCGAGCCCTCCACGCGGGCGGGCGCGTCGGTCCGCGCCACGAAGACCCGCCCGTGGGCGCCGGTGAGCTCGATCTCGCCGCCGCCCGCGCGGGTGACGTTGCCGGTGAGCACGTTCTGCCCGCCCATGAAGCGGGCGACATAGGGGGTGGTCGGCCGGGCGAAGATGTCCTGGGCGGTGCCGGCCTGGTCGATGCGCCCGTGGTCCATCACGACCACCATGTCAGCGAGCGCGATCGCCTCGGGCTGGGTGTGGGTGACGTGGACGAAGGTGATGCCGAGCTCCTTCTGGAGGGACTTGAGCTCCGATCGCATGCGAAGGCGCAGGAACTCGTCGAGGGCCGACAGCGGCTCGTCGAGGAGGAGCACCCGCGGGTTGGTGATGATCGCCCGGGCGAGCGCCACGCGCTGCTGCTGGCCGCCCGACAGCTGGGCGGGCGGGCGGTCGGCGAGGTGATCGAGCTGGACGCGGGCGAGCATCTCGTCGGCCCGCCGCCGCCGCTCGTCCCTGCCCACCCCGCGCATCTTCAGGTAGAACGCCACGTTGTCGCGCACCGTGAGGTGCGGGAAGAGGGCGTAGCTCTGGAACATCATGGCCGTGCCGCGCTGCACGGGCGGCAGCCTCACCACCTGCTTGTCGCCGATCCAGATCTCGCCGTCGGTCGGCGTCTCGTGGCCCGCGATCATCCTCAGGATGGTGGTCTTGCCGCAGCCCGAGGGGCCGAGCAGACAGCAATAGGACCCGTGGGGGATCGTGAGGTCGATCTCCTTCACGGCGTGGGTCGCGCCGAAGCTCTTCGACACGTCCTTCAGGCGGATCTCGCCGCTTCCGTTGGTCTCGTTCATCGGACTTGCCTTTCCCGTCGGTCGCGGCGCGTCAGCCGATCTTGGTGCGCTTCTTCTGGATCCAGACGATGGAGCCGATGGCTGCGGCGATGACCAGGAAGGAGATCGCCGTCGTCACCGTCCCGAGGGCGTAGAGCGCGGGCGAGGTCACGTTGGTGGTCATGGTCCAGATCTCGAGGGGCAGGGTGTTGCGCGGCCCCACGGTCAGCCAGGAGCGCGGGAACTCGTCGTAGGACAGGGTGAAGCCGAACAGTGCCACCGCGATGATGCCCGGGAAGACGATGGGCACGATCACCTGCGAGAGGGTCTGCCAGCGGCTCGCCCCGAGGTCGTAGGCCGCCTCCTCGTAGGAGGGCGACAGGCGGGCGAGCACCGCGAACATGATGAGGAGGCCGAAGGGCAGCGTCCACGACATGTGGGCGCCGAGGGCCGAGGTGTACCAGCGCGCGGGCAGGCCGAGGAAGTTGAAGGTGACGAGGATGCCGATGGACAGCACCAGCCCCGGCACGATGAGGCTCGCGATGGCGAGGTAGAAGATCACCGTGGACCCGTAGAACCGCCGGCGGAAGGCGAGGCCGGCGGGGATCGAGATGAGGATGGTGAGCACCATCACCCCGAGGGCGAGCGGCAGGGAGCGGGCAAAGGCCCCGCCCACGTCGCCCGTGCGCGCCTGGCCGAACAGGGCCGCGAACCAGTCGAGCGACACCCCGCGCAGGGGGAAGACGAGCCCGCCCGTCGGCCCCTGGAACGACAGGATGTAGATCGAGATCATCGGCCCGTACAGGAAGATCACGAACAGCGTGAAGAACGCGGCGAGCACGTAGAACGTCCACGGCCGCCGCCCGGTCGGGTTCTGGGCGGACATCAGCGGGCGAGCTCCTTGCGCACGTCCACGAAGCGGAAGATGCCGACGGCGATCAGCATCACCACCACGAGGAGGATCACGGCGTTGGCGGCCGCGCGCGGGTAGTTGAGGAACTGGATGTCGTTGGACATGCCGGAGGTGGCCGAGCCGGCGAGGCCGCCCGACATCACCTTGACGATGAAGAAGTCGCCCATGACGAGGGCGGTGACGAACAGCGCCCCGAGGGCGATGCCGGTCTTCGAGAGCGGCAGCACCACGTTCCACACGACGCCGAAGCGGGTGGCGCCCGCGTCGATGGCGGCCTCGAGCAGCGAGCGGTCGATCCGCGCCATGGAGTTGAAGATCGGCACGATCATGAACAGCGTGAACAGGTGCACGTAGGCGACGATGACCGCGAAGTCGGAAAACAGCAGCCACTCCAGTGGCTCGCCGGTGATGCCGACGCCGGTCAGGAAGTCGTTGATCAGGCCCTCGCGTCCGAGCACCGGCCGCCACGAGATCATCCGGATGATGTTGGACGTCCAGAACGGCACCGTGCAGACCAGGAACAGGGTGATCGCGACGATGATGTTGCGGACGTGGAACACCAGGAAGTAGGAGATCCAAAACCCGATCACGAAAGTGATCGCCACCGTGATCGCCGTGAACTTGATGGTCGACCAGTAGAGCGCCCACGTCGTCGCGTTGGTCAGCAGGTCGATGTAGTTTTCCAGCGTGAAAGCTGGCTGGATGCCGACCAGCATCACGTAGCGGTAGAAGCTGACCACGACCACGAGGGCGATCGGCACCACCACGAACAGGAGGAGCACGATCGCGAGCGGCGCGACCAGGAGATAAGGGGCGATCGGGTTCTTCTTCACCGGGTCTGTCTCCGCGGCGGGACCTTCGGGCGTATCAACGGCTCTGTCCGTTTTCCTGGGCCTTCTTGGCCCGCTCCTGCTCCTGGGCGAGGGCGGAGGCGATGAGGCCGGTCGGCACCGCGATGATGCCGAGGGCGAGGACGAGGACGAGGCCCGTGAACACTCGCCCGCCGGCCGTGACGGGGTAGACGTCCCCGTAGCCGACCGTCGTCAGCGTGACCACCGCCCACCACATGGCATGGAAGATGGAGGCGAACGCCTCCGGCTGCGCCTCGTGTTCGAAGTAGTAGATCGCGCTCGCGCACAGGTAAAGCACGATGGCCGCGATCAGCGCGAAGACGGCGAGCTCGTCCCGGATCGAGGCGACCGCGCGGCCGAGCCGGCGCAGGGCCGCCACGTAGCGCACGAGCTTCAGGAGGCGCAGCACCCGCAGGAGCCTGAGGAGCCGCAGCGAACGCAGGTCCACCCCGAGGAGGACGAGGGCCGGCACCGTCGCCAGGAAGTCGATGATCCCGAGCGGGCTCAGGATGTAGGCGAGACGGCGCGGCGCGGCGTAGATCCGGACGGCGTACTCCACGGTGAAGACCGTGAGCACCAGCGCCTCGAACCCCCGCAGGACGAGGCGCGCCGCCGGTGGCAGGCCCGGCAGCGTCTCCACCGCGACGGCGATCACCGAGACGACGATCAGCGCCTGGATCGCGAACGCCACCCGCCGGCCGACCACGGGGTCCTCGCCGTCCAGGATGACGCGCAGCCGCCGGCGGCTGGTGATCGGGTCGAGGCCGGTGGGCGTCAGCTGGCGCACGGGCAGGGGGGTCGCCTGTTTCGATCAAGGGTCGGTTCCGTGGGCGCGCCGCCGTCCCGGCCGGAGGACGGGGAAGGGCGACGGCCGGAACGGTCGTCCCGGCCGCCGGTCGCGGTCAGGCGGCGTTGAACTCGTTCCACTTGGAGAAGAGGAACTGGGACTCGTTCATCAGGTTGTTCCACACGGCGATCTTGGAGAAGCGGTCCTCGAAGGAGCCGCCGTCGCGCACCGCGCCGACCTGGTTCGTCACCTGGCCGGTCGGGTTGGTGATGGGCTCCACCGCCGCCTCGCCGAGGTAGAAGAAGCCCCACTCGTTGGGCGTCAGGAACGCTTTGGCGTTCTCGGGGATCGAGATGTAGTAACCCTGCTTGGCGATGAAGCCGCCGACCCAGCCCGACAGGTACCAGTTGAGGTACTCGTAGGCCGCGTCGCGCTTCAGCCCGTCGAGGTGGGCCATCATGGCGAGGCCGTTGCCCCAGCCGCGGTAGCCTTCCTGGAGCGGCTGGTAGACGCAGTCGATGCCCTGGGTGCGCACGGCGGTGACGGCCGGCGACCACATGGACTGCAGCACCACCTCGCCCGAGGCCATCAGGTTCACCGACTCGTCGAAGGTGTTCCACAGCGCCCGGAAGTGGCCGTCGCGCTTGAGCTCGATCAGCTTGTCGATGGTCGCCGTGATCTCCTCGCGGGTGAGGTTGCCCCGGTCCTTGTAGTCGATGAGGCCGGCCGCCTGCATCGCCATCACCGCGTCCATGATGCCGATGGTCGGGATGTTCTGGATGGCGGTCTTGCCGTTGAGGTCCGGGTCGAGGAGGGCGGCCCAGGACGAGACTTCCTTGCCCACGAGGTCCGGGCGCATCCCCAGCGTGTCGGCGTTGTAGACGCTCGGCACGAAGGTGGCGAAGTCGGTCGGGCCGTCGACGAAGCTCGTCCCGTCGATGGAGCCGCGGTACATGTACTCGAACGGCGAGTCGCCCTCGCGGGACATCTCCTCGCCCATGAACTTGCCCTGGGTGTAGATCGGGGTGATCTTGTCCCACTGGGTGATCTTCGAGGTCTCGATGGCCTGGGTGACGCCCTGGGGCACCCAGACCTTGGCCTGCCAGATCTCCGAGTCGGCGATGTCGATGGAGGTCGGGTCCTGCACCATGCGGTTGATGAGGCCCGGGTGGTCCACCACGCTCATCTCGACGGTGAAGCCGAGGTCCTCGGTCGCCTTGCGGGCGATGTCGATGAGCGTCGAGTAGCTCATCCCCGTGTGGTTGATCGTGATGTTGCGGATGTTCTGGGCCCAGATGGTCGGGAAGCCGGTGATCGCGCCCGAGCCCGCGGCGACGCCCGCCGCCGCCGCCGCGCCCTTGAGGACGCTTCGCCGCGTCGGCCCCGTGGTCGTCCCGGCGGCGCCCTTCGCCCCGTCGCGCTTGGTCTTGTCAGTCACGTTCCACCTCCAGTCGGTCGCTTTCTTGTCCGGCGCCCGCGCGCCGAAACGGCCGCCCGGTCGATCCGGCCGGCCCGGCGGCACGATAGCCGCCCGCGGCGTGGCGGCAAGCGTCCACCGCGCCGAGACCTCGACCGCACGAAACAAGATCCGGGCCACGGACGCGAGGCATCCAAGCTATGCCGGCCCGCCGCCCGCGTCCCGTTCCGCACCGCCGGGCGGGACGGTCGAGACCCCGGCAACTGCCTATCCCGTTGGCAGATTGATGAAAAATGCGCCGGCGCGAGCGGCTTGCGGCCGGTGGCGGCCACGCCGGCGGACTGGACAAGCCGTGCGGCAGCGTCCAGAGATGGGGAGGCAAAGGGAAGCGGCAGCGGGCGGGCGCCGTCTCGCCCTCCCGCCTCGAGAGGGGAGACAGGTCATGAAACAGAGGCTTCTCGCGGCCGCGCTCGCCGTGGTCGCCGCGCCGCTCGCCGCCGCGCCGGCGGCCGCCGAGACGGCATTCATCGCCAACTCGTTCTACAACGCGGAGCATCCGCTCTCGAAGTTCACCTACGTGGAGTGGGCCGACAAGGTGAAGGAAGCCTCCGGCGGCGATCTGGTGCCCGAGGTCTACACCGGCACGGTCCTCCTCGCCCCGCGGGCGACGCTCCAGGGCATCCGCGACAACGTGATCCAGGTGGGCAGTCACCCGGCCGTCTACACGCCTTCGGAGATGCCGGTGGCGATGGCCGTGCAAGAGCTCGGCTTCAATTACGACGACGCGCTCACCATGGTGATGGCGATCACCGACTTCTCGATGACCAACCCCACGCAGCTGAAGGAGTGGGAGGACAACGAGATCGTCTACCTCGGCGGCTACGCCACCCCGCCGTACCTGATGTTCTGCCGCGAGCCGGTGACGAACCTCGAACAGATCAAGGGCAAGCGGCTGCGCACCGCCGGCTCCACCGTCTCCCAGTGGGTCGAGGAAGTGGGCGGCATCCCCGTGAACGTGCCGTCCTCGGAGATGTATTCCGGCCTCGACCGCGGCACCCTCGACTGCGCCACCAACGCGGGCAGCGACCTCATCGACCGTTCGCTCTGGGAGGTGGCGCCCCACACCACGGTGCTGTCCACCGGCATGTACTATTCCGGGCCGAAGTGGGGCTACAACACCGACTTCTGGGCCGATCTCACGCCCGAGCAGCGCCGCACGCTGATGGGCGTGACGGCCAACGCCATCGCCCGCCTCGCCATCAACTACACCAAGCGCGCCAACGACGCGCTGATGGAGGCCGAGGCGAAGGGCAACACCATCCACGAGCCGTCCGAGGACCTGATGGCCTCGGTGGAGGCGTTCCGCGAAAAGTCGCTCGCCGACGTCTACAAGGCGGCGGAGGAGAAGTACGGCCTCGAGAACGGCCAGGAGGTGATCGACGCCTTCCGCGCCACTTACGACAAGTGGGCGGGCCTTCTCGCGGACGTCGACACGTCCGACGAACAGGCCCTCACCGATCTCCTGAAGGCGGAAGTCTTCGACAAGATCGACGAGACCAGCTACGGCGTGAACTGACGGGCGAAGGCTCCGCCGCCGCCCGTCCCGTTCCGGTGGTGGGACGAAAGCGACGTTCCGGCGGAGCCGACACCGTCCGAAGCGCGCCGGGCGGGTCGCCGGTCAAGGCCGAAGAGCGAAGCGTGCCTTGACGGGCGGCCCGCCCGGCGCGACCCTCGCCCATGAGGGAGCCTTCCCCCGGCGCCTCTGGTGCGTGGAGCGAACCCAGATGGCCCTCCTTGACCGGATCTCCCGCACCGTCGACCGCGTGCTGCTCGCGATCGGGTGCGTGTTCCTGGTGGCGATGATGCTCCACATCACCGCCGACGTGATCGCGCGGGCGGGCTTCAACTCCGCCGTTATCGGCACGCTCGAGACCGTCTCCTACTACCACATGGTCATCGCCGTCTTCCTGCCGCTCGCCTTCGTGGAGCGGACCGGCGAGAACATCCGCGTGGACCTCTTCGTGCAGATGATGCCGAAACAGGTCCAGCTCGCCATTTACGTGATCGGTTGCCTGATCGGCCTCGCCTTCTTCGGCGCCCTCGCCTGGCAGAGCTTCCTCGACGCCTGGAAGTCGACGGTGCGGCAGGAGACGATCATGTCGAACTTCCTGTTCTACATCTGGCCGAGCCGGTGGGCGCTGCCGGTCGGGTTCGGCGCCGCGTTCCTCGCCGTCCTCAACAACCTCGTCCAGGCCGTCGCGCGGCGCACCGTGCCCTGAACCGGGAGGGCCCGCCGCTTGCATAGCCCGGTCCGACCGCCCCTTCCCGACGCCGGCGCCCCATGAGCAACTTCGAAATCGGCATCGCCGGCATCGCCGTCGCCCTGTTCCTCATCGCCATGCGCGTGCCGATCGGCGTCGCCCTCGGGGGCGTGTCCATCGTCGGCCTCGGCATCATGACGAGCCCGCGCGTCGCCTGGGGGATGATCTCGGCGACCCCGTTCGACTTCGTCGGCCAGTGGGAGCTCACCGCCGCGCCCATGTTCCTCCTCATGGGCTACATCGCGACGACCACGAACCTCACCCAGGGCCTGTTCCAGGCGCTGCGCCTGTTCCTCGCGCGCCTGCCCGGCGGCCTCGCCGTATCCTCGGTCGGGGCGTGCGCCATGTTCGCGGCCGCCTCCGGCTCGTCGGTGGCGACGGCGGCGGCGCTCTCGCGCATCGCCGTGCCGGAGATGCTGAAGTCGGGCTACGCCAAGGGGCTCGCCACCGGGACCATCGCCGCGTCCGGCACCCTCGGCTCGCTGATCCCGCCGTCCGTGCTCCTCGTCCTCTACGGGGTCTACGCCCAGGTCTCGGTCGGGCAGCTGTTCATGGCGGGCTTCATCCCGGGCATCCTGTCGGCGCTCATCTACGCGGCGATGATCATGGTGCGGGTGAAGGTGAACCCGTCGCTGGCGGGCGAGGTGGACATCCGCCCCACCTGGAAGGAGAAGCTCGCCGCGCTCAAGGACGTGTGGCCGCTGCCCGTCCTCATCGTCTCGGTGCTCGGCGGCATCTTCGTCGGCCTGTTCTCGCCCACCGAGGCGGGCGCCATCGGCGCGACGGTCGCGGCCCTCATCGCGCTGTTGCGCGGCACCCTCACCTGGGCCGCCGTCCGCGAGGCGCTCGTCAAGACGGCGGTCTCCACCACCGGCATCTTCATCATCCTGATCGGCTCGGTCTTCTTCACCCGCTTTCTGGCATTGTCGCGGGTGCCGACCGAGTTCGCGGACCTCATCCTCGGCGTGTCGGCCGACCCGATCTGGATCATCTTCGCCGTCGCGGTGATCTTCATCGTGCTCGGGATGTTCATCGACTCGATCGGGCTCCTCCTCCTCACCCTGCCGCTGATCCTGCCGCTGGTGGACGGGGCCGGGCTCGACCTCGTCTGGTTCGGCATCATCGTCGTCAAGCTCCTCGAGATCGGGCTCGTCACCCCGCCGATCGGCCTCAACGTCTACGTCATCAAGGGCGCGCTCGGAAACGCGGTGACCCTGCAGGACGTCTTCCGCGGCGTGTCCTGGTTCGTGGCGATGGACGTCTTCACGCTCGCCCTCATCGTGCTGGTGCCGGGGCTTGCGCTCTGGCTCCCGGCGCTCATGCTGCGCTGACGGACAACGACAAGGAACGCCCCCCGTGAGCACCCTGTTCAAGAACGCCACCATCCTCGACACCCGCGCGGGCACCCTGAAGGAGGGCCACGTCCTCGTCCTCAAGGGGAAGATCGCGGAGGTGTCGGAGACGCCGATCCCCTCGGCGCGCGCCGAGCACGTCATCGACCTTGGCGGCCGCATCCTGATGCCGGGCCTGTGCGACGCCCACGTCCACGTCATCGCCATCAGCGCGAGCTTTCCCGCCCTCATCCGGTCCTCGCCCTTCTACGTGGCGGCGAAGGCGGGCGGGATCCTGAAGGACATGCTGATGCGCGGCTTCACCACCGTGCGCGACGGGGGCGGCGCCGACTTCGGCATCGCCCGGGCGGTGGAGGAGGACCTCCTCGTCGGCCCGCGCGTCCTGTTCTGCGGCCACGCCCTCTCCCAGACAGGCGGCCACGGCGACATGCGCGCCCCGGGCGAGCGGCTGATCGACGTTTCCTACGAGACGCCGTCCCTCGGCTACGTGTGCGACGGGGTGGCGGCCGTCCGCCGCGCCGCGCGCGAGGAGATCCGCCGCGGCGCCCACCACATCAAGATCATGGCCTCCGGCGGCGTCTCCTCGCCCACGGACCGGATCGATTCCGACCAGTTCTCGGTGGAGGAGATCGAGGCGGCCGTCGAGGAGGCGGCGATGGCGAACCTCTACGTGATGGCCCACGCCTACACCGCCCGCTCGATCAACCGCTGCATCGAGGCCGGGGTGCGCACCATCGAGCACTGCAACCTGATGGACGAGGAGAGCTGCCGCCTGTTCCGCGAGCACGGCGCCTACTGCGTGCCGACGCTCGCCACCTACAACGCCCTCAAGACGGAAGGGGCGGCCGGCGGCATGGCGGCCGACATGCTCGCCAAGCTCGACGACGTGCTGGAAGCGGGCGCCTTCGCCCTCGAGCTCGCCCAGCGCTCGGGCGTCACCATGGTCTACGGCACCGACCTCCTCGGCGACATGCACCGCCACCAGCTGACCGAGTTCACGCTGAGGAAGGACGCGGTGCCGGCCGCCGACCTCGTGCGCGCCGCCACCTGCAACGCGGCCGACGCGGTCCGCCGCACCGGCGAGTTCGGCGAGGTGGTGGCCGGCGCGCGGGCCGACCTCCTGGTGTCCGCCGGTAATCCGCTGGAGGACATCGACGTCCTCACCCGGCCGGACGAGAACCTCCTTCTCATCATGAAGGGCGGACGGGTCTACAAGGACACCTTCCACTGAGGCCCGGCGCGGGCGCAACGACGAGGGGAACGAGATGGGCGAGACGGCACGCGACTACACCGAGCGGACCTACGGGACGGTGGACGTCGGCCGCGGGGAGCGGCCGGGCATCGTGGTGATCGACTTCCAGAAGGGCTTTACCGAGGACAAGTACGCCCTCGGCGGGGCGCCCCTCGTGATGCGGGCGGTGGAGAACACGGCCCGTCTCCTCGAGGCGGCGCGGCGCAACAACGTGCCCGTGGCCAGCTGCTACACGGCCTACGCCTCCACCCGCGACATGCCCCACTGGAAGGTGGACTGCGTGCGCCAGGAGTTCATCCACGGCCATCCGTCCACCGAGCTCGACCCGCGGATCTACGACGAGCGCTACGACGTGGCCCTGTGCAAGAGCGGGCCGTCGATCTTCTTCCAGACGCCGGCGGTGCCGTTCTTCGTGAAGGAGCGGGTGGACACCGTCATCGTGACGGGCTGCATCACCTCGGGCTGCGTGCGGGCCTCCTCGATCGACAGCTTCTCCTGGGGCTTTCGCACCATCGTGCCGGAGGACTGCGTGGGCGACCACGAGGAGGAGCCGCACAGGAACAACCTGCGCGACATCTCCCGGCGCTACGCGGACCTCTCGTCGGCCGACGAGATGATCGAGTGGATCGAGGGCATCGGCCGGCGCAACGCCTGAGCCGCCCGCCGATGGCGCGCCGGCCCCGCCGGCGCGCCGCACGCCGTCAGCTCGCCTCGGCGAGGCAGGTGCGGAAGGACGAGGCGAGGCCCCGGATGAGGTCGAAGTAGAGGTCCGGCCCGTCCTCGAGGTCGGCGCCGAGGGGGTCGAGCACGCCCGCACGGGCGTCGGTCCCCTCCACCACCACCTCCACGATCCGCGGCTCGAACTGGGGCTCGGCGAACACGCAGGTGGCGCCGAGGTCCGCCACCCGCTCGCGGATGTCGGCGATGCGGGCCGCGCCCGGCATGGTCTCCGGGCTGACGGTGATGGAGCCGGCCGCCTCGAGGCCGAACCGGTCCTCGAAGTAGTGGTAGGCGTCGTGGAAGACGATGAATCCTCGGTCGCGCACGGGGGCGAGCTCCGCATCCACCTCCGTCACCAGCCCGTCGAGCCGCGCGGCCATCGCCGCCGCGTTGTCCCGGTAGATGGCGGCGTGCTCCGGATCCGCTTCGGCGAGCGCCTCGGCGATCTGCCGCACCATCGCCTGCGCGTTCATCGGGTCGAGCCACACGTGCATGTCGTGGGCGCCGTGGTCGTGCCCATGGTCCGCCTCGGCGTGGTCGTGCCCGTGGTCCGCCTCGGCGTGGTCGTGGCCGTGGCCGTGGTCCGCCTCGGCGTGGTCGTGGCCGTGGTCCGCCTCGGCATGGTCGTGGCCGTGGTCGGCCCCGGCGTGGTCGTGGCCGTGGTCGGCCTCGGCGTGATCGTGGCCGTGATCGGCCTTGGCATGGTCGTGGCCGTGATCGGCCTCGGCGTGGTCGTGGCCGTGATCGGCCTCGGCGTGGTCATGGCCGTGGTCGGCCTCGGCGTGGTCGTGGCCGTGGTCGGCCTCGGCGTGGTCGTGGCCGTGATCGGCCTCGGCGTGGTCGTGGCCGTGGTCGGCGTCGGCGTGGTCGTGGCCGTGGTCGGCCCCGCCGTGGTCATGGCCGTGGTCGGCTTCCCCGTGGTCGTGGGCGTGGGCGTCGAAGGCGCCGCCCTCGCGGAACGGCAACAGGACGATGCCGGGCGCTTCGGACAGGGCGACGACGCGGGCGTCCGCGGCGAGCGTCGACAGCGGCGAAACGAGGAAGGCCTCGAGGTCCTCCCCCACCCAGAAGACCACGTCCGCCCGGTCGAGGGCCCGGGCCTCGGACGGGCGCAGGCTGTAGGTGTGGGGCGAGCCGGCCCCGCGCACCACGAGGGCCGGCGTTCCGACACCCTCCATCACGCCCGCGACGAGGGAGTGGACCGGCTTGATGGAGGCGGCGACCGACAGCTCCCCGTGGGCGGCGGCACCGGCGGGGGCGAGCGGGAGGGCTGCGCTGGCGAGAAGCAACGCGGCGAGGCGCTTGATCGTCATGGCGGCGGATCCGGATGTGTGGAACGGATGGTTGCGTTATAACATCCCATTCGAAGCCGTCAACGCACCCGCCGCCGGCGCGTGGCGGCTTCAGATGCCGCGGCCCACGTCCACGTAGGTGAAGCCGTGCCGTTCCACCTCCGGGCGGCGGTAGACGTTCCTGAGATCCACGAACACCGGTACCGCGAGAAGCTCCTTCAGCCGCCCGAGGTCGAGGGCGCGGAAGACGTCCCACTCCGTGACGAGAACCAGCGCGTGGGCCCCCTCTGCGCAGCCGTAGGGGTCGGCGAAGTACTCCACGTCCGGCAGGACGAGCTTCGCCTGGTCCATGCCCTCCGGGTCATGGGCCCGCACCGTCGCCCCTTCCGCCTGAAGCCGCTCCACCACGGTGATCGACGGGCTCTCGCGCATGTCGTCCGTGTTCGGCTTGAAGGTGAGGCCGAGGACGGCGATCGTCTTGCCGGCGACGGACCCGCCGCAGGCCTTGATGACCCGCTCGGCCATCCGCCGCTTGCGGTCCTCGTTGACGGCGATCACCGCCTCGACCGTCCGCACGGGCGCGTCGAACTCGCGGGCGGTCTCGGCGAGGGCGCGGGTGTCCTTCGGGAAGCAGGAGCCGCCGAAGCCCGGGCCCGCGTGCAGGAACTTCGGCCCGATGCGGTTGTCGAGGCCGATGCCGCGGGCGACCTCCTGCACGTTCGCGCCCACCTTCTCGCAAAGGTCCGCCATCTCGTTGATGAAGGTGATCTTGGTGGCGAGGAAGGCGTTGGAGGCGTACTTGATCAGCTCGGCCGTGCGCCGCCGCGTGATGACGACCGGCGCCTGGTTCACGAACAGCGGCCGGTAGACCTCGCTCATCACCGCGCCGGCCCGCTCGTCCTCGACGCCGATGATGATGCGGTCCGGGCGTTTGAAGTCCTCGATCGCCGCGCCCTCGCGCAGGAACTCCGGGTTGGCGGCGACGGCGAAGGAGCAGTCCGGCCGCGTGTCGCGGATGATCCGCTCCACCGCGTCGCCGGTGCCCACGGGGACCGTGGACTTGGTGACCACCACCGTGAAGTCGCCGATGGAGCGGGCGATGGTCTCGGCGGCGGCGTAGACGTAGGTGAGGTCCGCCCGCCCGTCGCCGCGGCGGGAGGGCGTCCCGACGGCGATGAAGACCACCTCGGCCCCGGCGACGGCCGCTTCCGGCTCGGTCGTGAAGAACAGCCGCCCGGCCTCGGCGTTGCGCTCCACGAGCTCGTTGAGGCCGGGCTCGTAGATCGGGATCTCCTGGCGGTTGAGCCGATCCACCCGCGCCGGGTCGGTGTCGACGCAGGTGACCACGTGGCCGAAGTCCGCCAGGCACGCGCCGGACACGAGGCCGACGTAACCCGCGCCGAAGATGCCGATGTGCATGAACCCCTCTCCCGTCGCGCGGATGAAGCCGCCGTCGGGCCGCTATATCGCGGGCGAAAGCGCGGGGAAACAACGGAAGGGGAGACCTGCGGCCTGCGCGGGGCTCAGGCGGCCTTTGACGCTGGCGGCGCGGTCGAGGTGCCGGGCTGCGGCACGCGCAGGATGAAGCGGGCGCCGCCTTCGCTGCGGCGTTCGAGCGTGCCGCCGAGCTGTCGCAGGATGCCGTCGACGAGACGCAGGCCGGAGGAGCGGGTGTTCTCCCCGACGTCCGGCAGGCCGACGCCGTCGTCCGCCACCGTCACCAGGATCTCGTCGTCCGTCATGTCGAGGCCGACCGAGATCCAGTCCCGGTCGCGCCCGGCGAAGGCGTGCTTGCCTGAATTGATGACGAGCTCCACCACCACGAGGGCGATGGACACGGCGGTCGCAGCGGCCACCGTCGCGCTCTCGAGCCGGCTCGCGAAGGTGATCGCCACCGTCCCGTCCGCCGGGGTGAGACCGGGGCTTTCCACGACGCGCCCGATCAGCCGCACGAGGTCCACGTCCGCCCCCGGCATGTTGTTCTCGTAGAGCAGGTCGTGGACCGTCGAGATCGCGCGCACCCGCTCGCTCACCTTGTAGAGGACGGTGTCCGGATCGCCCTTCTCCTTGCGGCCGAGGGAAATGAACGAGGAGACGAGCTGGAGGCTGTTCTTGATCCGGTGGTGGGCCTCCTCCATCATCAGGCGGCTGCGTTCGGCCGACTGACGCGCTTCCGCGAGGAGGCGGCGATTGAAGTCGCTGCGCTGGCGCGCCCGCTCGGCCAGCAGGCGCCGCTTGACCTGGGAGACGAGGACGAGGGCGAGCACCGCCGGGAAGGCGAGGAAGGCGCCGACGAACGCCATCTGCCGCGCCCAGTCGGCCACGACCCGCGCCCGCGGCACGCCGTAGTTCACGTAGACCGGAAAGTCGCCCACCTTCGCGAAGGCGTAGATCCGCGCGATGCCGTCCGATACCGCGCGCGCCTCGTAGATGCCCCCGTCCGCCGCGTCGACCGCCTGGCGCACCGGCGTGTCCGGGTCCAGCATCAGGGGCGCGAACGCCGGGTCGTGGCGCACGAGCAGGAGCCCGTCCTCGCGCAGGATCGAGGCGGCGCTGTCCTCCCCGTCAGCGATCTGGGAGAAGAAGGAGGTGAACGCGTCGATGCGGGCGGCCGCCACCACGATGCCGCCCGGGTCCGCCGCGCCCGGGTCCTGGCGACGGGCGAGGAGCACCGCGTCGGTCCCGCCGGGCCTCAGGTCCACGCGGGAGACGTGGTAGCCCCCGCCGAAGGCCTCCCGCGCGGCGAAGAACTCGCGGCCCGTGACGTCGAGGTCAACGGGATAGCGCGTGCTGGCGGCCACCACCTGGCCGTTCCGGTCCACCGCCGCCACGCTCGCAACGTAGTCGAGCCGCTCGCGCAGGCCCGCGAGCTTCAGGTGGAGGTCGGCCCGGCCGGCCTCGCCCAGCTCGTCGAGCGCGGCGTCGCCCACGAGATCGGCCGCCTCGTCCACCAGGTTGCGCTGGGCCTCGAGCACGCGCAACACGTATTCCCGGACGAGTTCGGCGCGCAGCTTCGCGACCTCGAGCGCGGCCTCGTAGTGGAGGTGCCACGAGGCGACGCCCCACACGGCGAGCGTGGTCAGCAGCAAGGCCGCACCCGCGACCCCTG
>CAZJNX010000020.1:22668-32273 GCA_964547415.1 uncultured Hyphomicrobiales bacterium
GGCGAGCGTCAGGGTCGGCAGGACCACCGCGGCGATCCTGAGCCGACGGAGGGAGGTCATCATCGGCTCCTCTCGCTTCGGCCGCGCCCGGAACCCGGTGGACGGCGAACGGGTGAACCGGGCGCCGCATGCGACCGCGGCGCAGCCTCGACCGGACTGAAGTTAATCCATCGGCGAAGGAAACGCGATGGCACCTTCCCGCACACCGCCGCGCCGGTGTCCGCACGCGCGCCCCGCCTGCCCGGACGGCCCGTCGTCATCGCCGCGTCCTCCAGCCGCGGCCCGGCGAGCGCCGGCCGGGCGCCCTGCAACCCTGCCTTGTCATTCGGGCACGGCTTGTGCGGCCGCGCGACGAGCCGGCGACCGGACCGCCCCGCACCAGAAGATAGTCCTAGGTGGACGGGACGAGCCGCCCCGCCGCGGCATGGCTGCGGTGCGTCAGAAGGCGTACTCGCGGAAGATCGGCGCGACGTCGCCGCCCCACCGTCCGTGGTAGGCGGCCAGCAGTTCGTCGGCCGGGGTCGTGCGCGTGCCGATCACGTCCCGCACCGGGGCGAGGAAGACCCGCTCGTCGTCCCCCGAGGCGTTGACGCGGGCCCGGCGGGCGAGGCCCCCGGCGGCCACGTCCACCACCTCCCGGGCGAGGTCGAGGGCGGTCCCGAACCGGCCCGCGGGCGCGGCGAGCCCCTTTTCCGGCACCGCCTCGTAAAGGCGCGCCCGGTCCTCCGCGGACAGGGCGGCGGCGATCTCCTCGGCGCCGTCGAGGGCGGCGGGGTCGTAGAGGAGGCCCGTCCAAAGGGCGGGAAGGGCGCAGATCCGCCGCCAGGGGCCGCCGTCCGCGCCGCGCATCTCGATGAAGCGCTTCAGCCGCACCTCCGGGAACAGGGTCGACAGGTGGTTCGCCCAGTCGCCCATGGTCGGCTTCTCGCCGGGGGCGGCGGGGTGACGGCCGGCGAGGAAGTCGGCGAAGGTGCCATCGGTCGCGTCCACGTACCGCTCGCCCCGCTTGACGAAGTACATGGGCACGTCGACCGCCCAGTCCACGTAGCGCTCGAAGCCGAACCCGTCCTCGAAGACGAAGGGAAGCGGGCCGCAGCGCGCTGCGTCCACGTCCCGCCAGATGGCTGCGCGGTACGAGCGGTATCCGTTCGGCCGGCCATCGAGGAAGGGGGAGTTGGCGAACAGCACCGTCGCCACCGGCTGCAGGGCGAGGCCGACGCGCATCTTGCGCACCATGTCCGCCTCGTCCGAGAAGTCGAGGTTCACCTGGATGGTGGCCGTCCGGTACATCATGTCGAGGCCGAGGCCGCCCACCTTCGGCATGTAGTCCGTCATGATGCGGTAGCGCTGCTTGGGCATCCGCGGCATGTCGGCCCGGCTCCAGGACGGCGCGACGCCGAGACCGATGAAGCCGACGCCGAGCCGGTCGGCCACCTCGCGCACCTGGGCGAGGTGCTGGTTCGCCTCCGAGCAGGTCTCGTGCAGGTTGTCGAGGGGCGCGCCCGACAGTTCGAACTGACCGCCCGGCTCGATGGAGATGGCACCGCCCCCGTCCGGGTCGGCGAGCCCGATGACGTGCTCGCCGCCCATGATCGGGTCCCAGCCCGTCAGCGCCTGCATCCCCGCGAGGATCTCGGCGATCCCGCCCGATCCCTCGTAAGGGACGGGGGAGAGGTCCGACCAGCGGAAACCGAACTTCTCGTGCTCGGTGCCGATGCGGAAGGCCTGCCGCGGCTTCGCCCCCGAGGCGAGGTAGGCGGCAAGGTCCGCACGGCTTTCGATCGGGCTGTCGTCGGAGGTATCGCGCGCCATCTCGGGCTCGTCCGTTGAAAGTCGACGAACATTAGGGGGCGGGCATGCCGAAGACAAACGGTTTGCGTGTCATGGCACGTCTGCCGTTCCGCGCCAGTCGCCGCACGCCGCCTGGACGAGGGCGAGGGCGGCGACGCCGGCCGTGTCGGCCCTCAGGATCCGCGGCCCGAGGGAGAGCGTCACGCGCCCCGGCACCTTGTCGAGGAGCGCCCGCTCGTCTCCGTGAAAGCCGCCCTCCGGCCCGACGAGGACCGAGACCGGCGCCCGGCGCGGCACGGCCGACAGCTGGGCGAGGGGGTCGCGCCCGCCCGCGCTCTCCGCCTCGTCGGCGACCACGAGGGTCCGCCCCGCCTCGAGGGCGCCGAGGAGGTCGGGGAGCTCCACCGGCTCGTCCACCGGCGGGACGGCGATGATGCCGCACTGCTCGGCCGCCTCGCGCACGTTGGCGGCCATCCGCTCCCGGTTGACCCGGCGCACCTGGGTGTGGCGGGTGAGAACGGGCACGAGCCGCCCCGCCCCCATCTCCACGGCCTTCTGGACCATGTAGTCGAGGCGGGCCTGCTTGAGCGGGGCGAACAGGTAGTGGAGATCGGAGAGCGGCTCCTGGGGGCGCAGCCGCTCCTCGAGGACGAGGTGGAGGCTGCGCTTGCCGGGCGAGGCGAGGCGGGCCCGCCACTCCCCATCGCGCCCGTTGAAGACGAGGACCGTGGCGCTCTCGGAAAGGCGCAGGACGTTGCGCAGGTAGTTCGCCGGCCCCTGGCCGAGGGGAACGTCGGCCCCCTCGCCGAGGGCCGGCTCGACGAACAGTCGCGGGGATGAGAAGTCGTAACGTGCCATGACCCCGTGCTAGCCCATGGCGGGCCGCGGGGCGAGACGAAAGGGGAGCCATGGCCGAGCGCGCCAGCAACGTCGCCGAGTTCACGGTTTCGGAAATCTCGCGCGCCGTGAAGGGCACGCTGGAGGACACGTTCGGCCACGTCCGGGTGCGCGGCGAGATCACCGGCTTCCGCGGCCGGCACGGCTCGGGCCACGCCTACTTCGGCCTCAAGGACGTGGACGCGTGCATCGACGCGGTGGTGTGGCGCTCCACCTTCGACCGGCTGAGGATCAAGCCGGAAATGGGGCTCGAGGTGGTGGCGACGGGCCGCCTCACCACCTACCCGCGCGCCTCCAAGTACCAGCTGGTGATCGACGCGCTGGAGCCAGCGGGGGCGGGGGCGCTCCTCGCCCTCCTCGAGGCGCGGCGGAAGGCGTTCGCCGCCGAGGGCCTGTTCGACGAGGCGCGCAAGCGCCCCCTCCCCTTCCTGCCGCGGGTGGTGGGGGTGGTGACCTCGCCCACCGGCGCCGTCATCCGCGACATCCTCCACCGCCTCGCCGACCGCTTTCCCGTCCACGTGGTCGTCTGGCCCGTGCGGGTGCAGGGGGACACGTCCGCGGCGGAGGTGGCAGCGGCGATCGACGGCTTCTCGGCGGCCGAGGCCCACGGACTGCCGCGGCCGGACGTCGTCGTCGTCGCCCGCGGCGGCGGCTCCATGGAGGATCTGTGGGGCTACAACGAGGAGGTGGTGGTGCGCGCGGCGGCCCGCTCCACCGTGCCGGTGGTGTCGGCCGTCGGCCACGAGACGGACTGGACGCTGATCGACCACGTGGCCGACCGGCGGGCGCCGACGCCGACGGGCGCGGCCGAGATGGTGGTCCCGGTGCGCAGCGACCTGCTGGCGATCCTCGCCGACCGGGCGCGCCGGCTCGACCACGGCGCCGCCCGCGGGGTGGACCTGAAGCGGGACCGGCTGGCGGGCCTGTCGCGGGGTCTGCCGCGGCCCGCGGCCCTCCTCGGGCCCCATCGCCAGCGGCTCGACCTGGCCGCCATGGGCCTCTCGGGCGGCATCGACCGGTCGAGCGCGACGGCGCGGGAGCGCCTCGGGCGGGTCGCGGCACGGCTTTCCATCGGCGCCCTGTCCCGGCAGGTGGCCCACGCCCGCGCGAGCCTGTCCCACGCGCTCGCCCGCGTGGACGGCGCGCTCCGCGTGGGCCTGTCCCGCCGGCGGGAGCGCCTGTCGGCGGCGGGCGGGCGGCTCGACCCGGACACGGCGGCGCGCATCGCCCGGCGGGGGCGGGAGCGGCTCGTCGGCGCGGCGGACCGGCTCGACCGGTGCGGGGCGGGCCTCCTCGCCGACCGGCGACGCCGCCTCGACCACGCCGCGAAGCTCCTGTCGGCCTACTCCTATCACGCCGTCCTGGAGCGCGGCTTCGTCCTCGTCCGGGACGGGGAGAACCGCCCGGTGCGGGAGGCCGCCGCCGTCGCCCCGGGAGCGTCCCTCTCCCTCGAGTTCCGCGACGGCCGCGTCTCTGCCGTCGCCACCGGCGGCTCCGGCGCGCCCGAGCCCGTGGAAAAGCCCGCCCCCCGCCGCAAGCCACGGCGCACCGCCCCCGCTGCCGACGGTGGCCAGGGCCGCCTCCTGTAGCCCGAGAAGCCGGGGCACGGACCGCGCCGCCCCTGGCCATTCCGGTGGAGAGACGAGACCGGCGACATTCCGGCGGAGCCGACCCTTCCAGAAGCGCGCCAGACGCGGACCGGGTCAACCCCTTGCGGGTTGAGGCGGTCCGTGTCCGGCGCGAGCCTCGGGAACGAGGTCGCCGGAACCCCTTGTGGTTCAGCGCACCAGCACGTTGCGGAACTGCCAGGGGTCGGAGGGGTCGATGTCCTCCGGGAACAGCCCCGGCCGGTCGGTGAGCGGCGTCCAGTCCGTGTAGTAGCCCTTCACGGGGCCGAGGTAGGGCACCTGGACCTCGAGGCAGCGGGCGAAGTCCATCTCGTCCGCCTCGACGATCCCCGCCTCGGGGTTCTCGAGCGCCCAGACCATGCCGGCGAGCACCGCCGAGGACACCTGCAGGCCGGTCGCGTTCTGGTAGGGGGCGAGGCGGCGCGTCTCCTCGATGGAGAGCTGGGAGCCGTACCAGTAGGCGTTCCGGCCGTGGCCGTAGAGGAGGACGCCGAGCTCGTCGATCCCGTCCACGATCTCGTTCTCGTCGAGGACGTGGAGCTCGGACTGCACCTGGCCCGCCTTGCCGAACAGCTCGTGGAGGGACAGGACCGCGTCGTTCGCCGGGTGGTAGGCGTAGTGGCAGGTGGGCCGGTAGGCGACCTTCCCCCCCTCCGTCACCGTGTAGTAATCGGCGATGGAGATGGACTCGTTGTGGGTGACGAGGAAGCCGTACTGAGCGCCCGGCGTCGGGCACCAGGTGCGCACCCGCGTGTTGGCGCCCGGCTGCAGGAGGTAGATGGCGCACTGCGGGCCGTAGGTCTGGTCGCGGGCGTTCTCCGGCCGCCACGTCTCGTGGGTGCCCCAGCCGAGCTCGGCCGGCTGCATCCCCTCCGACAGGAAGCCCTCCACCGACCAGGTGTTCCAGAAGACGTCCATGGGTTTCGGGGTCTTCGCCCGCTGGGTGTCCCGCTCGGCGATGTGGACGCCCTTCACCCCGAGGTCGCGCATGAGGCGGGCCCAGCCCTCCCGCGTGGTCGGGACCGCGGCGCCGTGGCCGAGGTCGCGGTTGAGGTCGACGAGCGCCTGCTTCACGAACCAGGAGACCATGCCCGGGTTGGCGCCGCAGCAGGACACGGCGGTGGTGCCGCCGGGGTTCCTCGCCTTCTCGTCGCGCACGGGCTGGCGGAGGGCGTAGTTGGTGCGCTCGGCCTGGTCCTTGCCCTTGTCGAAGTAGAAGCCGAGCCACGGCTCCACCACGGTGTCGATGTACAGGACGCCGAGCTCCCGGCACAGCTTGATGAGGTCGAGGGAGCCCGTGTCGACCGACAGGTTCACGCAGAAGCCCTGCCCCTCGCCCTCGGTGAGGAGGGGCGGCAGCACCTCGCGGTAGTTCTCCTTCGTGATGGCGAGCTTCTCGAAGCGGATGCCGCGCTCGTCGAGGAGGCGGCGGTCCGTGTCGACCGGGTCGATCACCACCATGCGGGCGCGGTCGAAGTCGAAGTGGCGCTCGATGAGGGGGAGCGTTCCCTTGCCGATCGACCCGAAGCCGATCATGACGACGGGGCCGGTGATCTTCGCGTGGACGGGCCAGTCGGCCATGGCGGATCTCCTCGAAGCGAAACGGGCTGGGTGAAGGGGCGGACGGTCAGTCGGCGTGGCGCGCGGCGTCCGCGTGGCCGCAGATGGGGCGGTCGGCCACGAGGGCGTTCCACTCGGCGACCGGCGCGTCCGGCAGGCGGCAGTCCCTCAGGAACCGCGCGGTGGCGGCGATGTCACGGGTGAGGATGCGGTCGTCCCGTTCCAGGAACGGCACGCCGGCGCGGTAGGACCGGACGAAGTCCGCGCCGGCGGGCGACAGGGTGAAATCGGGGTCGGCCTGCCGGCGCAGGTCGATGGCCTGGGCGGCGTGCAGGAGCTCGAAGGCGAGGATGTCGAGGAGGTTGTCCGCGATCTTCCGGGCACGCCGGGCGGCCCGCGGCAGCTGGCTCGTCATGTCCTCCACCCCGAGGGCGACGGGAAGGTTCTCCGTCGAGATCGGGTCGGCGAGGCGGCGGTTCTCGAGGGCGAGCATGGCGAACGGCTTCTGGATCGCGCCGAAGCCGTGGACGGCCTCCGCCGACATCAGGAAGCGCGACAGGCGGGTGAACTCGGGATTCGCGAGGTCGACGGTGCGCTGGGCGGAGCCGTTGGAAACGTGGGCGGCGGCGATCGCGGCCCCTTCCAGCGCCACCACCAGCGGCAGCGGGTCGAAGTTGGCGGACGGCACGACGGCCCCGCGCACCGCCCCGGTCGAGACCGGCGCGATCCCCGGCTGGCGGGCCGTCTCGGGCGAGACGTCGCCGAGGGAGACGGCGGGGTTGCTGTCCGCACCGTTGAGCTGGACGGACAGTGCCGCGTCCACCGCGTCGAGCGCGCCGTCGAGGACGCCGACCTGGAAGGCGCCGGTGCGGAAGGCGAGCGGGTCCTGCAGCGGGCGCCCGTCGGAGGGCGCGCGGAGCGAGCCGCCGTCGGTGAGGGCGAGGAGGTCGGCCGCGGCCGCGGCGACGTCCGGGAACGGGCGCAGGCGCTGGGGCTCCGGCAGGAAGGGGGCGACGTTGCCGTCGAGCCCGTGGAGGCTCGCGACGTGGACGATGCGGGCAAGGCGCGCGGCCTTGCGCAACTCCTCGAGGGCGAAGGCGGAAAGGGCCGCCCCGTAGCCGTTGGAGCTGAAGCTCGCGAGCGCGTCGATCCCCGAAAAGGAAACGGGCGGCAGGTCGTGGGCGGCCATCGCCTCGGCCGCGGGCATGCGCTCCCCGTCCACGGTCACGTCCCACTCGCCGATCATGGTGAGGCCCACGTGGGCGAGGATGGTGATGTCCGCCTCCCCCAGCGAGCCGCGGGAGGGGACGACGGGCAGGATGTCCCGGTCGAGGTAGGTCTCGAGGCGGCGGGCCACCGCCTCGTCGAGGCCGCTGCCGCCGGTGAGCGCGGTGTTGAGCCGGGCGATCAGGATGGCGCGGACGGTCTCGTCCGGCAGCGGGTCGCCGAGGGCGGCCGCCTGGGCGAACAGGAGGGCCCGGTTGAAGGCCTCGGAGGCCTCCAGCACCTCGCCCGACAGCGTCCCGTCGTCGCCCACGAGGGCGGCGCAGTCGAGGCTTTCCCGGTCCTTGTTGGCGCCGACGCCGGTGGTGAGGCCGTAGATCGGCTGGCAGGCCGCCGCGGCCTCCCGCACCAGACGCGCCCCGTCCCGCACCCGGGCCCAGCACTCCGCCGTCACGTCGACCGGGCGCGCCGAGCGCGCTGCCTCCACCAGGCTCTCGGCCGTCAGCGACGCGCCGTCGAGGACGAGGGGCGCGGGCGCGGCGTCGCGCGCCGCGGCCGCGCCGAACGCAGCGAAGGACAGGAGGGTGAGCGCCACGATCCCGGTCGCCGTCTTCATGTCGCGGGCTCCCCCGTTTCGGTCCGTGACGGGCGCGGTATGGCCCAATCCCCGGGGACCGGCAAGGCCGGCTCCTCCGCCTGCCCTCGAGGCTTGCCTCAGGCTGCGAGTGCCAGCGGCGCCGGCTCGCTTGCCACCGCGGGCGCGGGCGCGGGCGTGGGTGCGGGCGGGCCGGCGTGCTCGCCCATCCCCACGACCTCGCCGGCGGCGCGCGCGAGCGCACCCGGGACCAGCTCGAGCCCCAGGAAACGGCGGGCATCGACCCGCGGGTCGAGGAAGAGGCGGGCGGTGTGGCCGGCCGAGAAGCCGAAGCGGGCGTAGTAGGCCGGATCGCCCACGAGGACGACAGCCCCATGGCCGGTCGCGCCAGCCCGGTTGAGGACGCGGCGCATGAGCATAGCGCCGATGCCCCGGCCCTGGGCCGCGGGGTCGACCGCGAGCGGGCCGAGGAGGAGCGCCGGAACGCCCCCCGCCGAGACGTGCCACAGGCGCACGGAGCCGACGAGGCGGCCAGCCCCGTCCTCGGCGACGAGGGACAGGCCGGCGGCCGGCAGACGGCCGGCGCGCACGCGGTCGGAGGGCTTCGGCCCGCCGTCGCCGGCGAAGGCGCGGTCGAGAAGGGCGGCGCGCGCGGCGATGTCCGCCGGCGCTTCCTCGCGCAGGAAGACCATGGACCCGATCCTTTCGGGAAACGATGGGGAGGAAGGGGGCGCGCCGCGTGCGCTCGCGGCCGGCGCTGGCGATGGGTCGCCGCGCCGGGCCGGTCGTCGCCGCTTCCGCGGCGCGCCCCGGACGGTGTCGAGACTGGCGCGCCCCGGAGGGCGCGACCATGATCTAGATCACGTAGGACCTCAGCGGCGGGAAGCCGTTGAAGGCGACCGACGCATAGGTGGTCGTGTAGGCGCCCGTCCCGCCGATCAGGATCTCGTCGCCGATCTGAAGCGTGATCGGCAGCGGATAGGGCGTCTTCTCGTAGAGGACGTCCACGGAATCGCAGGTGGGGCCGGCGAGCACGCACGGCGCCGTCTCCGCGTCGTCCCGCGGGGTGGCGATCGGGTAGCGGATCGCCTCGTCCATCGTCTCGCCGAGGCCGCCGAACTTGCCGATGTCGAGGTACACCCAGCGCACGTCGTCGTCCGCGCTCTTCCTCGAGATGAGCACGACCTCCGACTTGATGACGCCCGCGTCGCCGACCATGCCGCGGCCCGGCTCGATGATCGTCTCCGGCAGACGGTTGCCGAAGTGGCGGCGCAGCGCCTCGTCGATCGCCCGGCCGTAGGCCTCCGCCGACGGGATCTCCTTCAGGTACCGCGCCGCGAAGCCGCCGCCGAGGTTGACCATCGTGAGCTCGACGCCGCGCCGCTCCATCTCGTTGAAGATGAAGGCCGCGCTCTCGAGCGCCCCGTCCCAGGCCGCCGGGTTGGACTGCTGCGAGCCGACGTGGAAGGACACGCCGACTGGCTCGAGGCCGGCGGCGCGGGCGTGCTCCAGCACGTCGACCGCCATCTCCGGCGCGCAGCCGAACTTCCTCGACAGCGGCCACTCGGCGTTCTCGCCGTCGCACAGGATGCGGCAGAACACCCGCGCCCCCGGCGCGGCGCGGGCGATCTTGTCGGCCTCGGCCTCGCAGTCGATCGCGTAGAGGTCGATGCCGCGCGCCCGGGCGGCCGCGATGTCCCGCTCCTTCTTGATGGTGTTGCCGAAGGAGACCCGGTCCGGCGTCGCGCCCGCGCCGAGCGCCATGTCGATCTCGGCGACGGAGGCGCAGTCGAACGAGGAGCCGAGCTCGGCGAGCAGCGCCAGGATCTCCGGCGCCGGGTTGGCCTTCACGGCATAGAAGATGCGGGTGTCCGGCATCGCCCGGGCGAACGCGAGATAGTTCTCGCGCA
>CAZJNX010000021.1:0-31816 GCA_964547415.1 uncultured Hyphomicrobiales bacterium
AGTCGATCGTGGCGGAAATCAAGGAGTTCGGCTCGGCCGGCAAGCGCACGGCGGTGGTCTCGACCATCAACGGCGATGCCAACGTGCCGTTCTACAAGGAACTCGCCAACCAGGGCATCGAGGCCTTCGACATCCCGGTCGTCGCCTTCTCCGTGGGCGAGGAGGAGCTCGCGGGCATCGACACCGAGCCGCTCGTCGGCCACCTGTCGGCGTGGAACTACTTCATGAGCGTCGACAGCGAGGCGAACGAGGAATTCATCGAGGACTGGCACGCCTTCATCGGCGACGACACCCGCGTCACGAACGACCCGATGGAAGCCCACTACATCGGCTTCAACATGTGGGTCGAGGCGGTGGAGAAGGCCGGCACGACCGATCCGGACGCGGTGATCGACGCCATGATCGGCGTCGTCGTGCCGAACCTCACCGGCGGCTACGCCGCCATGATGCCGAACCACCACATCACCAAGCCGGTGCTGATCGGCGAGATCCAGGACGACGGCCAGTACGAGATCGTCTGGGAGACGCCGGGCACCGTCGCGGGCGATGCCTGGTCCGACTTCCTTCCCGACTCGAAGAACCTGATCGCGGACTGGCGGGCCCCGCTGTCCTGCGGGAACTTCAACGTGGAGACCGGCACCTGCAGCGGCCAGAGCTACTGAGCCGGCACGCCTGAACCAACGCCCGCCGGCGCGCGCCGCCGGCGGGCCGCCCGTCCGACACGCCCCACCGAAGGCCAAAGATGCGTCGGCTCCTCGCCCTTCTCGTCGTCACGCTCGCGCTCCTCGCGCCCGCCCACGCGGACGCCCTGAAGGACCTCGTGGACCGCCTGCCGGAGGGCAACTTCCGCGACCGCCTCGCGGTGATCGACGAGATCGCCGCCACCGGCGACCCGCGCGCCGCCCCGATCCTCGAGGCGCTGCGCAACGGCGACCTCGCCGTGCGCGAGGACACGGGCGAGATCGTCGTCACCCGCGACGCGGCCGGCCGCACCATGGACGCCCTCGACCCCTACACCCTCGAGGTCGTCGGCAACCTCTCCCGCCGCGCCCTCGACCGCGTCCGCGTCAACAACCGCCTGCGCCGCCACATCGACGGCCTCGTGGGCGGCCTCACCCTGATGAGCCCGGACGCGGCCACCCGCCGCGCGGCCGCCGTCTCCCTGTTCGAGCAGCCGAACCCGGACGGCATCCCCCTCCTCGACCGGGCGATCGAGGCGGAGACGGACGAGGGCATCGCCCGCCTCATGCGGCAGGCGCGGGCCGTCGCGGTGCTGGAAGGCTCGGACGACCCGGCCGCCCTGTCGGCGGCCATCGAGACCCTGCGCGAGCGGGGCGACCGGGCGGCCCTGTCCGAGCTCCTCGCCTTCGCCCGCGGCCAAGACGGACCGGCCGCCGCCGAGGCGACGGCCGCCGCAGAGGCCGTCGAGCGGAACCTCGAACTGTGGGGCCTTGCCCAGAACGTGTGGTTCGGCATCTCGCTGGGCTCGGTCCTGTTGCTCGCGGCCATCGGCCTTGCCATCACCTTCGGCGTGATGGGGGTCATCAACATGGCCCACGGCGAGATGGTGATGCTCGGCGCCTACACGACCTTCGTCGTGCAGGAGGTGATGCGCGCCTTCTTTCCCGGCCTCCTCGACCTGTCCCTCGTGGTGGCGCTGCCGCTGGCCTTCCTGGTGGCGGGGGCGGTCGGCGTCCTCATCGAGCGCACGGTCATCCAGTGGCTCTACGGGCGCCCGCTCGAGACGCTGCTCGCCACCTGGGGCATCTCGCTCATCCTGCAGCAGGCCGTCCGCTCCATCTTCGGGCCGACCAACCGGGAGGTGTCGAACCCGTCCTGGATGTCGGGCGCCTTCGAGCTCGGGCAGATGACGATCACCTACAACCGCCTGTGGATCGTGGTCGGGGCGCTGATCGTCTTCCTGATGCTGATCGCGGTGCTGCGCTACACGATGCTCGGCCTCCAGATGCGGGCCGTCACGCAGAACCGGGCGATGGCGAGCTCCATGGGCGTGCGCCCGTCCTTCGTGGACGCCATGACCTTCGGCCTCGGCTCGGGCATCGCGGGGATCGCCGGGGTGGCGCTTTCCCAGATCGACAACGTGAGCCCCAACCTCGGGCAGAGCTACATCGTCGACAGCTTCATGGTGGTCGTGTTCGGGGGGGTGGGGAACCTGTGGGGCACCCTCGCGGGGGCGATGACCCTCGGCGTCGTCAACAAGTTCATCGAGCCGTGGACCGGGGCGGTGCTCGCCAAGATCGCGATCCTCGTCTTCATCATCCTGTTCATCCAGAAGCGTCCGCGGGGCCTGTTCGCCCTCAAGGGCCGGGCGGTGGAGCAATGACTGCGCCCCCTTCCCTCCCCCGCCCGCGGCTGATGGACGGCACCACCTGGCTCCTCGTCGTCGTCCTCGTGGTGCTGGCCGTCGCCGTCCCGGTGTGCGCGCTGGCGCTGCCCGCCGACCACCCGCTGTTCGTGCCCACCTTCGCCCTGTCGCTCTCGGGCAAGTACCTCGCCTTCGCGATGCTGGCGCTGTCCATCGGCCTCGTCTGGGGCTACTGCGGGATCCTGTCGCTCGGCCACGGCGCCATCTTCGCGCTGGGCGGCTACGTCATGGGCATGTACCTGATGCGCCAGATCGGCGAGCGGGGCGTCTACGGCCACCCAGTGCTGCCCGATTTCATGGTCTTTCTCAACTACGACAGCCTGCCCTGGTACTGGCACGGCGTCGACATGTTCTGGTTCGCCGCCCTCATGGTGCTCCTCGTGCCGGGGCTCCTCGCCTTCGTGTTCGGCTGGTTCGCCTTCCGCAGCCGCGTGACGGGCGTTTACCTGTCGATCATCACCCAGGCGATGACCTACGCGCTCATGCTCGCCTTCTTCCGCAACGAGATGGGCTTCGGCGGCAACAACGGCCTCACCGACTTCAAGGACATCCTCGGCTTCGACATCCAGGCGCCGGCGACGCGGGCGGGCCTGTTCGCCGCCACGGCGCTCCTGCTGGCGGGCGCCGTCGTCCTGTCGGCGCGGATCGTGAACTCGCGGCTCGGCAAGGTGCTCGTGTCGATCCGCGACGCGGAGAGCCGCACCCGCTTCATCGGCTACCGGGTGGAGCACTACAAGCTCTTCGTGTGGACCGTCTCGGCCATGATGGCCGGCGTGGCGGGCGCCCTCTACGTGCCGCAGGTGGGCATCATCAACCCGGGCGAGTTCGCGCCGGCCAACTCCATCGAGGCCGTCGTGTGGGTGGCGGTCGGCGGGCGGGGCACCCTGGTGGGGCCCGTCATCGGGGCGGTCGTCGTCAACATGGGCAAGACCTGGTTCACGAGCGCGATGCCGGAGATCTGGCTGTTCGCCCTCGGGGCCCTGTTCGTGTTCGTCACCCTGTTCCTGCCCCGGGGCATCATGGGCCTGCCCCGCCAGCTCGCCGACTGGCGCCGCCGCCGCTCGGCCGCCGCCGGGGACGGGGACCGCGCCACCCCGGTGCCGGACGAGGCGCCCGTGGCCCGCGCGGCGGAGTGAGTGCCATGGACGCCGTCGCCGCCGAGGCCCGCCGCGGCCCCCCCCACCTCACCGGGAGCCTCCTCTACCTCGACGGCGTGTCCGTCTCCTTCGACGGGTTCAAGGCGATCAACAACCTGTCGCTCGCCGTCGAGAAGGGGGAGATGCGGGCGATCATCGGCCCCAACGGTGCGGGCAAGACCACCATGATGGACATCGTGACCGGCAAGACGCGGCCGGACGCGGGGACGGTCCTGTTCGACGGCGAGGTGGACCTCACCCGCCACGACGAGGCGGCGATCGCGAGCCTCGGCATCGGCCGCAAGTTCCAGAAGCCCACCGTCTTCGAGAGCCACACCGTCCTCGACAACCTGTCCCTGTCGATCGCGGGGGACCGGAGCGTCTTCGCGAGCCTCCTGAACCGGGCCCGCCCGGACGAGGCGGGGCGGATCGAGGAGATCCTCGGCCTCATCGGCCTTGCCGGCCACCGGGACGTCCTCGCCGCCAGCCTCTCCCACGGCCAGAAGCAGTGGCTCGAGATCGGGATGCTGCTCGCCCAGGACCCGAAGCTCCTCCTCGTGGACGAGCCCGTCGCGGGCATGACCGACGCCGAAACGATGAAGACGGCCGACCTCCTGAAGGAGATCGCCCGCGACCACACGGTGATCGTCGTGGAGCACGACATGGAGTTCGTCCGCGCGCTCGGCGTGAAGGTGACGGTCCTGCACGAGGGGTCGGTGCTCGCCGAGGGGTCCATCGACCACGTGAGCGCGGACCCGCGGGTCGTCGAAGTCTATCTCGGGCGCTGAGTGATGCTGTCGGTGGAGAACGTCACCCTGCGCTACGGCGCAGCCACGATCCTGAGGGGCGTCAGCCTCGAGGCGCGGCCCGGCGAGGTCACGTGCGTGCTCGGCCGCAACGGCGTCGGCAAGACGAGCCTCCTGCGCGCCGTCACGGGCCAGCACCCGGTGGCGGGCGGGCGCATCGTGCTCGCGGGCGAGGACATCACCCGCATGAAGCCGTTCGACCGGGCGCGGCGGGGCATCGCCTACGTGCCCCAGGGGCGGGAGATCTTCCCCCTCCTCACGGTGAAGGAGAACCTCGAGACGGGTTTCGCCGCCCTCCCCCGCGCCGGGCGCGCCGTCCCCGACCTCGTGTTCGAGCTGTTTCCGGTGCTGTCGGACATGCTCGGCCGGCGCGGCGGGGACCTGTCAGGCGGGCAGCAGCAGCAGCTCGCCATCGGCCGCGCCCTCGTCACCCGCCCGCGCCTCCTCGTCCTCGACGAGCCGACCGAGGGCATCCAGCCCTCCATCATCCGCGACATCGGCCGCGCCATCGTGCGCCTGCGCGAGGGCGGCGACATGGCGATCCTCCTCGTGGAGCAGTATTTCGACTTCGCCGCGGAACTCGCCGACCGCTTCGCCGCGATGGAGCGGGGCGAGATCGTCTCCGCGGGCGACCGGACGGCCCTCGCCTCCGGCGACGTCCGCGGCCTCCTCACCGTCTGACCGCCGGCCCCGGCCCCGCGGATCCCGCCGCGGGGCCAAGGCGATCCGCGCCGTGAGCCGCCTGCCGCGCCAGGGCGGCGGGTCTGTGCATCGCCACGCGGCCGCCGCCTTGGAACCTTCGCCGCGTGCGACCCTTCCCGCTGGCGGGCGCCGCGCCAACCCGCCGAGGGACCATATTCCCCGGCGCGACACTTTGCGCTAGGTCAAGGCGGCGCGGGGACGCACTGTCGATGGTCCGCGGCGACCCCGGCGGGACGCATCCCGCCTGAAGGGAACGGCGGCCGGGGCCGAAGGGAGACCTCGACGATGTTCTCGCTCGCGGCAGGGATCGACCCGCGCGTGGCGCTCGCGGTTCACATCGCGCTCGCCATGGCGGTGGTCGCGGCCGTCCTCGCCGTCGCCGCGTTCCTCCAGGAGCGGCGGCCACCGGGGGCGGGCTTCGGCATCTACGAGAGCGGCGCGGCCGGCGTCGCCGCGCCCTCCCGGCCCGTGCCGGTCTCCTATTTCCTCGTGGCGGCCTTCTTCGTGATCTTCGACGTGGAGGCGGCGATCCTGTTCGCGTGGGCCGTCGCCGCGCCGGAGGCGGGCGTCCCGGGCCTCGTGTCGGCCGGCATCTTCATCGCCATCCTGATCGCGGCGATCGCCTACCTGTGGGCGGACGGGGCGCTCGACGTCGGCGCGCGCCGCCCGGGCCGGGAGAAGGCGCCGTGAACGTCCGGCTGGAGCGGCCCGGAAAGGCCGGCGACCCCCACGAGGCGATGGCGCGGGGCCAGCTGTTCGCCCGCCTCGACGACCTCGTCGCCTGGTCGCGCAAGAACAGCCTGTGGCCGTTCAACTTCGGCCTGTCGTGCTGCTACGTGGAGATGGTCTCCACCCTGACGCCCGTGTTCGACCAGGCCCGCTTCGGCGCCGAGGTGATCCGGGCGACGCCCCGCCAGGCCGACCTCCTCATCGTGTCGGGCACCGTCTTCACCAAGATGGCCGTGCCCCTGAAGCGCCTCTACGAGCAGATGCGCGCGCCCCGCTGGGTGATCTCCATGGGCGCCTGCGCCAACTCGGGCGGCATGTACGACGTCTATTCCGTCGTCCAGGGCGTCGACAGCTTCCTGCCGGTCGACGTCTACATCCCCGGCTGCCCGCCGCGGCCCGAGCAGGTGCTCGACGCCCTCGTCCTCCTCCAGGCGAAGGTGGGGGCCGAGCGCCGCCCCCTCGGCCTTGTCATGGACGGGGGCGCCCCCGTGCCCTTCGACCCGCCGCGGCGGCGCGATGCCCTGCGCGCCGGGCGCACGGCCGCGAGGCGCCTGAAGGACCCGGACACGCCATGAGCGCCGTCGTAGACGCCCCCCGCGCGGCCGCCGGCGAGGCGGTGGTGGACGCGCTCCGCCGCCGCTTCGGCGAGGCCGTCCTCGCCCGGCAGGAGACGGCCGAGCCCTTCCCGGTCCTGTGGATCGCCCCGTCCGTCTCGCCGGCCGTCCACCGCTTCCTGAAGGAGGAGATCGAGCGCCCCTTCCCGCTGCTCGCCGACCTGTGGGCCATCGACGAGACGGCGCGGGGGACGGGGAGCGGCGGCCCGCCGTCGGGCATCACCGTGGCGAGCCACCTCGTCTCGCCCGAGCGCAACCTCGACGTGCGCCTCAAGGTCGCCTGCGAGGCGGACGCGCCGGCCGTGCCCAGCATCACCGGCGTCTATCCCAACGCGGACTGGTACGAGCGCGAGGCGTTCGACATGTTCGGCGTCGCCTTCACCGGGCGCACGGGGCTCAGCCGCATCCTCATGTCGCCCTCCTGGGAGGGCCACCCCCTCCTCAAGACCCATTACGCCCGCGCCACCGAGCGCCCGCCCTACCGCATGAGCCCGGAGAGCTTCGCGGCCGAGGAGGCGGCCATGCGCCTCGACCCCGCCGCCCTCGGCCTGCCGACGGAGCGGGACGGGGTGGAGATGATGGTCCTCAACTTCGGGCCCCACCACCCCGCGACCCACGGCGTCTTCCGCATCCTCCTCGGCCTCGACGGGGAGGAGGTGGTCTGGGCCTTTCCCGACATCGGCTACCATCACCGCGGCGCGGAGAAGATGGCCGAGCGGCAGACCTGGCACGGTTTCATCCCCTACTGCGACCGGATCGACTATCTGGGCGGCGTCACCCACGAGTTGCCGTACCTCCTCGCGGTGGAGCGGCTGTGCAGGATGAAGGTGCCCGAACGCGCGCAGGTCATCCGCGTGATGCTGTGCGAGTTCTACCGCATCATGAGCCATCTCCTGTTCTACGGGACGATGGCCCAGGACGTCGGCGCCATGTCTCCGGTGTTCTACATGTTCACGGACCGGGAGAAGAGCTACCGCGTCCTCGAGACGATCACCGGCGCGCGAATGCACCCGGGCTGGTTCCGCATCGGCGGCGTCGCCATGGACCTGCCCCGCGGCTGGGACGACCTCGTGCGCGAGTTCCTCGACTGGATGCCCACGCGCCTCGACGAGTACGAGGGGATGGTGCTGCGCTCCGAGCTCTTCCGGATCCGCACCGTCGGCGTCGGCGAATACGACGCGCGGACCGCCCTCGAGTGGGGCACCACGGGGCCGCAGCTGCGCGCCACGGGCTACGACCTCGACTGGCGCAAGCTCCGGCCCTACTCGGGCTACGAGAACTTCGCGTTCGACGTGCCCCTCGGCACCCGCGGCGACTGCTTCGACCGGACGTGGATCCGCGCGGAGGAGATGCGCCAGTCGCTGAGGATCATCCGCCAGTGCCTCGAGAACATGCCGGCGGGCCCGGTGAAGGCGGACCACCCGCTGACGACGCCGCCGCCGAAGGAGCGCACGCTCCACGATATCGAGACGCTGATCCACCACTTCGTCAACGTGAGCTGGGGTCCGGTGGTGCCGGCCGGCGAGGCGACCGGGCAGATCGAGGGCCAGCGCGGTCTCGCCCAGTATGCCATCGTCTCGGACGGCGAGGCGAGAAGCTACCGCACCCGCATCCGCAGTCCGTCCTTCGCCCACCTGCAGATGATCCCCGCCATCGCCCCGGGCATGACGGTGGCGGACCTCGTCGCCCACCTCGGCAGCATGGACTACGTCATGTCGGACGTCGACCGATGAGCCTCTCCGACGCGCTCGTCCACGAGATCCGCGAGGCCGTCCACCACCACGGCGGCCCGCGCCCGGCGATGCTGGAGGCCCTGCGCATGATCCAGCAGGCGCACGGCTGGGTGTCGGACGAACACCTCGCCGAGGCGGCGGCGGTTCTCGGCGTGACGACGGCCGAGCTCGACGACATCGCCACCTTCTACAGCCTGATCTTCCGCAAGCCGGTGGGCGAGAGGCTGATCCTCCTGTGCGACGGGGCGAGCTGCTACATGAACGGCGGCGAGGCGGTGCGCGACGCCCTCGCCGAGCGGCTCGGCATCGGCTTCGGCGAGACGACGGCGGACGGGCGGGTGACGCTGATCGCGGTCGCGTGCCTGGGCGCGTGCGACCGGGCGCCCGCCGCCGCCGTCGGGCGCGACCGCACCCTCGCCGGCCCGCTCCGCCCGGACGACCTCGACGCCCTCCTCGGCGGGAGCGGGCGATGACCGGGACCCCGCTCACCGGCCGCGCCCGGGCGGACCGCACCCCCCACACCCTCGGCGAGTGGCGCGCCCTCGGCGGCTACGAGGCGGTGGAGCGCGCGCTCTTGCGCATGAGCCCGGCCGAGGTGGTGGACACGGTGGAGAACGCCCGGCTCAACGGCCGCGGCGGGGCGGGCTTTCCGGCCGCCCGCAAGTGGCGCTTCGTGCCGCGGCCGGGCGAGGCGCCGGGGGACGGGCCCACCTACCTCGTCGTCAACGGCGACGAGATGGAGCCCGGCGCCTTCAAGGACCGCATCCTGATGGAGGCCCTGCCCCACCAGCTCGTGGAGGGCGCCGTCGTCACCGCCTACGCCGTCGGCGCGACGGAGGCGATCGTCCTCATCCGCGACGCCTACCGCCCCGCCATCGCCGCGGTGACCCGGGCGATCGCCGAGGCCGAGGACGCGGGGCTTCTGGGCCGGGACATCCTGGGTTCCGGCTTTTCGCTGTCGATGCGCGTCCACGCCAGCGCGGGGCGCTACATCGTGGGGGAGGAGACGGCCCTCATCGAGGCGCTCGAGGGAAAGCGGCCCGTGCCGCGCAAGCGCCCGCCCTTTCCCGCCCAGGCTGGGCTGTGGGGCCGCCCGACCCTCGTCAACAACGCCGAGACGGTCTCCAACGTCGGCCACATCGTGGCGAACGGGCCCAACTGGTTCCGCGCCCTCTCCCGCACCGAGGAGGGCGGCACGAAGGTCTACGCGGTCTCGGGCCGCGTCCACAGCCCGCGGGTGATCGAGGCACCGATGGGCACCACCGCGGCCGAGCTCATCGAGCGGGCGGGCGGGGTCTCGGGCAACGGCCGCCTCCTCGCCTTCCAGCCCGGCGCGGGCTCGTCCGGCTTCCTGGGGCCGGAGCACCTCGACATGCCCCTCGACTTCGGCCACTGCGCGAAGGCGGGCAGCCATTTCGGGACGGGCACCCTCATCGTCCTCGACGAGACGGTCTGCCCCGTCGCCGTCATCGCCCGCCACGAGCGCTTCTACGCCCGCGAGAGCTGCGGCTGGTGCACCCCCTGCCGGGACGGGCTGCCCTGGGTCGCACGGATCCTCGATGCTCTCGAGGCGGGGACGGGCACCGAGGAGGACCTTCAGGTCCTGAAGGAGACCGCCGCCATGACCGGTCCGCGCGGGCGCACCTTCTGCGACCTGATGGCGGGCGCCATGAACCCGCTCGCCACGGGC
This sequence comes from uncultured Hyphomicrobiales bacterium, assembly GCA_964547415.1. Lineage (GTDB taxonomy): Bacteria > Pseudomonadota > Alphaproteobacteria > Rhizobiales > Amorphaceae > CAZJNX01. The sequence goes on from CAZJNX010000021.1 coordinate 9,797, forward strand.
CTTGCCCGCTTCGGCGATCTCTTCCACGCCCACGTGGAGCGCGGCGGCTGCCCGGTGAACGGGGGGCGGGCATGAGGGTGCGCATCGCCATCGACGGGCGCGAGCACCTCGTCGAGGAGGGGCGGGACCTCCTGACGACCTGCCTGTCGGAGGGGATCGACCTGCCGCACTTCTGCTGGCACGGGGCGCTCGGCTCGGTCGGGGCGTGCCGCCTGTGCGCGGTGCGCGTCCACGACGGGCCGGACGACGCGGCGGGCCGCATCGACATGGCCTGCATGGTCCCGGCCGCCGAGGGCCAGCGGGTCGCGGTGGCCGACGGGGAGGCCGCCACCTTCCGCGCCCGCGTCATCGAGTGGCTGATGGCGAACCACCCCCACGACTGCGCGGTCTGCGAGGAGGGGGGCGCGTGCCACCTGCAGGACATGACGGTCCTCGTCGGCCACCACCGCCGCCGCTACCGTTTTTCCAAGCGCACCCACCGCAACCAGTGGCTCGGGCCCCTCCTCACCCACGAGATGAACCGCTGCATCGCCTGCTACCGCTGCACCCGCTTCTATCGCGGCTACGCGGGCGGGCGGGACCTCGACGTGTTCGGCGCCCACGACCGCGTCTATTTCGGCCGCGCCGAGGACGGGGTGCTGGAGAGCCCGTTCGCGGGCAACCTCGCCGAGGTCTGCCCCACCGGCGTCTTCAACGACCGCGGCTGGTCCCGCGGCTACGCCCGCAAGTGGGACATGATGGCGAGCCCGTCCGTCTGCCCCCACTGCTCGGTCGGCTGCAACCTGTTCCTCGCGGAGCGGCACGGCGTCGTCCGCCGCGTCCAGAACCGCTACCACGGCGCGATCAACGGCCACTTCCTGTGCGACCGCGGCCGCTTCGGGCCGCTGTTCGTCTCCTCCTCCGCCCGCCTCGTCGCGCCCCTCGTGGACGGTGCGGGGGCGGACGAGGCCGACGCCGTCGCCGCGGCGCGGGCGGCGATCGCGGAAGGGGCCGTCGGGATCGGCTCGCCCCGCGCCTCGCTGGAGGGCAATTTCGCACTCCGCCGCCTCGTGGGGCCGGACCGGTTCTTCGCGGGCGTGACGGACGGGCAGGCGCGGCTTCACCGCCGCATGGCGGCGATCCTGTCGGCCGGCCCGGGGCGGATCGCCACCCTGTCGGACATGGAGCGCGCCGACGCCGTCCTCGTCCTCGGCGAGGACCTCACCGGGACCGCCCCCCGCGCCGCCCTCGCCCTCCGCCAGACGGCGCGGAACGCCGCCCGCGCCCTCGCCGCGGAAAAGGGCGTGCCGTCCTGGCTCGACAACGCCGTGCGATACGCGGGCGAGGGGCGGCCCACGCCGTTCATCCTCGCCGCCTCCGTGCCCGACCCGCTGGAGGCGGTGGCGACGGCGGTCGTCCTCCGTCCGCCGGACGGGATCGCCGCCTTCGGCCGGGCCGTCGCCGCCGCGCTCCGGGGCGAGGACGCGCCGGACGAGGCGCGGGCGGCGGCGGACGCCCTGTCGCGGGCGGCCGCCCCCCTCGTCGTCGCCGGCAGCGGCCAGTGCCATGCGGCGACCGTCGAGGCGGCGGCCGAGGTGGCGGCGGCCCTCGGCGACAAGGCGATGATCGCCCTCTTCCCCGCCGAGGCGAACGCGATCGGCCTCGCCCTCACCGGGGCGGACGGGCTCGAAGGCGCCGTCGCGCGGCTCGAGGCGGGCGAGGCGGCGACCGCCGTTATTATCGAGAATAACCTGTTCGAGCGGGCGGACGCGGCCCTCGTGGAGCGGCTGTTCGCGGCTGCCCGCACCGTGGTCGCCCTCGACGCGATCGCGACGCGGACCACCGAGCGGGCCCATGTCGCCCTGCCCGTCGCGAGCATCGCGGAAGCCGCCGGCACCTTCGTCAACCACGAGGGCCGGGCGCAGCGCTTCTTCGCCGCCGTGCCGGACGGGCCGCCCGCCGCCTGGCGGCAGATCGCCGCGCTCGCGCCGGCGCCCTTCGGATGGGAACGGCTCGACCACGTGCTCGCCGCCATGGCGGCGGACCTGCCGGCCCTCGCGGGCGCCGCCGACGCCGCCCCGGGCGCAGCCTTCCGCACGCCCCTCGGCGCCGTCGCCCGCGCGCCGCGCCCCTTCTCCGGCCGCACCGCGTCCGACGAGGCGGGCCGGGTCGCCCCCGGCAGCGCGCCGGACCCGGACTCACCCCTCGCCTTCTCCATGGAAGGCGCGCGGGGGCGGATGCCGCCCCCCGCCCTCCTCGTCGGCTACGAGGTCCCGCACCTTCACTCGGCGAGCGCCGTCTACCGCTTCGAGGCAACGCCCGGCGGCCCCCTCGCCGGCGGCGACCCGGGCGTGCGCCTCCTCGCCCCCGGCGTCGCCTCCACACCGCCCGCCGCCGACGACCCGCCGGGCGAGGGCGACGCGGACGGCCTCCTGTCCCTCGCCGCCCACGACCCGTTCGGGGCGGGGGAGACGGACCGGGCGAGCCCCCTCCTCGCCGAGCGGGCCCCGCCGCCCGCCCTCACCCTCCACCCGGACGACGCCGCCGCCCTCGGCCTCGCCCCGGGCGACCGGCCGCGGATCGGACAGGCCGTGGCCCCGGTCCGCCTCGACGAGCGCATCCCCCGCGGGCACCTCGCCATCGGGACGGGGCTGCTGCCGCGGGGGCCCGCGCGGCGGGTGCGGCCGGAGCGGGTGCCATGAGCGGGCTCCTCTCCCTCCTCGCCGTCGTCGTCCTGTCGGTGGCGCTCCTCGGGGCGCTCTTGGTGGCGGCGGGCGTCTTCACCTGGGTGGAGCGGCGCCTCCTCGGCTTTCTGCAGGAGCGGCTCGGGCCGAACCGGGTGGGTCCGGCCGGCTTCTTCCAGTGGATCGCCGACACGGTGAAGCTCGTCACCAAGGAGGACGCCGCGCCCGAGGGCGCCGATCGGGCGATGTTCCGCCTCGCCCCCGCGGTCGCCGCCGTCCCCGTCCTCGCGGGCTTCGGCGTCGTGGCGATCGGCCCGGGGACGGCCGTCTCCGACCTCGACATGGGGGTCGTGTTCGTCCTCGCCATGCTGGCGCTCACCGTCTACGCCCTCGTCCTCGGCGCCTGGGCCTCGCGCAACCGCTACGCCATCCTCGGCGGCCTGCGCGCCGCCGCCCAGATGCTGGCGATGGAGGCGTTCCTCGGCCTGTCCCTCATGGGCGTCGTCATGCTGTCGGGGGGCTTCGCCATGACCCGCATCGTGGAGGCCCAGGAGGGGCTGTGGTTCGTCGTCACCCAGCCCGTCGGCGCCGCCCTGTTTTTCGTGGCGGGCATCGCGGCGGCCCACCGCCTGCCCTTCGACCTTCCCGAATCGGAGAACGACATCGTGGCCGGCTTCATGACGGAGTATTCCGGCATGAGCTTCGCGCTCTTCTACCTCGGCGAATACCTCGCGATCCTGCTCGTCGCCGCGCTCGCGACCACGCTCTTCCTCGGCGGCTGGCTGGGACCCGCGTTCCTGCCCGGCCCGGTCTGGTTCGGCCTCAAGACCGGGGCGATCGCGCTCCTGTTCATCTGGATGCGGGCGGTCCTGCCGCGGCCGCGCTACGACCAGGTCGTCGCCTTCGCCTGGAAGTGGGCGCTGCCGATCGCCCTCCTCAACCTGTTTCTCACCGGTGCCGTCGTCGTCGCGGGGGCGCCATGAAGGGCATCGTGGAATCCCTCCTGCGCGTCGGGCGGATGATCGGCGCGAGGACGCAGACTCGCCGCTACCCGGAGGAGAAGCCGGACCTGCCGGCCCGCTACCGCGCTCGCATCGTACTCACGCGGGACCCGGACGGGACGGAGCGGTGCGTCGCCTGCAACCTGTGCGCGGTCGCCTGCCCGGTCGACTGCATCGACGTCGTCAAGGCCGAGACCGAGGACGGCCGCTGGTACCCGGACACCTTCCGGATCAACTTCGCCCGCTGCATCTTCTGCGGCTACTGCGAGGAGGCCTGCCCCACCTACGCGATCCAGCTCACGCCCGACTTCGAGATCGCCGAGTACCGGCGCGACGCGCTCGTCTACGAGAAGGAGGACCTCCTCATCGCGGGCGAGGGCAAGCACGCGGGCTACCGCTACTGGTCCGTCGCCGGCAAGGCGATCGCGGGCAAGGACAAGGGCGAGGCGGAGAACGAGGCCCCGCCGACGGACCTGAAGGACCTGTCCCCGTGAGCGCGCTCGCGGCCATCCTCGCGGGCGCCCTCGCCCTCGGCGCCGTCCTCCTCGCCGTCACGCGGCCGAGCGTGGTGCACGCCCTCATGTACCTCGTCGCCGCGCTCGTCTCGCTCGGCGCGGCCTTCTTCGCCCTCGCCGCCTCCTTCGCGGGGGCGCTGCAGATCCTCGTCTACGCGGGGGCGGTCGTCGCCGTCTTCGTGTTCGTGGTGATGACGGTGGACGCCTCCGAGGCCGCCCTCGAGACGGAACGGCGGCAGCTCGCCGCCGCCTGGAAGGCGCCCGCGGCGATCTCGGCGCTCGCGGTCCTCGCCGTCCTTGCGGCGGCGCTGACGGGAGACGGCGCGCCCGCCGCCGCCGCCGACCCGCCGACGGCGACGGACCTCGGCCTTCTCCTGTTCGGGCCGTGGGCGGTGGCGACGGAGCTCGCCTCCCTCCTCCTCCTCGCCGCCCTCGTCGGCGTGCGCCACCTCGGCCGCCACCGCGGCATCCGCGGGGAGGACCGGAATTGAGCACGGCCGCCTTCCACGCCCTCCTCGTCGTCGCCGCGGCCCTCTTCGCGACGGGCCTGTTCGGCCTCCTGTCGCGGCGGACGATCCTGTTCCAGCTCCTGTCCCTCGAGATGATGCTGACCGGCCCCGCCCTCGCCTTCGTGGCGGCGGGCGCCTTCCACGGCCTCGCCGCGGGGCAGGCGATGTTCGTCCTCATCCTGGCGCTCGCCGCCGCGGAGGTGGGCCTCGGCCTCGCCCTCTACCTCGCCCTGCGCCGCGTCACGGGCTCGGGCGACAGCGACGACGCCAGCGGGCTGAGGGGCTGAGAGCGTGCAGTACCTCCTCCTCCTCGTGCCGATGCCCCCGCTCGCCGCCTTCCTCATGCTGGCGCTCGACCCGGCGCGCCTCGACCGGCGCGCGGTGATCGCCATGAGCGTGGCGGCGGGCGTCCTGCCCGCGATCCTCCTCGGCGCCCTCGTGATCGCCTGCTTCTCCGGGGCGTGCACGGCGCTGGTGGCGCCGATCTTCACCCTCGTCGTCGGCGAGGCGGAGGTGGCGCTCGCGGTCGGCCTCGACCCGCTGTCGGCGGTGGCGGGCGTCACCGTCACCGTCGTGGGGGCGGCCGTCCTCGTCTACTCGGTCGACTACATGGCCGACGCCTCGACGGCGGACCTGCGCCGCTTCTTCGCCCTCATGAACCTCTTCCTCGCGGGGATGCTCGCGGTCGTGCTCGCGGCCGACTCGGTGTCGCTGTTTCTCGGGTGGGAGCTCATGGGGCTGTGCAGCTTCTTCCTCATCGCCTACTACGTGACCGAGCCGCGGGCGGTGGCGGCGGGACGCAAGGCCTTCGTCATCACGCGGATCGCGGACGCGGCGCTGCTGGCGGGCCTCCTCCTCCTGTTCCTCGAGGCCGGCACCATCCGCCTCGACACGCTGATCCCGACGGGCGCGGCCATGGAGGGGCCGCGGCGGGCGCTGATCGCCGCCCTCCTCCTCGTCGGCGCCCTCGGCAAGAGCGCCCAGCTCCCCTTCCAGACCTGGCTGCCGACGGCGATGGCCGGGCCGACGCCCGTCTCCGCCCTCCTCCACTCGGCCACCATGGTGGCGGCGGGCGCGTTCCTGCTCGCCCGCTTCGCGCCCGTGTTCGCCACGACGCCGGGCGTGTCGGCGGCCATGGCCGTCTTCGGGGTGGCGACGGCCGCCTTCGGCGCCACCTGCGCCGTCGCGCAGACGGACACCAAGCGCCTCCTCGCCTACTCCTCGATCAGCCAGATCGGGCTCATGGTGCTCGCCGTCGGCGTCGGCGCGCCGGAGGTGGCGGTCGCCCACTTCGTGGTCCACGCCGCCTTCAAGTCGCTCCTGTTCATGGCCGCGGCCGCCATGGCCCACGCCGCCCACGGCGACACCGCGATCGCCGCCCTCGCGGGCGCGCGCAAGCGCACGCCGGTCGCCTTCTGGACCTTCGCGGCGGGCGCGGCCTCCCTCGCGGGGCTTCCGATCGTGACGGCGGGCTGGTGGTCGAAGGAGGCGGTGCTGTCGGCCGCCTTCTCCGACGGCGTCTTCGGCATCCTCCTGTGGGCGCTCGCGGTCGCGGCGGCGGTTCTGACCGGCGCCTACGCCTTCCGCCCCGTCTTCACCGCGGCCCTCGACCGGGACGACCTACCCGAGCCCCACGTGCCGCCCCACCACGACACCGGCGACGAGGCGAGCCACGAGGGGCCGGCGACCGTCGTCCCCCTCGTCTTCCTCGCGGTCCTGTCGCTCGCGGGCGGGCTCCTCGTGGAGCCCATCGTGCGCTTCCTCGGCGGGCATCCGGAGCATCCGCTCCTGTTCACCGAGATCGTCGGGGCGTCGGCGGCGATCCTCGGCATCGTCCTCGCCTACGCCTTCACGGTGTCGGAGCGCCTGTCGACGGCGATCTTCCATGCCCGCCACCTGCGGGCGGGACTGCGCATGGACGCGCGTTACCACGTCCTCCTGGTGCGGCCATACCGGCGGCTCGTGGCGCGCGTCACCGGCGCGGAGGCGAACCGGCCGGAAGAGCCGGCAGGCCGCCCAACCCATCCCTACGGCCGCCTCGTCGCCCGCCTCACGGGCGCCACCGGCCCCGTCCCCGACCCGGTCGGGACCCTCTTCGTCATGGCGGCCGTGCGTCTCAAGAACGCCGTCGTCGCCCCGTTCCTGCCCGACCGGCTCGACCGGCTGTTCATGGGCTCGGCGGGCCTTGCAGGCGCCCTCTCCGCCCGCGCCCGCCGCCTCCAGACCGGCAGGGTGCGCGACTACGCGCTCGCCCTCGCCGCGGGCGCCGTCCTCCTCCTCCTCACCGCATGGGTGGCCGCATGGCGCTGACCGCGCTCGTCCTCATCCCGTTCCTCGGCGGCTTCCTCGCCATCGCGGCGGCGCGGGCGGGGCCGGACCGGGAGCGCTGGGCGACGGCCGCCGTCATGGCGGTGACGCTGCTGATCCTGTTCTTCGCCGTCCTGCTCGGCGAGGAGGGGCGCTGGCTCGCCTTCTTCCGGGCCGACTGGGCGCCGGCCTTCGGCATCTCCATCATCCTCGCCATGGACGGGCTGTCGGCCGTCCTCCTCGCCCTGTCGGCGGGTCTCGGGCTCATCTGCGTGTTCGTGTCCTGGAACATCCGCAAGCACTCCGGACTCTTCCACGCCACGCTGTGCTGGACGGTCGCCGCCTCCAACGGGGTGTTCCTGTCCTTCGACCTCCTCGTCTTCGCCTTCTTCTGGGAGGCGATGCTGGTGCCGAGCTTCCTCCTGATCGCCATCTGGGGGCACGGGGACCGGCAGGCGGCGGCGATCAAGTTCCTGATCTTCAACGCGGCGGCGGGGCTCGGCCTGCTGGCGGCCGTCTTCTGGATGGGGGCCCACGCGCCCGAGGTCACCTTCGACGCCTTCGCCTTCGAGGCGGCGGGCGTGCCGGAGGGGGCGCAGCTGTGGCTGCTCCTCGGCTTCGCCCTCGCCTTCATGGTGAAGCTGCCTGCCCCGCCCTTCCACGCCTGGCTGCCCGACGCCCACACCCAGGCGCCGACGGCGGGCTCGATCCTGCTCGCGGGCCTCCTCCTCAAGACCGGCGCCTACGGGCTCTTCCGCTTTCCGCCCATGCTCTTTCCGGACGCCCTCGTCACGGTGGCGCCGTTCGGGATGGCGCTCGGGGCGTTCGGCGTCGTCTACGGGGCGCTCCTCGCCTGCGGGCAGAACGACGCCAAGCGGCTCGTCGCCTACACCTCCATCGCCCACATGAGCATCGTGCTGATGGGCGTTTGCGGCGGCGTCCACTTCGCGCTGATGGGCGCCGGGGTGGAGATGATCGCCCACGCCTTCAGCGCCTCGGCCCTGTTCCTCCTCATCGGCGCGGTGCAGGACCGCACGGGCACGCGGGACCTCAGAGAGCTCGGCGGCCTGCAGCGCACGGTGCCGGGCTTCGCCACCGCCTTCGCCGTCTTCTTCTCGGCCGCCCTCGCCATGCCGGGAACGGCCAACTTCCTCGGCGAGGCCCTCGTCATCACCGGCATGTTCCAGGTGAACTGGGTGTGGGCGGCGATCGCCCTCGTCTCCCTCGTCGTCTCCGTCGTCTACGCGACGCGGCTCCTGCGCGGCATCGTGTTCGGCGAGCCGAAGCGCGTGCGCATCGAGACGGACCTCGCCCCGCGCGAGCTCCTGCCGCTCGCCGTCCTCGCCGCCGGCACGCTCATCGGCGGCCTCTTCCCCCAGGTCCTCATCGTGTGGCTGACGCCGGCGGTCGACGCCGCGCTCGCCCCCCTCGGCGCCCGCTGAGCCATGGATTACGGCAATCTCGCCTCCCTCGCGCCGCTCGCGGTGGTCGGGCTCACGGCCGTCGTGGCGATGCTCCTCGCCCCGTTCGCGGGCGGGCGCACGGTGCGGGGGGCGGCGGCCTTCGGGCTCCTGATCGCGCTCATCCTCATCCTCGAGCGCCACGGCGACCCGCCCGCGCCCGCCACCGCCCTCCTCGCGGACGACGCGCCCGCCCGCCTCGGCGCGCTCCTGTCGGTGCTGACGGGCCTTGCCGTCCTCGCCTTCCTGCCGGCCCGGGCGGGGGCGCGGGAGGGACCCGCCCTCGCCGTCCTCGCCACCGTCGGAGCGGCGACGCTCGCGGCCGCCGTCCACGGGGCGAGCCTTTTTCTCGGCCTCGAGATCGCGAGCCTCGCCCTCATCGCCCTGTTCGCCTTTCCCCTCGACCGGGCAGGCCTCGAGGCTGGCTACAAGTATTTCGTGACGGGGGGCGCGGCGGCGGCGAGCCTCCTCCTCGGGATCGCCTTCGCGTTCGCCGCCACCGGGTCGCTCGCGCTGCCCGCCTTCGCCGCCGAGGGTGCGCTCGCGGCCGTCGGCACCGCCCTCCTGTTCGCCGCCCTCGGCTTCAAGTTCTCGCTGGTGCCCTTCCACCTGTGGACGCCGGACGTCTTCCAGGGCGCGCCCGCCGGGGCGGCGGCGATCGCGGGCGTCGCCACCAAGGTGGCCGTTGCCATCGTGCTGTTGCGCCTGTCGGCGGAGGCGGCGGGGGGCGCGGTGCTGCCGGCGGCGCTCGCCCTCGCGGGGGCGGCCTCGATCCTGCTCGGCAACCTGATCGCCCTCAGGCAGACCTCGCTGAAGCGCATGCTCGGCCACTCCTCCGTCGCCCACACGGGCTACGTGGCCGCGATCCTCGGCTCGGGCGCGGCAATCGCCCCGGAGGCGGCGCTCTTCTACCTCCTCGCCTACGCGCCGGCGCTGGTGGCGGCGCTGTGCGCGGCGGCGCTCCTCGGCCGCGATCCGTCCCTTCAGGACCTCAAGGGCCTCGGCTTTTCCCGGCCGCTCGTCGGGGGCGTGCTCGCCCTTTCCCTCGTGTCCCTCGCCGGGCTGCCGCCGGTCGCGGGCTTCATCGGCAAGGTGTACCTGTTCACCGCGCTCGCGGGGGCGGGCGCGTACGGGCTCCTCGCGGTGGCGGCGGCGGGCTCGGCGCTCGGCTTCTTCTATTATTTCCGCTTCGTCGCGACCCTCTTCCTGCCGCGGGAGGAGGGGGAGACGACGGCGCCCGCGGCCGGCGCCGCGGAGGCGGCGGTGCTCGCCGTCTCGGGCGGCCTCCTCCTCCTCGGCGGACTGTGGCCGCAGCCCTTCATGGCGCTCGCGCGGGGCGCCCTTCCCTGACCGCCTCGATCGCGGCGAGCGCCGCCGCCGCGGCCTCCCCGACGACGGCGGCGACCGGCGGCGCGAGGCCCCGCCCGTGGGAAAGGTCCGCCGCGCCGACGGCGAGGATCCGCACCCGCGCGGGCCGCTCCCCGAGGGCGTCCGACAGGCCGAGCGCCTCGAGGAGGCCGAAGGCGTGGCCCGACGGGTCCGGCCGGGGCGCGGCAAGGGGCGCTGCGTCCGGGTCGAGGAGGCGCAGCGCGCCCGGGGCAAGGCCGCCGCCGAGGGCCGCGTCCACCGCCACGAGGCCCGTGCGCCCGGCCATCGCCTCCACGAGGGCCGCCACGTCCCGTGCGCCGGAAAGCGCCTCCACGTCCGGCGGCAGGCGGCCGGCGAGGACGGCGAGGACGGCCGGGCCCACCCCGTCGTCCCGCCGGTCCGGATTGCCGAGGCCGAGGAGGAGGACGGGCGCCCGCCTCACCCCCGGTCGACCGACAGGCTGAGGAAGTGGGTCGCGCAGGAGATGCACGGGTCGTAGTTGCGAATCGCCTGCTCGCAGCGGGCGCGCAGCGCCTCGTCGGGAAGGTCGAGGGAAAGGCCCGCCACGTCCGCGAGGTCCGCCTCGATCGCCCGCTGGTTCTGGGCCGTCGGGGGCACGATCCGCGCCGCCTCCACCGTCCCGTCCGCCGCCGTCCGGTAGCGCTGGTAGAGGAGCCCGCGCGGCGCCTCGATGACGCCGTGGCCCGTCGCCGCCCGCGGCTCTACGGGCACGGCCGGCGGGTCGGGCGGCACGTAGCCCTCGATCAGGGCGAGCGCCTCCTCCGCCGCGTGCAGGATCTCCACCGCCCGCACGAGGATGGACCGGAACGGGTTGGCCGGCCGCGCGGCGAGCCCCGCGCGGGCCGCGGCCGCCGTCGCGAGCGGCGACAGGTGCCGCCCGGCGAGCGCGAAGCGCGCCTGCGGACCCGTCATGTAGGCGCCGTGGCCGACGAGGACGGCGTGGAGCGCGGTCGAGTGGGGGGCGTGGATCTCCTCCACGACCTCCTCGAAGCGGGACGGGGGCACCGGGTCGCCCACGGTGGAGGCGACGGGCCCGGGCGCGAGCGGGTAGGACGCCCCGTCCGCGACGGCGAGGAAGCGGTAGTCCCGCTCGAAGGCCGGGAAGTCGAGGCCCGCGACCCAGTCCACCGTCGCTTCCGCCGCCTCGACCGCCCATGCGGCGCGCGCCGAAAGGTCTGCGATCCGCGCCCGGGAGGGCGCCCGCCAGAAGCCGCCGACGCGCAGGTTCACCGGATGGATCTCGCGCCCGCCGAGGAGGGCCATGATCGCGTTGCCGTACTGCTTCAGCTTCAGGCCGCGGCGGACGGCGTCGGGGTGGTCCCGGGCCATCGCCATGGCGTCCGGGTAGCCGAGGAAGTCGGGCGCGTGGAGCATGTGGACGTGGAGGGCGTGGCTGCCGATCCACTCCCCGGCGAGCAACAGGCGGCGCAGCGCGGTCACCTCCGGCGGGACGGTGACGCCCCAGGCGTCCTCGATGGCGGCGGTGCCGGAGAGCTGATAGGCGACCGGGCAGATGCCGCAGATGCGGGCGGTGATGTCCACCGCCTCCCGCGCGTCCCGCCCGACGAGCAAGGCCTCGAAGAAGCGCGGCGCCTCGAAGATGGAAAGGCTCGCCCGCTCCACCCGCCCGTCCCGCACCACGAGGTGGAGCGCCCCCTCCCCTTCCACGCGGGCGAGGTAATCGACCGTGATGGTCCGCGTGCCCTCGCTCACCGCTCGCCCCCGCCGCCCTCGCGCCGCGCCGCCTCGCGGAAGGCGGGGGCGTTGCAGTTGAAGGTGGAGAAGGCGCGGGCGATGGAGCGGTCGTCCTCGCCGAGGCCCCGCCACCAGGCGGACAGGGCGGGCGTGTTGGGCGTCTCCATGGGGCCGAAGCAGCCGTAGCAGCCCCGGTCGCAGGCAGGGCACAGGGCCCCGCAGCCCGCCTGGGTGACGGGTCCGAGGCAGGGCGTGCCGTGGGCGACCATCACGCAGGGAATGCCGGCGCGCTTGCACTCGAGGCAGACGGACGAGCGCGGGACGTGGGGCCGCCGCCCGGCGAGGAAGGCGGCGATGGTCTCGAGGAGCTGGCCCTTGTCGATGGGGCAGCCGCGGAGCTCGAAGTCGACCGGGACGTGGGCGGCGATGGGCGTGGAGGTGGCGAGGCTTTCCACGTACTCCGGCCGCGGGTAGACGGCGGCGACGAACGCCGCGTGGTCGGCGGCGTTGCGCAGGGCCTGGATGCCGCCCGCCGTCGCGCACGCGCCGATGGTGACGAGGAAGCGCGTCTCCTCCCGCACGGCCCGCACGCGCCGAAGGTCCTCGGGCACGCAGATGGATCCCTCCACGAGGGTGAGGTCGAACGGCCCCTCGCCGCGCGCGGACGAGGCTTCGGGGAAGTCGGCGATCTCCACCGCGTCCGCGATCTCGAGGAGCTCGTCCTCGAGGTCGAGGAGGGAGAGCTGGCAGCCGTCGCAGGAGGCGAACTTCAGGACGGCGAGGCGCGGGCGGGGTGTCGCCATCTCACAGCTCCTCCACGGCGAGCGGGCCGGCGAGGCGGTCCCAGGTCAGGACCGGCCCGTCCCGGCACACGATGAACGGCCCGAGCTGGCAGCGGCCGCAAAGGCCCACGCCGCATTCCATGTTGCGCTCGACGGACAGGGCGATCCGCTCCGGCGGGACGCCGCGCTCCACCAGCATGCGGGCGGAAAAGCGCATCATCACCTCCGGCCCGCACACGAGGGCGACCGTCACCGCCGGGTCGAGGTCGAGGGCGCCGAGGAGCTGGGTGATGAGGCCCACCTCCCCGGTCCACCCGGGCCCGGCGACGTCGACGGTGAGGCGCACGTCCGCGCGCGTTCCGGTCCGCCAGCGGGCGAGGTCCTCGCGGAAGGCGATGGCCGAGGGCTCCCGCGCCCCGTGGAGGACGATCACGCGGCGGACGGCGGGGTCGGACAGCCCGGCCATGATCGCGGCGCGCGAGGGCGCGAGGCCGAGCCCGCCCGCCATCACCAGGAGGTCGCCGCCCGCGGCGCGCGTGACCGGCCAGCCGATCCCGAACGGCCCGCGCACGCCGAGGACGGTGCCCGGCGCCGCCTCCACGATCCGCCGCGTGACGGCGCCGACCGCCCGCACGGTGAGGAGGAGCGGCTCGCCCCGCCCGCCGCCGCCGGAAATGCTGATCGCCACCTCGCCGACCGCGAAGCGGGAGAGCATGACGAACTGCCCCGGCGCGAAGGCGAACCCGTCCGCCCCCGCGTCGAGGGCGAGGGTCGCGACGCCCTCCGTCTCCGCCCGCGTCCACAGCACCGGCATGGGGCGCGGGGCGAGGGTGTCGCTGGCGGCGGCCGCGTCCATCAGATGAGCTCGCGGGGCGGCGCGGCGGGCGGCGCGTAAAGGTCGAGGGACTGGAGGCGCACGGCCTTCAGCCGCTCCACGAGGGCGGGCACGAAGCGCTTCAGGAGCGCGTAGCCGATGGCGGGGTTCTCCTCGCACTTGCCGCGCAGGCACGCCGCGTCGAAGCCGATGGCGCGGACGGTGCCGACGGCGCGGGCGTCGAAGTCGCCGGCGTAGGGGGGGACGAGCCAGGCCTGTCCCACGAAGTCGCCGGGCGAGAGCGTCTGGACGACGGTCCGCCCGCGGCCCGGGACCACCGCCTCGAGCGCCACGCGGCCCGCGCGCAGGAGGTAGAAGCGGTCCGTCGGCGCGCCCTCGCGCACGAGGAGGGTGCCGTCCGAGAAGGCCTCGTTGCGGGCGCAGCCCGACAGGAGCTCGAGGACCGTCCCGTCCATGCCGGAAAGGACCGGGTGGTCGGCGAGAAGGGTGGCGAGCGGGCGGGGCTGGACCATGGCTCAGGCCTCCTCGAGGAGGGTCGTCGCCTCCTCCACGATGTCGATCCCGACCGGGCACCAGGCGATGCAGCGCCCGCAGCCGACGCACCCGAAGGTGCCGAACTGGTCGACCCAGGTGGACAGCTTGTGGGTGAGCCACTGGCGGTAGCGCGCCGCGCCCGACTGGCGGACGGGCCCGCCCATGGCGAAGGTGAAGTCCAGCGTGAAGCAGGAGTCCCAGTGGCGCCAGCGCTCGGCGTGGCTGCCGTCGAGGTCGGCCGCATCGCGAAAGCCCGTGCAGTAGCAGGTCGGGCAGACCATCGTGCAGTTGGCGCAGGTGAGGCAGCGCTCGGCCACCCTTTCCCAGTGCGGGCTCCCGGCGGCCGCGGCGATCCCCTCCTTCAGCCCGCGCGTGTCGAGGCGGCGGCCCATCGCCGCCTCCGTCCGCGCGAGGGTTTCCGCCGCCCGCTCCCGGTCCGCCGCGCCCGCGGCCCGTCCCTCCACGGCGGCGAGGAGCTCCTCGCCGAGGGCGGAGCCCGGGCGGGCGAGGAAGCGCTCGGGGCCGCCGCCCGCGCCGTCGTCGATCTCGGTGAGGGCGAGGTCGAAGCCCGCCGACACGGCCGGCCCGGTTCCCATGGACGCGCAGAAGCAGGTGGCGGCGGTCGTCGCGCATTCGACGGCCACGATGGCGAGGCCCGCCCGGTGGCGGCGGTAGGCGAGGTCGCCCGAAAGCACGGTGTCGAGGACGGCGATGGCCGCGAGATCGCAGGCGCGCACCCCGAAGAAGGCCATCGGCCGGGGGGGCCCGTCCTCGTCCGAGACGACGCGCAGGCCCGCCTCCCCTTCCTCCACGTGGAAGACGCGCCGCTCGGGCGGGTGGAGGAGCCCTTTAAAGGAGGCGGCACCGGCGTTGAAGGCGAAGTGGCGCTCCTCGCCCGTCTCCACGAGGCGGTAGCGGCCCGGCGCCTGCTCGTCGCCCACGCCGAGGGGGAGCGCGGCCGCCGTCTCGATCCCGGCGATGTCGATGGCACCGTCCCGGATGACGGGGGCCATCACCGCGAAGTCCCGCGCCCTCAACGCCGCGACGAGCCCGTCGAGGGCGGCGGCCGGGATCACGCGGTCCCGCCCTGCGGCCTCGCCGGCCTCGTGTCCGTGACGGTTCCCGTCCATCGCCGCCCGCTTCGCTTCCGTGGACGTCGAGGATGGGCCGGGCCGTCGCCGCCGCATTGAGATCCGTCAACCAGCTCGCCAGGCAGCCGCGGCGTCCCCCCGCCGCACCGGACCGGCAGCAAATCATGAGGGACAATCAACGCGGTTGTTCATACTGGCCAATCGTCGTGCCGAGATGAAATCTCGTGCTGGCGGCTCGACATGAAAGGGCCGCCAGCCGCACGGCCCGCTCCCCGATCATCGCTTTTCTTGCGCCGAGGCTTACCGTGAACTCACAGAGACCGGGCGCCGGCCTCGCCGTCGGCCACGCGCCCGCGCCGGGCGAGTGCGGGATCATCGCCCGCGCGGTCGACGGCTCCGGCATGGCGAGCGAGGCGAGCGGCCTCCTCGTCGCGGCCGGCGGCACCCTCGCGGACCCGTTCGCCTGACGGGCGTCCCGCCTCGCCGTGGTCCGCCCGGCGCGCGGCGCCCGGCGCGCGGCGCGGGACGACGTGCTATCAGGGGAACGACGCGCGAAACGGGGCGAGGCGATGACGGAGCCGGACGGGACGGACACGGCGGGCGAAGACGGAGGCGGGGGCGGCGAAGGGCCGACCCGCTGCGGCTTCGTCGCCCTCGTCGGGGCGCCGAACGCGGGCAAGTCCACCCTCGTCAATGCGCTCGTCGGGGCGAAGGTCTCCATCGTCACCCACAAGGTGCAGACGACGCGGTCGATCGTGCGGGGCATCGCCCTCCACGGCCCGGCCCAGGTGGTCCTCGTCGACATGCCCGGCGTGTTCGACCCGAAGAAGCGGCTGGAACGGGCGATGGTGGACATCGCCTGGATGAACGCGCGGGAGGCGGACGCGGTCGCCGTCCTCGTGGACGCCAAGCGGGGCGTGGACGAGCACGTCGAGGCGCTGGTGGAGCGCTGCCGGGACATCCGCTCGCCGAAGCTCCTCGTCCTCACCAAGGTGGACACGGTGAAGAAGCCGCTGCTCCTCGAGCTCGCGGCGCGGCTCAACGCCATCGTCCCGTTCGAGGAGACGTTCATGGTCTCGGCCGTGAAGGACATCGGGCTCGACGAGCTGATGGACGCCTTCGCCGCGCGGATGCCCGAAGGCCCGTGGCTCTATCCGGAGGATCAGGTGTCTGACCTGCCGCTGCGCCAGCTCGCTGCGGAGGTGACGCGCGAGCACCTCATGCGCCGCCTCCACCAGGAGCTGCCCTACGGCCTCACGGTGGAGACGGAGGCCTGGACCGAGCACCGGGACGGGTCGGTCCGGATCGAGCAGACCATCATCACCGAGCGGGACAGCCACAAACGCATCATCATCGGCAAGGGCGGGGCGAACCTGAAGGCGATCTCCATGGCCGCCCGCGGCGAGATCGCCGGGATGATCGAGCGGCCGGTCCACCTCATCCTGTTCGTGAAGGTGCGCGAGCGCTGGCAGGACGACCCGGACCGCTACCGCAACATGAACCTCGACTTCCCGCGCGGCTGACCGCCGCATCCGGCGCCTCCCGGCGGACATGGCGCGAGGAACGAAAAAGGCCGGGCGAACCCGGCCTTCGTCGATCCCGTCGGCGCGTGTGCACGGCGGGCGGGTGCCCGCCGCCCGTCACAGATCCTCGCGGTAGAACATGCCCTCCGGCTCGTTCAACTCCGCCGTCAGCGCCTCCTGGAGTTCCACCGGCGCCGCGACGGGCTTGGCGGCCGTCACGACACGCAGCTCGGCGACCGCGTCCTCCGTCTCGCGGACCGTGACCGAGGGGATGATCACGTCCTTGGCGAGGACGGTGGTGTTGGTGGTGGGGTCGCTCTCGTAGACGACGTTGCCGTCCGGATCGAGGAGGACGATGCGGGGCTTCTGGTTGCCCGCCACCACCTCCACGTGGGTGACGACGGAGGCGCTCTCGATCCGCGAGACGTCCACCTTCCCGACGGCGTCGTCGGCCAGGTAGTCGTCCTCGTAGGCGACCGGGGCGCGGATGTGCTCGTCGTCGGCGAAGGTGCGCGCGTCGTCCCCGGGCACGACGGCGGTCGCCACCGCCGCGGACAGGGCCACGACCACCGCACCGAACATCAACCTCTGGAAAACCGTCACGCCAGCCATGTCACGCCACCTCGAACGCGCCTGAAAATCCCTGACGGGCCCCTGAAGGCCCTTCCCGCGGCTTCGGCAGGACCGCGCCGGCCGCCCGCAGGCAAAACATGAGTATCTCGACCGTGCCGTCGCAATCGTTGCCGCTTCACGCTTCCATCACATGCGCGTCAGCAAAAACGACGAGCGCCTTCCTACTCCCGCTCCACCGGCCGCGATCCCTATCGCGCGCGGCACGGCGTCACGCCACCTTCCGGACCATCGTGCGGCGATGACCCACGGTCGACCACCACGACGAACCGTCCAGCCGGATCTTTCGCTGTCTTGGTCTTGAAGAAGATTAGACCGCCTCTTCAAGAACGGACCGCTCAAGATCCTGATGCCACCGCGCCACCTCTTCCGGACGACGGGCAGCAAGTGAGACACTTCGGAAGGACAACGCTTCACACGCGCCTGACGTTCCGCCGGGGATGACGGATGCTTCCGACGCCGACGGACGATCGTCACCGAACGACGGGTCGCGGCGCGCCTCGCGCGCCCGGACCGTCGCCGGCCGACCTCCGCCACGACCGCCGAAGGGACGGGCGGCCGGTTCCTGCGGTTCACCCCCGGCGCCGGAGCGCCGATGGCAGTTGCCCTCCTGCAACGGATGCCGCCGTGGCGCCTGCCCCGACCGCGAGCCCAGGCTCTTTCCGCTGGCCTGTGGCTCCCGTGCATCAGGCGCACAATTAACACAATCTTACCGCTTGTCAATCGGCCTGCAGGAAAAACGGGATGCAGGGGAAGAGGAACGTGTCGCCGTGGCCGCGAAGGCGTGCCGATCTACATGGGACGGGTCGACGTCGGCGGGCCCGTCCGGCTGCCCGCCATGAAGAAAACCCCTTTTGCCGCCAGCCCCATAGGCGGCGCCCACCCACGGAGAGCCGCCCCATGGAGGAAGCCCGCGTCCACGTCCTCGCCGACGTTCCGCCCGACGGGGACGGCCGCTTCGTCCTCTACTGGATGGAGCATTCCCAGCGCGCCCACCACAACCCGGCGCTCGAGCACGCCGTGCGCAAGGCCAACGCGCTCGACCTTCCCGTCGTCGTCGCCTTCGTGGTCGACCCGAAGTACCCGGAAGGCAACGCCCGCCACTTCACGTTCATGCTCGAAGGGTTGAAGGAAACGTTCCGGACCTGCCGGGAGCGGGGGCTTTCCACCCTGCTCCTCAAGGGCTCGCCGCCCGAGGAGATCGCCCGCCTCGCCCGCGGTGCGGCCCTCCTCGTCACCGACCGCGGCTACCTCAACCACCTGAAGGACTGGCGCCGCGCCGTCGCGGAGGAGAGCGGGCGGCGCCTCGAGATGGTGGAGGGCGACGTGGTGGTGCCCGTCGACGTCGTCTCCGACAAGCGCGAGACGGCGGCCCGCACCATCCGGCCCAAGGTGAACAGGCGGCGGGAGGACTTTCTATCCCTCCCCTCTCCCACCGCGCCGAAGCGCACGGCGGGCGACCCGCGCGCCCTCGACCTGCCCGCCGGGGAGAGCCTCGAGGACGTCGCCGCTTTCGTGGAGGGGCTCTGCACGGACGCGAGCGTGCCGCCCGTCGCGGGCTTCACCGGCGGCACGGGCGAGGCGCGGCGGCGCCTGTCGCATTTCCTCGGGGAGCGGCTGTCCGCCTACGGCGAGGGGCGCTCCGACATCGCCCGCCGCGTTACCTCCGAGATCAGCCCCTACCTCCACCTCGGGCAGATCTCGCCGGTGGAGATCGTGCGCAAGCTGCAGGACTCGAACGGCGGCGGCCGCGACGACAAGGAGACGTTCCTCGAGGAAATGATCGTGCGGCGGGAGCTCGCCATCAACTACGTGGAGCACGAGCCCCGGTACGACCGCTACGAGGCCCTGCCCGAGTGGGCCCGCCGCACGCTGGAGGAGCACGAGGCCGACCCGCGTCCCGCCATCCTGTCCCGCGCCGACATCGAGGCCGGCCGCACGCCGGATCGCTACTTCAACGCCGCCATGAAGGAGATGCGCGAGACGGGCTACCTGCACAACTACATGCGCATGTACTGGGGCAAGCAGATCATCACCTGGTGCGCCACGGCCCGCGAGGCCTTCCGGACGACCCTCTATCTCAACAACAAGTACTTTCTCGACGGGCGCGACGCCAACTCCTACGCCAACGTGGGCTGGCTCTACGGCGTCCACGACCGCGGCTGGCCCGAGCGGGAGATCTGGGGGAAGGTGCGCTCCATGAAGGCGAGCGGCCTCGAGCGAAAATTCGACGTGGAGGCCTACCTCGCCTACGTCGACCGCCTGTGACGGACCCGCGCAACCGCGCGCCCCTCGCGCCGTTTCCTCCCCCGGCACGCGCCCCGCCACCGCGGATTGATCCAGCGCATGGCCGCCGCCGCCCGGGGCGGCCACGGTGGCGCGCCGAGCGAGGACGATCCGCGACGGCCCGCGAAAGGAGCGCATGACCGCGACGGCCCACACGAGCGACGGGGAAGGCGCGATCGAGGCGGTGATCCTCGACATGGACGGCGTCGTCACCGACACCGCCCGCCTCCACTTCGAGGCGTGGAAGGCGACCTTCGACGCCGCCCTCGCCGGGGCGGCCGGCGCGGGCGCACCCGCTGAGGCGACGGCTCCGTTCACCCGCGAGGACTATCTCGAACACGTCGATGGCGTGCCCCGCGCGGACGGGATCGCCCGCTTCCTCGCCGCCCGCGGCCTCGACCTTCCCGAGGGCGCGCCGGACGACCGCTCCCTCGCGACGCAAAGCGGCATCGCGGCCCGCAAGAACGAGCGCTTCCGCGCCCTCCTCGAGAGCGGCGTCGACGTGTTCCCGGACGCGGTCGCGTTCCTGTCCGCCTGCCGGCGGGCGGGGGTCGCGACGGGCCTGTTCACGGCGAGCCGCAACGCCGAGGCGGTCCTGTCGGCGGCCGGCCTCCTCGGCCTCTTCGACGCGCGGGTCGACGGTATCGTGGCGCGGGCCGGGCACCTTCCCGGCAAGCCCGACCCGGCGATCCTCCTCGAGACGGCGCGGCGCCTCGGCGCGGCGCCCGCCCGCACCGCCGTCGTGGAGGACGCGGAGGCGGGCGTCGCCGCGGGCGCCGCGGGCGGCTTCCTCCCCGTGATCGGCCTCGACCGGACCGTCGAGGGGGGCGGGCACGGCCTGCGCCTGCGGGCGGGCGGGGCGGACATCGTCGCGCCCGACCTCTCCCCGTTCCTCACGGAGGACGGGGAACTGAAGCGGCCGGCGACCCTCCCCCCGGCCTTGTCGGCGGGGGAGGCCATCGCGGCGCGGGCGGCGGGCCGGCCCCTCGCCGTCTTCCTGTCCGTCGACGGCCTCCTCCCGCCCGACGGGGCGCTGGCGCCGGAAACGCGCGCGGCCCTTACCGGTCTCGCGCGCGTCGCCCGCGTGGCGGTGATCAGCGGCCGCGACCTCGTGGACCTCGGCGAGCGGGTGGGCGTTCCCGGCATCGCCGCGGCGGGCAGCGACGGCTTCGACATCGCCCTTGCCGACGGCACCCTCGCCCGGCCCGCGGGCGGCGCGCCCGTGCTGGCCGCCCTCGCCACCGCCGAGGAGCGGCTGCGGGCGGAGGCGGCGGACCTGGCCGGCGTCGCGGTGGAGCGCCACGCCTTTTCCCTCGACGTCGCCACGGCCGACGCGCCGGCGGAGGCGGCGGCCGCCGCCGAGGGCGCGGTGGAGCGGGTGGCGGCCGAGGCACCGCGCCTGTCGCCCGTCCACGGGCGCCTCGGGCCGGGCTTGCGCCCGGCGACCGACTGGCACCGGGGCCGCGCCGCCGACTGGCTGCTGACGGAGACGGCGATCGGCGACGGGGACCCGCTCGCGATCGCCATCGGCGGCACCGTCGCCGACGAGGACCTCTTCCTCGCCGTGCGCGCGCGGGGCGGCATCGCCGTCGCCGTCCGCGGCCCGGCGGGGCTGACGACCGCCGACCACGCGCTGGGGCGCGGGGACGAGGTCGCCCGCTTCCTGACCCTCCTCGCCGGGATCGCGGGCGACCGAAACGACTGCATCGGGGGCTGAAGATGACAGACGCCTGGACCTTGTCCTACCGCGACCGCGAGCCGGACCACGAAGGCCGGCGCGAGGTGCTGACCGCCCTCGGCAACGGCTACGTGGTCTCCCGTGGGGCGGCCGCCAACGCCGTCGCCGACGACGTGCACTACCCGGGCACCTATCTCGCGGGCGGCTACAACCGCCTCGTGACGAAGGTGGCCGACCACGACGTGGAGAACGAGGACCTCGTCAACCTGCCCAACTGGCTTCCCCTCGTCTTCCGCATCGGCGACGGGCCGTGGCTGCGGCCAGGCGACGTGGAGCACCTCGACTACCGGCAGGACCTGCTGATCGACGAGGGCGTCCTCGTGCGGGTCGACCGCTTCCGCGACGGCGAGGGCCGCGTCACCCGCTGGGAGGAGCGGCGGCTCGTGTCCATGCACGACCCGCACGTCGCCGCCCTCTCCCTCACCCTGACGCCGGAGAACTGGTCCGGGCGGATGACGCTCTCCTCGTCCATCGACGGCAGCGTGATCAACTGGGGCGTGAAGCGCTACCGGGCGCTGGAGGGCCGCCACCTCGAGACCCTCGAGAGCGGCTGCGACGAGGGCAACGTGCTGACGCTCCGCAGCCGCTTCGTGCAGGCGCGGCGGGAGGTGGCCCTCGCCGCCCGCACGCGGGTGGAGACCGACGGGGCGGGCGTGCCGCCCGCGACCATGGAGGCCCTTCCCGAAGGGGCCGTCTCCACCTTCGAGATCGAGGCGCGGGAGGGCAGCCCCGTCCGCGTCGAGAAGGTCGCCGCCTACTTCAACTCCGAGGACCACGCCGTCGCCGAGCCGCTCCACGAGGCGGAGCGGTGCGTGCGCGCGGCCGACGGCTACGCCGCCCTCGAGGCGCGCCACCGCCTCGCCTGGAAGCACCTGTGGGAGCAGTGCGACATCGTGGTGGACTCCACCGCGAACCACGGGGCGCAACTGCGCCTGCGCCTTCACATCTTCCACCTCCTGCAGACGGCCTCGGTCCACTCGATCGACCGGGACGTCGGCATCCCGCCCCGCGGCTGGCACGGCGAGGCCTACCGCGGCCACATCATGTGGGACGAGCTGTTCA